>CAKZQO010000111.1 GCA_937140905.1 uncultured Spirochaeta sp.
CGATTCAATTAGCTCCCGCAACAGATCCAGCCATCCCACCCTCCGTTTCGCTTCCCCTTCCGATAGCTCTATCTCTCCCCCCACCGGTAGCCGATCCGCCAGCGCTACCAGTAACCCTTCCTTTGCCTTGGGTACCCGGCCCTCCGCTGCCCGTTGCAGCTCTGCCTTCTTCGCAGCCCGTAGCCGCGCCACCAGCCCGTGAGGATTCTCCCCCGGATCCGCTAACTCGATCGCTTCCGGATACAGTCGACTGACCGTGCTCAGTCGCTCCTGTAGCCGCGCCACCTCCTGGCTGAGCGTCTCGGTCTTTTTCCGTTCCGCTCCCAGCTCCTCGAGCGCCTGCTCCAGTGTCTTCATGCTCGATCTCCCTTTTGACTGAGATATCCTCGCTCCTGCGAGGGTGTCTGACAACGTAAGCCTCGGAGCCGTGGCAGGAGGCAGGAAAACTACTCCTTCGGTATCTGAGGCCGCTAAGTCTGGTTTTGTCGTGAGGGCCGTTTGAATGGTGTTCACCAAATTCTTTATGGCCGGCGGTTCCTCTCCCAAATAGGCTACGTGATGCAGGTACATCTTCCCATCTGCAGCCCGCCGCTTCGCCCCTATGGACACATCCGGAAAGTACCCCTTGTCCACCGCCTCCGCCAGCTCCTCCTGCTCCTCGATCGTACCCATTAGAGTCTTGGTTGCCTCATCATAGGTAACGGCTACCACGTTTCCCAGCCGAGGCCGGGACGGATCCGGCCAGTGCCCATTCAAACTCACCGGCGCCTTCCTTACCTCCGGAAAGGTCTCAACAATCTCCTGCAGATCCCTCTCCGTCACTACCTGGGGGTTATCTACGGAGCCGAAGATTCCTACCTTTGCCAACTCTCGTGTGCGTTGTCTCATGCTGAAAACGTAACAGATCCCACGCAGATGTGCTGGAATCGGGGATAAGCAGGGGGACGCAAAAAACGGCCTAAAATCGGGGGTGTTTCCCAGGGGGGGGTGATTTTATACTACCCCGCCCCTTCGGTTCGATTGTAGCGTTAGATTGCTGTTAGAAAATCGAATTTAAGAATGGGTCTGTGACCCAAAATTCCTTCGTTCTTGAGTCATACCTTGACCCGATGGGAATCTTGTAGGAAATTCTATAGTGGAAGGTGCGCTCGGCGGCATTCACCCTGTTACAAGAGCAGCTCTATGATCTGCTCTTGTAAGTTTATTTTTAATGTGGGACTTTTTCTACGACAGCTTGAGCGTTGAGAATTTCCTACCGGTTACTTCAAAATAAAACTTTACCTTCGTTGTATTTTTCCCGGAACCAGGCAGGAGCATTATCCAACATTTCCTTAAGAGGGTCATACGGTACGCCTGTTTCAATAGCCGTGCGAAGCCGTTTGGCTACATAGGCGGGGTCGTTTGGACAATAATATAGGCTAAACGTATCAGAGCCAAACTTTTCATAGTATTTCTTGACAAGATCATATATTTCTTTTGTAGCGATTTCCTGATCCATGGTTCACCTCATACTATATCCTAATGCATTTCAAAAAAACTGTCAAAATACTTCGATAGGGTAGGAAATAAAACTCTATAGTAAGCGATTAGACTTGTATCCCCCATTCCATACAGCTCGTACGCATCGGCTACCACTTCATAGTACTGGTATCGTACGTCTCTATTCCAGTAGTCAATAGGATGACCCCAATTGCCTAGTATTTTATTTTTTGTCAACGCCGCGAACGTATCGCTCAAAGGGGGATTGTCCTTCCACTTCTCCTCTCTTACCACCTCCTCTCCTCGTGCGGTTAGATTGCCATCTTGGCGTAAGTAGAGATCCCGGTCATTATTAAACGAAAGGACGAATCTACTGCTTGCAGAGTTTATAGTTATCAGGTTATCAATAGCATGCCCCAGCTCATGCCGAATCCTTGCATAACTAGCCCCTATATCTATGAAAATAGCATCTCCCGCAAAAAAATACACAATCCTATCATCCCTGTAATTTAGAGAGGGCACCACCTGAACCTTGTTTTGAACTTGCTCCACTAGGGCCTTTATCTTTTCCGGAGCATTGGAAAAAGCTTTCACCAACTTATCCCGTATTGGTTTATAGGGTACAGAATTAAAGTGAATGCCTCGCTCCCGTCTTTCTTGGAGAGGGAAAAGCATGCGGTAGAAGTTATAAAACGAGTTTTCAATTCCATACTGCTTCGCACGTTCCACCATTCTCTTTGTCAACATCCAAAAACTGTCTACCGCAATAGGATTCTGCCCAAACCCTTCTTGCGGCTTAAAGGTCTTCCGAAGTTTCGCCATGGATAGATTCTGAACGGGAACCTCTGCTACCTCCTCCTCATAAATCCCCCGCACGGTAGTACGGCAGTTGAAATGAAAGGGCGGCCAGTGATCGTCCCAGAAGGGATGGTTTGCCGGAAGCACCAGGCCCGTCAGGGGTCGACAGATGGAGCTGGTCCGCTCGTCTTCCAGTACCATCAGGGCGTAGGCCGCTGGTTTGGAACGGTCAAACTGCATGCGGCGACCCGCATTGTACGCGGTCTGGATATTGGTCCGATAGACCGTCTCCCAGTACCCCGGATTGATGGTGGCACCCTCGGATTCCGCAATGGCCTTCACATCCGCCCAGGCCTGCTCAAAGCCTTCGCCCTTCTCCAGGGTATTTATCAACCGGCCCCGGATAGCCTCGATGTAATCGCAAGAGGTAAGCCTTGCCAGAGTGAACGCACGGAAGGCCAGCTTCGGTTCCAGGTCCTCCCATTCTGCTTTAGTTAGACTCACCCGGGCTTTCAGAAACTGGATCGCCTCCTCAAAGGGAAGGGGACGGTATCCTTCATCATCTGCCAGCTCCAGACGGTGTCCCTGGGCGTGGTCCATCCCCGCAAGGAAAGCCGCTGCCAGTACCAGTTCCGTTCGATGCACAAGCTCAGGAGTCGTGTCAGGGAAGGGCTCGCTCCGGATACTTTCGTCGCTAGGGACCCCATCGGATAGAGAGAGGTTTTTAATCCATTGGGCAATCTCTTTTCCAATCAGGGGTAGGGTAAGGTCTCTGGCTCGATCCGCAAGCCTGTCAAGCTCTGCAAGCTTGGTGCGTTCGTCAGTCTCCAGGACTAAAAAATATTCCTCCGGACTTTTTTTTTACTGCCATCGGCCATCGCAAGCGACAGGGAATCCAGGGCCTGGGATCCTGGCTTTAGAAAGGTATCCTCCTCGCTATCTGGCTCGGGAACGCCGTACCGGCTGTAGAGAGCGGTCTTTGATACGGGGATTCCTCGATCAATAGCCTGCACTAGCTCCTCCCAGGTGGCGTGTTCATCCAGATCAAACCATACTTGCGGTTCTGCCTCTCCTGGGCCAAAGTTCAGTTCCACCACATAGGACACAAGCCGCTGGAGCACTTCGGACAACTCCCGGCAGATCCCTTTGGCCAGGGTCTTGAGCATATCGCTATGGACAACCGCCTGGGCGCGGCTCCCGAACTCAGCCTCTTGGGTAGCCAGGCTCTGGCCAGTAATTCCATAACTGATCTGCTGGTCACACCACTCCATCAGGGAGCGGAACTCGCTCACCTTCTCAGGACTTGTGAGAAGCTTAATTTCTTTGATATTGGCCAGCGCCGCCCCGGATCCAGATTGTATCGTGGATAGTAGCTCCGACAGTCGTAACGCCCGTTCCCGTACCTTGTCTTCTGGTTCCGACGTCTCAAACAGGGCCAGTATCGAGGGAACGGAAAACTTCTCTGCGGCAAGGATCCAGAACTGTGCCCCCGCTTTCTTGAACTTCCAGGCCCAGTAGCAAGACTTCAGCGCACTGGTACCGTAGGGATTTTCCGCGTCCTTATCGTAGCGGTACACCAGCCACTTATAAGCTTGACCGTATAAGTCTATAAACTCACCGGTTGATGGATCTTTGTATTTAAGCCGTCCGTCGGCATCAAACACAAACCGTTCGGGCTTCCGCAACACCCCATCCTCGACTAACCACCACCCCTCCCGATTTTTCCACACGATTTCTACAACGCTATACCCATATTCGATCGCCGATAGAAGCCGCTTCTCAAGCCCATAGAGCAGGGTTTGATGCAGAGATCTCTCTACGGTATCATAAACGGCCGACCGCGCCTCTGCCTGTTCGATCCGGGGGACGAACCCTAGAACCGAACTCTTCAGGAGCGTCAGCAGGCTTTTGATCCGGGGATCCGTCCGCATCTCCCGATACACAGAAATCCGTTCTCCCGTGTCCCGAAGCACTTCATCCGGATTGGGCATATAGCCTATAAAAGAGGAGATTAAATCCGTGGCAGGAATCACCCGCATCGACAGAGTTTCTTCTTTGGCTTTCTTACTCATCGTCGATACCCCCGTAAGGTTTGCTGGGCCAGGGTCGGCACTAGGCGCTTTATGGGTGCCACCTGGGGCACTTCTGCGGCCCGGCTGATTATGCCCACCGCATAGGCCAATGCGTCCGCTAGATCATCAAAGCGACCCTTAGGAAAGCTGGTAAGCTCTTCAATCAGCTCCCGGTTCCCCCGGTCCCGGAATCGGATCAGCCCGTTTTCAATCAGGGGCGACAGGGAGCGCACCCGTAGAACCTTGCTCTCCGTCCCCGCTTTCACCGTCTTGATGGGTAAGTACACGTTCTCCATCGCAGCCATCCGCATCACGTACCTCGCGTATATGTTCGTAAAGGATACTTCTTCCCAGGCAATCAGTACGTACTTAAACCGCTTGTGCTTTGTGATGAGCTGTGTGACCGTTTCATCCTCCGAACAGGTGGCGGCCCAGGCGTCTACCTCCCACATCGTACCCGATCGATCTACCCCTACCGTAACAATGGCGGTATGGTCATGCTTCCCTGCCGCCGGATCCACCCCCGCAAAGTACCGTAGCCCCGGAGGTAGCTCCGCCGATAGGTACACATGAGCCTGGATCCACTCAGGCTTTATAATTCGCTCCTCATCAGAGAGGGGTTCGTTCTCGTACTCAGTGCTGAATACATCCGTCCCCAGGACCTGCCGCTTTTCCTCTAACACCTCCACCGTCCAGCTCTCCGGCCAGATCGGCCTTCCATCAGGCCGAAAGCAGGACAGCCGCACCGCCACCCACCGCTTCAGCGTCCCTTCTTCTAGCTCTCGCAACAACCGACTTGCCGGATCATCACTATGAAAAATAGTGTTTACCCAGACAATAAAAGCGTTTTTCCCTAGGTTAAACACCACTCGCTTCAACCACCGATGAATCTTAGACCGGGTAGTAGGGGACTCTACGGCATCGTCCTTAAGGATATCGTCCAGGATGATCAAATCCGGCCGGTACTGCCGATAGCGGGTACCCCGCATACTGGCTCCCGAGCCCTTCGCCTGGATGCAGGTGCCATTCTTTAGCTCTATCCGCGTATCGCTCCACCGATCCCCCCGCAGATCCCCAAAGTCTTCACTAAGCAGTTCGTTCTCTTCCAGTTCGGTACGGATGTTGATCAGGTTCTCCTGCGCTGCAGTTTGACTGGAGCCGATTAACAGCACATACCGGCTTCTGCCAGTTAGAATCCGCCACAGGGGGTAGGCAAAGCTCCACCGCACAGTTTTCCCGTGCTCCCGGGGTTCGATGAACAGGGCTCCCGCAAGATGCTCCGTCGGCTTAAGAAGTGACCAGTACTTCTCCCGCACAAAACTCTTCAACTCTTCCGCTACGGATCGGGGAAGCGACTGGGTATCCGCCACCTGGTAGAGCAGGGTCTGGTACTCAGCCGGTTCGGTGAAAAAATAATCAGACAGGTACGTGCGGCAGAAGTAGCCAAAGTCCTTCTCCGAGCGCTCTACCCGCCGGCAACGTTCCCGCTCCGCCTGGACTTCCTGTACGTCCCCCACCAACGTAGAGAGCACGGCACTCATGGAGGAGGTACCTCCAATCCCCTCACAATTCCTTCAAGACGCTGGAGTAAATCGGGGTGGTTTTTAAGTTCTGTCCGTACGGCCTCCAGTACTGCCTGCTTGGCAGCCTCAAACCCGTTCTGGTACTTCATGCGCACGCTTCCCAGCTTCGCCTGGGCGTTTGCTACTTTGCTAATCGCGTCAATGTATGCCAGCGGATCCTCAGAGCCTAATTCCTCAATAGCGCTGGACTCCTGTAGCAGCAGACTCGCAAATCGAGTTAGCACCGCCTCCGCCAGATCTGTGTTGGGACTGTTCCGCACCGCTTCCATCATCACCCGGGCCTCCTCGGTCGCTTTCTTCAGCTCTACCGCCAACTGCCGGGCGTTCTTCACCGCGCGTCTCACTCCCTCCCGGCTCGTGTCATAGCCCTCGGAGCGGAGAATCTCCGCAATCTGCGCAATGGTCTTGCCCTCCTGGTACAACCGCACCACTCGCTCCGTCAGCGCCTGGAGCTCAATCTTACTCCGCCGGCCCACCTCAATCCTCCCGCGGGACCATCACCGCAGGATCCGTTACCAGACCGTCCAGAAGGTCAATCCCCTTCGGCCCAATCCGATAGATACTAATCGTATCCGCCGCTCGATAGGGGTGCGGCACGTCCTTACGGGTCACATACTCCTTGTCCACAAGGTACTCCAAACTTCGCTCGATGGCTTCATACCGATGGTACTGGTAGAACACCGAGAGAATAGTTCTCCTCTCCGCACCTTCCGGATATAGTTCCCTCAAAAATTGCAGGATTGCTCCTCGTAGGGGGGTCTCTTTGATCATCGGTTTTTCTCCAATTGCCGCACAATCACATCAAATATTCGATTCAACTCCGCCCGCCAGCCAGCGGTATCTTTATAATGATCCTCCCGGGGCAGATAGTCCCGTTCCACGCAAGCCACCCGGTTGTTCAGTTCATCGATCTTACGGGCATGTACGGCAAACCTCTCCTCAAACCGGCCTTCCAGCCCGTCGATCCGCTCACTCAGCGTTTCGGTGATCCGACGACTCCGCTCCTCGTCCTTGCGGCCGTTCTCCTCAATTTTCTTCGCCAGAAACCCCACCGCAAAGGCCAGGGCTATCAGAGCCGGGGTGGATCCGTACTGCAGGATCTGTAGTACCAGCGTTTCCATGCCTACCGCCCCACCAGCTGGATGCTAACCCACGCGCTCACCATCCCCATCAGAACCCCTACCAGCACCCCGTACATCCCTTTCCGCTCCGCTTCGGCCAGCGCTTGCTCCGCCCGATTAGCCCGCTCCTGCTCCCGCCGTACCACCGGCTTCCACAGCTCCACCGCCTCCACCCGCCCCGCCTTATACCCCTCCGCGTAGGCCTCCTGTACAGCTGCCGCCACCTCTTCCTCAATCGCCTCCAGCACCTCCAGTACCCGGACCCCCGGATAGCATCGATCGAGCTCGATCCCGTACGCGTGTTCGAGCCCTCTCGGCAAGCTCTTCAGTTCGCTTGCCGTGCTCCTCCCCCCGAGGAGCATCCCGCATAACAGCAACAGCATCCCTTTCCGCAAGTCCTTCCTCCTTCCGTATAAAAACCTCCACCGCCTCTTCCTGCTCCTTGCGCTTCGCCGCATACCGACGACTACTGCGCTCCATCCCCAACACCACCGCTCCCCCCATCACCAGCAGAAATACCACCAGCACCACAATCCCCAGTACCACTCCTACCACGTTCATCACCGCCCCCCCTTGAACACGTTCTGCAGGATCAGGGAAAGGTCCACCGGCGCAAAAATCACTACAATGAACCCCGCTACCTTCAGTACCGCATCGATGTCCAGCCCCGGATTCACCGTCGCCTTCAAAACCAACCCCCCCACCGCAATCACCATACCCAGCACCTTGGCCATCAGGGTCAAGGGCTTCCCTTTTAGTTCGTTCATGCTAAAAGGGTAACGCTTTTAAGAGATCCGTGCTGGAATCGGGGATATAGAGACGCGCAGTTAACAGTATTCTATCTGTTCGCTTGAAACAGAACTAGGGAACAAACAACGCTCACCAATAGGACGAACCAAAAAATCCTTAGCTTATACTTCTGACTTTTCGCCTTTTCAATACGGATGCCGGTGCAGCCACGCGAACACCCGGCCGTGAATAAGAAGGGTTCCTTCCTGGATATAACTCATCGGCACCACCTCCGGCTCGGGATACCGCTTGGCGTTCTCGCTCGCAATGAGGATCTTCTGATCCGCCAAGCGGTACTGCAACCTCTTCACCCGAGTCTCCCCAAAAAGGCTAATCACAAAAACCCCGTCCCCGCCCGTGTCCGAACGGTCAAACAACACATAGTCTCCGTTAAAAAGCCCAATATCCGCCATGCTATCCCCGGCCACCCGCACCAACGCACAGTTTTCTGGTCTCCGAGACCCGAGCAGCGTGTAGAG
>CAKZQO010000112.1 GCA_937140905.1 uncultured Spirochaeta sp.
CCAGCGAATCAGTTGGCTTACATGGGTGTCTGCACCCGCGGTGTAATCCCCCTCATCCCCAAAAGAGATCATTTAGTAGACGCTAGGCTTGGGAGAGAGGGGTTCGGTGCGCCGTCGAATGGATTCAATCCTTTCCTCGAGCTCCCGAGCCTTTCGATCCGCCTTTTCTGGAACGCCCAGCAACACCCCTACTCGGCGAATCAACTCGTACACTTCCCCATACTCCCGATGCACCACTCCCATGAACACGGGGATCCGTACCGATTCTAGGATCTCCAACGTTTCCTTCTGGAAATGAGTAGAAGCTAGCACTACATTGGGTTTTAGACTCAGGATCTTCTCGATGTTAGGGTCTTGCAGGCCCCCCACGGAGGGAATAGCAGAAACCTCGGGCGGCCAATTGCACCAGTCGGTGCGCCCCACAAGTCGCTTGCCCTCTCCTATGAAGGAAACTATCTCTGTCATGTTGGGGGCACAGGAAACGATCCGATTGGGCGTTTGAGGGAGTTGCACCAACCTGTTGTACGAATCCCGCACCTCAACCACGGCTATCGAGGCAGACTGCACCGGCTTTGATTCCTTAGGTCGAGTTTCTCCCCTTCCCAAGGCTTCAATTTTCGGGGTAGCAGGCCCAGCCAAAGAGAGACCTGTAAGGGCTACCCAAAGGGCCAACCGAAAGAGACGCCCGATGCTACCTATTACCCTTGAGGCACAACGGCCGTAGGTCGCGTTGATTGGGCTATCTATCGCAATCATGCGTGCTTCCCTCCCCTCCCGCTATTAACTGTTCCAACTCTTGGGAGCATTCGCCCCTTCGCGCCGCGTCCATTCCCTTCCATACCGTAACCCTATGGAAAGTATTGCGCGGGGTAAAGGATAATTTTTCAGCAATTGGTAGTTAGCCCCTAAAAGGTTCCGGCCCGAGACCAGGAGGGTCCATTCTCTACCCAGCTTTTGGTTCAGCGAAATGTCCAGGGTAAAATAGGGCGCTAAAGGAGCCGCATTAACGATAGTAGCGTACCGTTCGCTCTCGTACTTCTGAGTGATTACGAGGGACCCTGTGCTCCAGAGGATCTCTACCCCCGCTCCGAAGCGGTGCATGGGCTGGTAAGGCATCCGCTTGTCATCCGCTATGGTTAGGTCGCGAGTCAGTATATAGGTGAGAAGCCAATCATAGCTTGCTGAAAATTTTACTTGGGAATGAATATCAGAGACCACCTGTATACCCAAACCAAAGTATAATGCAGTAGCAATATTTATTGGACTTAATTTCCCTTCATCTTCATCAACATCAGTAGATTGCCAAACTATAGCATCTTTCTGGTAGGTCCCGTACAGCGAAGCTTCCAAATGATAGGAACCAGGTTTTTTCCATTCAAAGATAAAGTCCCCTCCTACTCCATCCTCGGGCTTCAGGTCCGGATTCCCCTTGGCAAAGGCGTCTTCTGGCCAGTACAGGTCGTTTAGGGCAGGAAGGCGGAAAGTACGGTACCAGTTGTTCTTTAAGGTAACCTCTTCGGAAATTCCCCATAAAAATCCTAGTTTTGGCACAGGTATAAGGGTGTTTTCTTTAATAACTAGTTTTATATACGGAAAAACTCCGAACCCAAGGGAGGGGTAATACTCGACGCCCATTGAAACATTCATTAAATAATAATATTTATCTCCAATATTACTTGAGTTTAAATAGGCAAATGTACCATCTACTGCTTGTTTAAAAGTAACCCCATCATTAGGAATAGACCATGATTTTATGCCTCGTACCGTATGGAGCTTCTGTACGGTGTCCCCGTAGGAATCGGAATAGTCGGTCTGTTCATACCCGTAATCAAGGATCCCTTCCAGGTTGACGCCCCTCTCGCCAGACCAGCCACCGGCGCCAATCCCTTTCCGGCTAAAGTGTAGGGTAGCTTTCCCGAACAGGTCCTCCTGCAGGCCAGCGTTGGTGGAGTACAGGGGCCCCGGAACCTGTTTTTCTCCCCAGTAAAACCGCCCGCTTACTAGGAGCTCTTCATCGGTGGCCGAGGGATTCCAGAGATAGGATAGGTTTCCTCCTAGGTCCTTTACTTCCGAGCCTTCCCGTTTCCGGATCTTGTAGTTAGGGTCCTGGAACAGGAACCGGTTGGAAGCCCAACTTCCCTCCAGGCCCGTTTTGAAACTTCCGGAGGCTGTGTTTGATTCATACGCAACCCTGGCCTTCTGGGTATCCAAAAAGTCCTTCCCCGTTGGCCAGACCCGATCCCCGGTATTTGTAACGTATGGCTCTGGGAAAGGAAATTCATTCAGCAAGGTTGCCTCTAACCGGCTTCCCTCCCCTTTACGGCGCCGTGTAATAAAGTTCACCACTCCACCCTGAGCCCCACTTACCGAAAACTTCGTGTCCGAACCACCGTAGATTACCTCTACCGCTTCCACGTCCGAAATGCTGAGGCTGGATAGGTCCACGGTTCCCGTCTGTAGTGAGTTTACCGGCACACCATCCACGAGGATAGCTACCCGACCAGACCCGTACCCTCGTAAAGATACGCCGGACAGGCTCCCATGGGCTCCATACCGGGTAATTCCAACGTGAAACGCTTTTTCCAGTAGAGCCGCAGCGTCCGGGGCTTGCAGACGTTCGATCTCGTCTCTTTCGATTCTGTGCATTTGCTGAGTGGATTCCACCGTTGCAGTAAAGGTAATTCCCTCCCCTTCCAGAATAGGGGAATCGGTGTCTGCCGTATCTTCCTCCGCGGCAAGGCCCCAGGCCAAGACCAATGCCGGGAGAATAAGGGTAGCTTTTCGCGCTAGGTCACGCATCTAGTATCTCATTGTCGCTGATATTCCGCGTTACCCATATAAGCAAAATATCCATTTTCTACTGTATACTCATTTTTTGCATCTTGAGGAGTTGAAAGGCCTATATTTACTCCTCCTTGTTTATAGGCATTCCCCATTCTTATAGAGTCGCCAATAAAGTCTTCCCATCTTACAACGTAATATTTATCCAATTCTATCTCGAGATAAGGACTATTCCCTTTATCAGTGATTAATAAAACTATATAACCATTCTTTTCTTTGAAATTGGTAGTATAAGTTTTTTGTATTATACCTTTAAAATCAGTTCCAAAATTGTTAAAATATTCTATCCTATATTGATCTTGAGAAGAATTATAATAAATCTTGTAACCATCGCCCCCTTCAGGTGATTTCCATGTACCTAATATTGTATCACCCTCCTTCACTCCCAATAGATCGCAGGACGTGAAAGTCTGGAGCCCGACTGCCGCCATAGTGATTAAGAGGAACACAATAAAAAAACGGCGGAGGTTCTTCCAGGCCTCCTCCAAAGGCTCTACGCTTTTTTTGATATACATGGCTACTTGCTTCATGCGATACTCCTTCCCTTCGAGGAAAAGGAGTCGGGATACGAACCTATGGCCCGGGGAATAGGTCGCATTCCAGACTCAATCCACGAAGTCTGAAATTGATAGTGCGGTATACCAAAGTTTCCTGGCTTAGGGGTTGTGGCCTCCTCCCTGAGACCTTCCCAGCCAATTGGGCCAGTGGCAGTTTTCAGGGATTCGTCCCCCATCACAGTTACGGGCTAGCAGAGGATTTGCACCTCGCTTCCTTTGAAGTATACCAATTTCATCCTAAGCAACGAGCAGCGAGGTGTCAAGGGGAGGCGTTGCCTCATCTAGATTAACCCAGATATGGTAGAAAGATAAAGCGGCTTTCGATATACTAGTATACGGCATAACATTAAAACTCAGAAGGAGTGCGCTATGCAATTTGCAATTCTCCATGGTCCCGTATTCAGCGTTTTACAATTGACTCTGAAAGCCGGCGAAACCATTCGAGCCGAGGCCGGAGCCATGATCTGTATGTCCCCTTCGATTGAACTGAAAGCAAAGCCTTCGGGAAAAGGCTTTTTTGGAGCATTGGGAGCGGCCATGGGAGGGGAAAAAATTTTTACCTCTGAATACACTGCAATGGAAGATGGTGCTGAAATCGTTTTAGGACCTGCAGGGCCAGGGGATATCGTACACCTATCCTTACAAGGGGAAACCATACTAGCCCAGAGTGGATCCTACCTTGCTGGCGACGCATCCTTGGAACTGTCCACGCAAGGATCGCTCACAGCCATGATCGCGGGGGAAGGATTGTTCCTGCAACGGATTACTGGTTCGGGGGATTTATGGCTTTCCAGCTATGGCGCCATCATGCAGAGAGAACTTGCCGCGGGGGAAGAGTATATCGTGGACACAGGGAACCTAGTGGCCTTCGATGGAACCATGCGATACTCCCTTACGAAAGCTGCGAAAGGTCTTTTTTCCTCCCTTGCCAGCGGTGAGGGTGTCGTGTGCCGGTTTCAGGGTCCTGGCAGAGTCTGGATCCAGACCCGCAACATCTCTGCCTTTGCCCAGCTCCTATTCCCCTTCTTCCCACGGGAGGGATAACGAGAAACTTAGGGAGAAATAATACGATACATATTTAGAAAACAAGAAGGGGGCAACCCGCCCCCTTTTTTTAAACTTTAAGATCCTAAATACTTATACTCTTACAAAATCATATAAAACCTTTCAAACTCCTAGGTAGCCTGATACTTTCACCCTCTATTTCAGTTGTAAAGCCGCTTTCATGATGGTAAATAGCTCTGTGTTGTGCAAAAGTCCTTGTATTTTCTCGCTCCCCGGACCAATGCCACATGCATAGAGAGGGGATGCCGTATGGGTCTGAGAGGCAAATCCTACCCGATAGTAGGGCCGTAGTACAAACGCCAAGGAATGTAGGTAATCGTACGAGTAGTTGTACGGGTCCGCTTTCTTTATAGTATCGGCCGCCACAAACTGGGCTTCTTCGTCCGTAAGTTCGATTCCGGTAGCTTTCTTTACGCTTTCTTTGATCAGCGCAGGTGTAGGATTCTTTCCCCATTCCTTGATCAAAAGCTCGAAGGAAATATTTTGGTTTTTTATTTGTTTGAGATCGATCCCAACGTACTCTTTACTGGTCTTACTATGCCCAATAATTGCCATTCCACCGGTATCATGGTCCGCAGTAAGAATCACCAGAGTTCCCGGATGGGTCTTTGCGAAATCGATGGCTACACCTACCGCTTCGTCGAAGGCGATTACATCATGGATGGTAGCTGCTGCATCGTTCCGATGACTGGCGTGATCGATTCTGCCCCCTTCGATCATGGCAAAGAACCCATTGGGGTTCCTTGAGAGGATCCGTAATGTTACCTCGGTCATTTCCGCCAAACTCGGCTCCTTCGTTGCTTTTCGATCGATCTCGTAGTTCATGTTTGCCATGTTGAATAACCCCAATACTTTCGAACCGGTTACCCCTTTCAGTTCAGCGGCCGTTCCTACCACGCTGTATCCAAGTTTTTGGGCTTCTTCGATCAGGTTCCTCCCATCCTTTCGTCTCCCCCCGGAAACCGATTCGGGAAGGAAAAATTGTTTTCTTCCTCCCATTAGGATTTCCACATTGGACTTTAACAACTGCGTTGCCACCTCTTCTTCGTTCGACCTGTGGGATACATGGGTAGCGAAGGCAGCAGGGGTGGCATCGGTAATCCCAGAGGTAGTGACCAGACCGCAGGCAAGGTTCTTTTGAGCCTTTGCCAATTCTAGAATTGTAGGTACAGGGGTTTTCCCATCTTCCTTCATACTTAAGGCTCGGGCAAACATCCGTTCCCCTGTGGCGATCTGTCCAGCAGCGGCAGCGGACTCGGTAACGAAGGAATCGGCAGTGTCGTTCACTATATAAGCCGTATTTCCAGCCTTCATCACCTCTATCATCCGAAGATCCCTGCCCAGAATATGCTTACTGTACAGTTGGGCCGCCCAGAATTGAGTGTACCCTAGCCCATCACCGATCAGTAGCACTACATTCTTAGCTTGTGCACTTACCGTTGATGCGGCAAACACAAAAAGCAACACCAAAAGAATGTTGATCCAGCGATTCATACGTTTTATCTGCATATAGAATCCTCCTATACTGCCAATTGTATTTCAAGTTTTTATTATTTGCAATCTATTTTTCATTTTCTGAACTCTTGCATTTTTCCTGATATCTGATATGTATATAGATATGAATCGATCTAATTCACAGAAAGCGAATCCTATCCTCGATACCCGCAGCCTCGGAGAACAGGTCTATCAATACCTCTGTAATCTGATCATCGAAGGAAGGCTGAACTATGGGGAAACCTTGAGCATTAAGGGTATTGCACAAGAACTGAAAGTAAGTCCCATGCCGGTCCGGGAAGCCATCAAACGGCTTGAGCTGGAGGGAGTGGTAACCATACATCCCAGGAGTCGCTGCATCATCAAGATTCCGACAAAAAAATCGATTCAGGACGCCCTGGAAATGAGGGAACTCCTCGAAACTTACTGTATAGAGAGCATCTATCGAAGGGTTAATTCCCAGGATTTAGAAAGGTTGAACTACATCCTGGAGCAGATGCGGATGATCGTGACTCGAGGGCAGGGGCCTGAGGAGATACGAGAATATATTCGGTGGGATCGAGAGTTCCATACGGAACTATGTAGACTTACCCACAATGAGTATCTCATCAAGTTCTACAGAGAGATAAGCCTGCATTTGAACATGAACTACATCTACAATATTGCCATTCCTCCCGATATTGCCACGACTCTTGAGCATCACACCCATATCGTCCGGGCTCTATTGGATCATTCTCCCGATGCCATAGGACTCATGAAGATTCACCTAGAACGAAGCAAGAAGAATGTCCTCGAGGGTCCCCGATTCGCCAACTTTCCAGAATCTGCTTAATCCGTGAAACTAATCCATGAAATACCCACCGTTCATGTCCAGGACTTCTCCTGTAATAAAGGAGGCCCCTTCGGACACCAGGAACAAGGCAGCTTCTGCCACTTCTTCGGGTTTGCCCAGCCGTTTCAACGGTATCGTTTCTATGATTTCCCTCCGCTTCTCAGGACTCCACTCGGCGCTCATCTCGGTTTCAATCGCATGAGGCGCAATAGCATTCACGTTTATCTTGTAGGGAGCTAGCTGCCGAGCGAGGGACTTGGTAAAGGCATTCACCCCACCTTTGGACGTTCCGTACACGGGAGCGGCGGTCAAGTCTCCTGTTTTCCCCGCGATGGAAGAGATATTAAGGATCTTTCCTCCTCCGTCTTGGATCATGTAGGGCACCACTGCTTTGCAACAGTTGAACACGCCATTCAAGTTAACGTCCAAGACTTTTCTCCATACTTCCACGGTTAGATCCATCAGAGTCCCTCGGGCAATGATCCCCGCATTGTTTACCAGGATATCGATCCTTCCAAATCGACGATGAAACCCATCTACCATGTTTTGAACAGCCACGGGATCTGTGATATCGCAAGGTAAAGAGACTGCCTCCCTCCCTTGCTTCGATAGGGATAGGGATAGTTCATCCGTTGGCCGTAGATCGACAAGCCCCACGAAAGCTCCCTCCCGGGCGAACAGTTCCGCAATGGCTTTGCCAATTCCTCGAGCAGCGCCTGTTACAAGGGCGACCTTTCCTTCTAACTTCATGATCGAACCTCCTTACCCGAACAGTAACCTCGGCAGGAACAGCACTACATCCGGCAGGAAGACCAAGAGGGACACTTCCAGGACGATGGTGAGTAAAAAGGGCATCATCTCGCGAATGTACTCTTCAGAGGAGACTTCCATGATTTGGCATACGGCAAACATGGCCAATCCGACGGGAGGAGTCATGTTCCCCATTGTAATAATGGTACAGAAGATCAACCCGAAATGTACCGGATCCACTCCCACTTCCTTTACCATGGGAAGAAGGATGGGGGTGAAGAGCAGGATTGTCACGGAACCTTCCATGAACATTCCCAGGAACACGAGGAAGGCGATAATGATCAGCAAGATCACATGAGGGTTTGTGGAAATCCCCGTGATCGCTTTGGTGAGGTAATCAGGCACGTGTTCGAAGGGAATCCCATACCCGAACAACGCTGACAAAGCTATGATCAACATGATCGCTCCCACGTCTTGGACAGTGGTAAGCAGCGTGTTTACCAGCTTTTGCGGGGTAAGTTCCCGGTAGATCACCGCGCCCACGAATACCGCGTACACGCAGGCAAAGGCTCCCACTTCCGCAGGAGTGAAGATTCCCGTACGGATCCCTCCCAAAAGGAGGAACGGAAACAGGAGGGCCCAGATGGTCTCTTTCAAAGCTACCAACACTTCTTTGAACGTGGGGGGCCGATCGTTTACAGGTTTGTAGCCCCTTCGCTTAGCGGTAATGTACACCGTCACCATCAGCATGGCCATCATGATAATTCCCACGATCAATCCCGCCGCAAAAAGCTGTCCGATGGAAACTTCCCCCACAGTTCCATAGATGATAATTCCCACGCCGGGTGGGATGGTAGCGGTGATCAATGCCGTGAAAGCAATCACATTCGCGCTGTACCCCTTGGAATACCCATTCTGTATCATCCCGGGACCGAGGATACGGGCCTCCATCGCCGCATCCGCGATAGCCGACCCAGA
>CAKZQO010000113.1 GCA_937140905.1 uncultured Spirochaeta sp.
GTGATGATCCTCTGTTCCATGATCGGGCTCGTTACTCCGCCGGTAGGGATGAGCCTCTACGCGGTAGCCAGTATCAGCGGGGTAGATCTATGGACGTTGAGCAAGGAACTATTGCCCTATATCATTGGCATACTCATTGTTACACTCATCATCGCCTTTTTCCCTGGCCTGGCACTGTTCCTTCCCAATCTCATCAGTTAGGGGTACCGTATGGAAACGAAGCGGGTGGAAAAGTCGTACTTCTTATTATCCTATCTCTCCCTTTTGGATCGCGCGGTGGGGAACACTCTTCGAGGAATCAGCATGATTGCGTTAGCCCTCCTCTTCTTTCTACTGCTGGGGAACGTGTTCTTCCGGTTCGTGCCGATCTTTTCATTTGGATGGTTCGATGAGATCGTTGAGATGGTGTTCGCTTATTTTGTTTTTTTTGGCTCTGCCGCACTCTGGAGGGAGCGGGAACATTTTCGGGTATGCCTTGTGCCAGATACTCTTAAAGGGAAATGGAAGAGGTTCATCGATATAGTCATCGAAGGGTGCGGGGTACTCTTTTTCTTCATACTGCTAGTGTACAGTATCGAACTAACCTTACGCGCGACGGACCAAACCCCTATCTTCAAAATGTCGAAGCGGATCCTATATCTTTGCGTACCTGTTTCCAGTTTCGTCATGCTCATCTATGCAATACTGTCCTTCGTTTCTCGGTTAAAGGGGAAGCCCGATGATCGGGAAGGGTGCTTAGAGGAGAGCGTGTAAGGCTACTCCCCTCTTTGACAAAACCGCATTTACATCGTATAATAGAACCATTATTTCACAGAATGAAACTAGCTCTGAGGCATTGGTCGAAGGATGGAACGCAGTACTGGTACCAAATCTGGTAGGCAAAAGACTGGCAAGTCGAAACCCGGCTCAGTACGTTCGGTCAGTCGCACGATTGATCTGTTGGAGGAACTAGCCAATAATCCGAGGGGAATCGGACTGATCGAACTGAGTAGAAAAACCGGACTCCATAAGAGCACCGTGTTTCGCCTTCTATCCGTACTGGCGGAACGGGGGTACGTACAGAAAACCCAAGAGGGGCAGGGGTACACTTTAGGCCTCCATCTGGTAGAATTGGCCAATTCTTTCCTCAATAGCCTGGATCTCAAGATCGAAGCTCGTCCCTGCATGTATGAACTTACGGAAGCGACTCGCCACACGGTGTTCCTTGCCTTGCGGCAGGGATTCGATGTGGTGTACATCGACAAGACAGAAACCTTTACCAGCCTACGCCGCTATTCCATCATCGGCACACGGGTGCCTATTCATTGCACTTCCCTGGGGAAGGCTCTCCTACTGGATTATTCGGATGTTGAGCTTCGAGAATTGCTAAGGGACTATCCCTTTGAAAAGAAGACTCCCAATACGATTTCCAATATAGAGGACTTCATTGAGAACCTGCGCCTTGCCCGAGAACGGGGGTATACAATCGATGACCGGGAACATGAGCTAACTGTCCGGTGTGTGGGGGCTCCCATTCGCGATTACTCCAAGCGGATCATTGCAGCCATCAGTGTCTCGGGTGTGGCAGACTCATTCTCGCCAGAGAAGATACAGGAGTATGGAGAAAAGGTTCGGCAAACAGCCGCGGAGATATCCCGTCGTATGGGATACTCAGGCGGAATCTATAGACGTAAGGAGTAAAGGCCTATGGAAAAACTCACAATAAAACCAAAAAGCGCATGCCGATGGGACGCGGCTGCACTGGGAGAAATCATGATTCGGTTGGATCCGGGAGATGTCCGGATCAAAACTGCCCGGATGTTCCGAGTCTGGGAAGGAGGGGGAGAGTACAACGTGATCCGAGGACTAAAGAAGTGCTTCGGTCTCGATACTACCGTGGTAACGGCCATCCCGGACAACGACGTAGGGTACCTGTTACAGGACCTCATCATGCAAGGAGGAGTGGATCTTTCCCACGTGAAATGGGTGCCCTTCGATGGGATCGGTCGGAATACTCGCGTGGGGTTGAACTTCACCGAACGAGGATTCGGGGTACGGGGAGCGTTGGGTGTATCTGACCGGGCAAACTCCGCCGCATCCCAGATGAAGGTGGGGGACGTGGATTGGAACAAACTCTTCAAGGAAGAGGGGGTTCGTTGGTTCCACTGTGGCGGGATTTTTGCTGCTCTGTCCGCAACCACTCCAGAACTGGTGATTGAAGCGATGAAGGCGGCAAAGGCGAATGGCACAGTTACCAGTTACGATCTCAACTATCGAGCCTCTCTATGGAAAGCCAATGGGGGTCAGAAACGGGCAGTGGAAGTGAACCGGGAGATAGCCAAGTACGTGGATGTGATGATCGGGAATGAGGAAGATTTTACCGCTGCCTTAGGGTTCGAGGTGGAAGGCCTCTCCAAGGATATCCGGGGAATCAATGTGGAAAACTTCAAGAAGATGATCGCCGAAGTGGTAAAGACCTTCCCCAATTTTAAAGCGGTTGCTACCACCCTGCGTGAGGTGAAATCGGCAACCTTCAACGATTGGAGCGCCGTGCTGTACTATGAGGGGAACTTCTACCAGGCTCGGGAGTACAAGGATCTGGAAATTTACGACCGGGTAGGCGGAGGAGATAGTTTTGCGTCGGGGCTGATCTACGCTTTCCTGATGGGAAAGGATCCTCAACAGTGTGTGGAGTACGGGGCTGCTCATGGAGCATTGGCCATGACTACGCCCGGGGACACCTCGATGGCTTCCTTGAAAGAAGTGGAGAAGTTGGTGGCCGGGGGAAGTGCCCGGGTAGAACGTTAATTGAGGGAGGTTGGTATGTCAGATATCTTAACCCAAATCAGCAATATCGGAGTGGTTCCGGTTATCAAGATCGACGATGCGAAGGATGCAGTGCCACTGGCCAAGGCCTTACTGGCTGGAGACTTGCCTGTGGCGGAGGTTACCTTCCGCACCTCTGCCGCCGAAGAATCTATTCGACGGATCACGAAGGAAGTTCCCGGAATGCTTGTGGGAGCGGGGACTGTGTTGACGGTGGATCAGGTAAAGAAGGCTACCGCCGCCGGAGCTAAGTTCATCGTGTCCCCTGGGTTCAATCCCAAGGTAGTGGAGTACTGCGTGAAGGAAAATATTCCCGTAACGCCGGGAATCAACAATCCTTCCGGGATAGAACAAGCGTTGGAGTTCGGTTTAAAGGTCCTGAAGTTCTTCCCGGCGGAAAACTCAGGCGGACTGGCCATGCTTAAGGCGATGGCAGCGCCATATACAGAGGTTTCCTTCATTCCGACCGGAGGAATCAATCAGTCCAACGTTACTTCCTACCTGTCCTGGAACAAAATCTGGGCAGTGGGAGGATCCTGGATGGTGCCGAGCGAGGCAATTTCTGCCGGAAAGTTCGATGAAATTACCCGGCTTGCTTCGGAGGCTGTGGCTCTCGTGCATGGATTCGAACTTCTACATGTGGGGATCAACACGGAGAATGAGGCAGAAGCGAAGAAGGTAGCGGAACTCCTTTCCAAGTTCTTCAAACTCCCCATCAAAGAAGGGAACTCCAGCATTTTCACGGGGAAACCCTTCGAGATCATGAAATCGAAATACCTGGGCGCACATGGGCATATTGGGATTGCCGCCAATAGCGTGGAACGGGCGGTAGCGTACTTCGCTTCCAAGGGGATAGGAATCAAGGCGGATACGGCCAAAGTGGAAGGGGGAGTGATGAAGGTCGTGTACCTCGACCTGGAAATCGCGGGCTTCGCCTTCCATATCAGCCGGAAGTGATTCCCCTTGAACTAAAAAGGCTTCGCTTAAGTAAGGTTCATCGTCGGGAGGAGGAAAGGCTAATCTCCTCCTCCCTATTGATCTTTTCTTCGAATCCATGTCATATCACCCCCAATGATATACTTCCTTACGATTCTCAACAGACTCCTTTTCGTAGTGCTCATGATGGGTTCCGGCATTCTTGCCAAGAAACTCAAACTGATCACAGAGCAGGGGGAACGGGACCTTAGCAGGGTTATGGTTGACCTTGTATGGCCTGCCCTAATTTTTTCTTCCATTACCAGGACTCTTCGCCCCTCCGATGTACTGGATAACCTGGCCCTTCCGTTTCTTTGTATCGGGATCCATCTAATAGGATGGATCATCGGATCGATCGTGGCCCGCGCCGCAGGATACGAAGGAGACCAGAGGAAAGTCTTCCTTTTCCAGACTACGATGAACAACTTTCTCCTGATGGCCCTTCCCTTTGCCGAGTTCTTTTATCCGGGGAAGGGAACGGCCCTCCTCGCGGTAGCGAACCTTGGATCCATCCTGGTGCTATGGACTGTCGGGGCATCTACCATTGCGGGTCCTTTGAGCCGGAAGGAACTGCTGGGAAACATTTTTTCGCCGGGGATGATCGCCACTATATTAGCCATTTTCTTTGTTCTTATGGGATGGAACCGATCGATTCCCCCCCTGATCGCGGAATCTGCAGCGGTCCTCGGTCAACCGACCCTTTTCATGGGGCTCTTCGTAGCGGGAGCCCGGATCTACGAGTTGGGATTCCGGGCGTTGAAATTGGACAAATGGAACCTCCTTTGCGGTTCCATTCGCATTCTTGTGGTTCCCGCTTTGGCTTTGCTCGTTGCGCTTTCTTTGAAAGGGACACTTCCCCCGGAAACTTTGGTAATCTTTATGCTAGTGAGCATCACTCCTGCGAGCGTGAACTCGGTCACCATGGCTTTCAAGTACGATGTGGACCCGAAGCACGCGGCCGAAGGAGTGGTGTTCACCCACGTGTTTGGTCTCGCAACAATGACGTTCTTCGTCCTATTGATCGTGCACTCTCTCGCTCTCTAAAGGATGTAAATGCAGGGGGCATTCCATTGAACCAAAAGATCTTAGAACTGCTACAGTTTCTCTATGGGCCACAGGTTGGAAAGGAAACGTTCCAAAAGCTAGAGGAACGGCTTTCTAAGTGGCGACGGGAAGTGGAAAAGGATAGGCGAAACGCGACGTCCCGCCCCGCCATGGAATACGCGGCGTTAGAGGCCGATTCCCCGAAAAGCAACGGGGAGTTCCCTTTAAGTGAACGGGACTCCATCGTGATCACCTATGGGGACCAGTTCCAGAAACCAGGCGTGAAGCCCCTCAAGCTTCTAAGGGAATTCTCCCGAATCTTTCTCGAAGGAACCGTAACGGGAATCCATATTCTGCCCTTCTATCCCTTCTCTTCCGATGATGGCTTCTCTGTGATCGATTACCGTCAGGTGAATCCCGACTGGGGAACCTGGGAGGATATTCAAGCCCTCTCCGGTTCCTTCCTTTTAATGGCAGATCTCGTCCTGAACCATTGTTCGGTAAAAAGTCCCTGGTTTCGGGGGTTTCTTGAAGGGGAAGATCCGTACACCCGGTACTTCCTTTCCCTTTCACCCGACGCGGATGTATCGAAAGTGTTTCGGCCTAGAACCCATCCCCTGTTGACCCGGTTCCCCACGAAACAGGGAGACCGATGGGTATGGACTACCTTCAGTGAGGACCAGGTGGATCTGAACTATGGGGAGCCAGCGGTTCTCCTGGAAATGATCGACGTTCTTCTGTTCTACCTTCGAATGGGGATTCGGATTCTCCGGTTGGATGCCATCGCGTATCTATGGAAAGAGTTAGGCACTCCCTGCATCCACCATCCCAAGACGCACGCGGTGGTAAAGCTCCTTCGGGCACTGGTAGACGAAGTCGCTCCCGGTACCCTTCTCATCACGGAAACCAACGTTCCACACCAGGAAAACCTTTCCTACTTTGGAGAGGGAGACGAAGCGCACCTGGTGTACCAGTTTGCCCTTCCCCCCCTTCTGATGGATGCTTTTCTGAGGGCTGACTCCAGGCACCTTCAGGAATGGGCTTCTACTATAATAAAAGCTCCTGGGGAAGGCGTGAGCTTCTTCAACTTTGCCGCTTCCCACGATGGAATTGGAGTACTTCCAGTACAAGGGATACTTACGGAGGAGGAACTATCTGGGATGATCCGAGCCGTGGAGGAACGGGGTGGATACGTGTCGTACAAGGCAACCCCTGAGGGAGAGGTGCCTTATGAACTCAATATCAACTTTTTTAGTGGGATTTCGGAAACCACTCTCAGTGAGAACCTGCGGGTGCGGAAGTTCTTGACCTCGCAGTCTATCCTTCTCGCTCTTTCTGGAGTACCGGGAATCTACATTCATAGTCTCCTTGGTTCAGAGAACGACCGTAGAGGGGCGGAGGAGAGTGGGATAAAACGAAGGATCAACCGGGAGAAACTCTTGTATGATCGGGTACAGGACGAGCTTTCCACTCGAGGAACCCTACGGGAGCAGGTGTTTTCCGGGTTTGAACAACTCCTTAGGGCCCGGGTGCAGGAACCAGCCTTTCATCCCATGGCCGAAGCTCGGGTGTTACCCACTCCAAAGGAAGTGTTCGCCCTCCTGAGACTCCGCCGGCCGCAGGATGGAAACAGGGGAGTGCTCTGCGTCAGCAACTTGAACCACAAACCCGCCGAGGCTAGTTTCAAAGCCGCTGATCTTCGCATGGGAGAGGAACGGTACTTCACGGATCTAATTACCGGTGATGTGTTTTATCCTAGTTGGGAAACCTACTCCCAGTTCTCTCTAGAGTTACAACCCTTCGAAGTGCTGTGGCTCGCCTACCAGCGGCGGTGAAAGCGCCTCCCGCCTCCCACTCCTGGAAAAGCAAGGCGGGAGATTTCATACCAGCGGCGGTGAAAGCATGTTCCCTGCTCTAGCCCCCAACGGGTACAGTGTGCTCTACTGCCCGGCGGTGGTTCCTGGCTTTCAACCGGGCCTCTATGCGCGACAGGTAAGCCTCGGCGTGTATTTATTTCCGTCCCAATAGTGCCTTGGATTTGCTTAGGAGTTCCGAAAAATTAAGGTTCTCGTAAGTCACCCGGGTTCGAAGATCCCGGAGAGAGAGAACTCCACGACTCTTTTCCTCTGAGCCGAGGAATACGCCTAAGGGAATCTTTTTCTTTTCGGCAAAGGAGAACTGATTCGCCAGCTTCCGTTGTTCGGGGAACACCTCGGTGGCAAACCCTGCTTTCCTAAGTTCCTGGGCGATCTTTAGATACTCTCCGAACAAGGGTTCTTCCAGACAAAAAATAAGGATTTCCGTCACCCCGGTTCGTTCCGGTTTCTTTCCCAGTTCTTCCAGGGCGGCCATGAGCCGATCGAGGCCAATGGAAGATCCTACCCCGGGAAGCCGTTCCTTCGTGTAGAGGGAGGCGAGGTCGTTGTACCGACCTCCTGAACAGACCGAGCCAATACCGGGTAGATCAAGGAGGAAGGTCTCGTACACGATTCCCGTGTAGTAATCTAGGCCGCGGGTAATGGAAGGGTCGAGGAGAAAAGAGTCCTGGATTCCGAGGTCAAGGAACCACTGGTAGATGGTTTTCAGGCGCTCCGTGTCCTCCGCGGGCCCGCCGGCAATGGAGGTGATCTTCTCCAGGGTGGAAAGGAAATTGGGCTCCGGCTTCCCAAACTGAAGGATTTGCTCCGTTGCCACAGGACCCACGAGTTGCGCTAATTGCTCCCGGACCGCTTCCTCGCCGATCTTCTTGACCTTATCCACTGTTCGGAGGACTTCGATCGCTTTGTCCTGTACCCCAAGCCGCTGCAACGCTCGGTTGAAGATCCCTCGGTGAGAGAGGTGGATCCGTACCCGATCGATCCCAAGGGCATGGAAACTTTCCCGCATGAGAAGAAGGATCTCGAAATCGGCAGCCGGGCTATCCACGCCCACGATATCGAAATCGCACTGGGTAAACTCCCGGTACCGTCCACGCTGGGTGTTCTCCCCCCGGAATACCTTGGCAATGTGGTACCGTTTGAAAGGAAGGTACAGTTCCTGCAAGTGTGAAGCCATGAATCGCGCGAAGGGAACGGTGAGGTCGAACCGCATGGCCACGTCCCGGCCTCCATTGTCCTGGAACCGGTACAGTTGCTTGTCCGTTTCCCCTCCGCCCTTGCCGAGTAGAATTTCCGTGTATTCCAACACGGGTGTGTCGATGGGAACGAACCCAAACCGCTCGAAGGTAACTTCCAGGATCCCTTGCACCCGTTTTCGCTCTAGTTCCGCATCGGGAAGAAAGTCCCGAAACCCTTTCAGGACCCGTGGTTCTATCCATTCTGCCATAGTGGGTCTATTATGCCGGGCTGTGTCCCTTTAGGCAAGGGAAGAGGATTGAATATAACGGAAGGCTGTCCGGCTGCTTCCGAGGAGCCGCGTTCTTAGGAGTTGCCAGGTTAATTCCTTGACAGTAACCACTTGAGGGCAATGGACACGAGGGTCGTGTCCGGGCGGAAGTGGGTCATGGAACTCAAGGACACTCCCAAGGGTTTATAGAGAAGGTCGAACCCGATTACCGTAGTAGAATACCCATCGATCGCCCCTGCGGTGGAGGGATAGTCGTACGACATGGTGCTCTTCTGTTCCGTCCAAAAGGAACCAGCCGTGTAGGTGTATAAGCCGAAGGGGGAGAAGATGAATTGCCCAAACCCGATGTTTGCCTGGAGCCCGCCCGTGATCCGGCCTGTTGCGGTGGTGGTGGTAACGGTGGTGGGATCGATCACTATAAACTGTGGTATATCTATTGTCATCGAACTGAGTCCTAGGTCACCTCCGGCCCCGCCCAGAAGAAATAGGGAAACATCCTTTGCCAGGTCTATCTGATAGGCGAGGTTGAACTGGTAGGGGATCTGGATCATCATGAGCTCGTACTTGTCCCCAAAGAGGAAGCTAGCTCCGAAGTTCCCGCTGAGGGCGAACTTGTTGGTTACGCAGTACTGCCAGTTGCCAAAGATCATGGCCCCGAACAATTGGAAGGAAGTATCCATCAGCTTGGAGTTCACGTAGATGAAGTTCCCTCCCACCGTTTGATCGGTAAACCCCTTTTCGAACACGGGGTACCCCACCGGAGGAGGAGCGATGACAAAGGAAAGAGTATCCTGGCCCGCCCGCGCGGAAAAAGGAAGAACAAGGGTGGACACTACAAAAAGAAGCAGAAAAAACCATTTTGATTTCATATAGCCTCCGCCGGCAGTATACCCTTACGGATAGGCCTTGAGAATAGGGGATGGCTTTCTAGCGATCAAGAAGACCCGGTGGAAGATCAAATTCACCCGGCTTTCTAGGTCAGCCTGTTGGATGAAGACATCTCTCACGATTTGTTTGAAGGTTTCGATATAGTCATCCTCCAATGGAACATCGTAGAAGTCCTGATTCAGATATCCGGCGATCGCGCCAGAACAAAAAACTCGGAACACCTCTTCAGGGGTATAGCGGGTCTGCTCTTTTTCGATTCTGCAGAAAGGTACCTCGAACCCCCCTTGTTCGAACAGATCGCGATACTCGTCTGAGGTTTCTAGAAAGAACCAGGGCTCATGAAAGTGTGCGAACCGGTCCCTCGTTTTGGGATCACTCTGAACCTGTTCGATGGCTGCAATGAAGTTTGGGCAGTACACTTTTTTTGCCGGGGCCTGCATTCCCATCCGTCCCCCTGCCCGTAAGGCGTTGTAACACCTCTCGATAGCTTTTGGGGGATCGGTGAACCATTGGAAAGCGGAGTTGCAGTATATGACATCGAAAGACTCGATATAGTCCAACTCCTCTGCTTTCTGTACCCTCAAGGTAATCTCGTACTCTTTGCTTTTTCCCCTAGCTTCTCGGATCATTCCTTCGGAAGGATCCACTCCCACTACATCGCCTTTCGTGAAGCTTTTCAGTTTCCTGGTCAGATTCCCCACCCCGCATCCTAGATCGAGAACGGACTCTTCGTTCCCTACCTCTAGAAGGCGCATGAGGATTTCTCCCGCGGATTTCTGTACGAGGGACTGCTCCTCGTAGTGGGACGCAAGGCTTCCGAAATCGAAGGTGCTCATAGATCTTCTTTCTCCAGTGTACTCCGCATTGACAGTAAAACGCAAACTCTTTACTGTATCCGTCGATCATGCCCAAAACCCGAGCGATTCTCCTGAATCTCTTCTCTTCCTTGTGTTTTGCCTTCTCTACCGTGTTTGCCAAGTACGCGCATACTAACTGTAAGGAGCTTTCCTCCTTTCAAGTGTCCTTCGCACGATTCTTCGTGGGCGCCCTGTTCATGGGATGGTTCGCCTGGCGGTTCAAGAAATCCCTCAAGCCCAACCAAATTAACTGGGTCATTGCCCGGGGGATCCTAAACACATCGGCAGTGATCGCTCTGTACTTCGCTCTCCAGCATACCACTATCACGAAGGCTAACATGCTGAACTGGACCTTTCCCGTTTTCGTCTTTCTCTTTAGCCCCTACATAAATAAAGAACGTCCTGGACTATCCCAGTACACCTTCCTCGGACTTACCATGGTAGGGATGAGTCTGGTGATCTCCCCTGACTTCTCCACCATCAACCTGGGGGATATAGCTGCCTTCGCCTCAGGGGTGATTGGGGGAGCAGCGGTCAGTGTGCTGCGGGAATCCCGCAAACACGACGATACCTTCATCGTTCTCTTCTACCTGATGATGATCGGTACCCTTCTGAACGGGATCCTTGCCGCTCCGTTTTTCATCCTTCCCTCTCTTTCGGTTACAGGACTGATCCTTAGTTCGGCTCTTTGTGGGTTTTTGGCCCAGATCCTCATTACCACTACTTCCCGGCACTTGGAGGCTCCCATCGCTTCGGTTCTCATGACAAGCGGGATCGTCATCGCGGGTGCCATGGGAGTGATCTTCTTTGGGGAGAAGCTGACAGCCAAGATCCTGATCGGAGGACTCTTGATTCTGATCTCCATCGTGGGGGTGAGCGGTATCCTCAATCTGAGGCGAACTCGATGAACTACAGCTTCAAGAACGATTACAGCGAGACTTGTCATCCCCGGCTATTGGATGCCCTACGGAAACTGGAGGCAGAGCAGATTGGAGGCTATGGGGAAGATCCCCATAGCGAGGAAGCTCGGCAGTTGATTCGAAATCGGATTGGTTCCCCGGAGGCAGGAGTATTCTTTGTTTCTGGAGGAACGCAGGCGAACCTTCTGGTGATTGCCTCTTTCCTTCGTCCCCATGAATCCGTGATCTGCGCGGATACAGGGCACATCAACGTGCACGAAGCAGGAGCGATAGAGGCTACGGGACACAAGATCCATGGAGTTTCAAGCCCGGATGGGAAACTAAAGGTACAGGATATCGAAGCGGTGTTGAAGGAACACACCAACGTCCCCCATGTGGTGAAGCCCCGCCTGGTGTACGTATCCAACTCCACGGAGGTGGGGACAGTCTACCGGAAGGAGGAACTTGAGGAACTGTCCCGTTTCTGCCGGAAACAGGGTCTGTACCTCTTCCTTGATGGAGCCCGGCTTGGGAACGCTCTGGTGGCGGAGGCGAACAAGAACCGTACGGGAGCGGGGCCTCTGAAGGAGTACAGTAGTATCTCAGAAGGATGTGGGCTCGAGCTATCCGACCTCCCCCGGTTGTGCGACGCCTTCACCATCGGAGGCACCAAGAACGGTGCCCTGTTTGGGGAAGCCATCGTGCTATCCCATCCGGGAGTGGCACAGGAGTTCCCCTTTCACCTGAAACAGCGGGGAGCCCTTCTCGCCAAGGGGTGGGTGCTAGGGGTACAGTTCCGAGAGCTGTTTCGGGATGATCTCTATTTCGAACTAGCCCGGCACGCCAATCGATCCGCTCTCCGCATAGCCAAAGTTCTTCAAGAGCAGGGTATTCCCTTCCTAACGGAACCGGAAACGAACCAAATTTTCCCCATTCTCCCAGAGCCTGTGATCCAGCAGCTCTTAGAACAGTACGAGTTCTATCGATGGAAGAAGATCGATGAGGAACACACGGCGGTTCGTTTCGTTACCTCCTGGGCTACGCCCGAAGGGGTAGTGGATGAGTTCATCCAATTGTTTCTATCTATAAGAACGGATTGACCAATCAGTCGGAAATGCCTATGATCTGCCCATTAGATAGGAGGAAATGCATGAACGAATATAGGCTTCAGAAGTCCCCTTGTGGCGCGGTGCTCCGATGGCCGATCTTACTCGTTTTGATAGTTCTTGGCGCTAAGACCCTTTCGGCACAACAAGCGGTAACTCCCCTCGTTCCCAGAGAAAAAGTGGTAGTGGCCTACGTGCCTATCATGAAGTTCGCCACTCTCTATGTGGCGGCCGGTAGAGGACTGTTCGAAAAGTATGGCTTGGATGTGCAGATCCAGAGCGTGAAATCCGGCACGGAGGTAATCGCCTTCATGACCCAGGGTAAGGTGGATGTGGGGGGGATCGCCATTGTGGCCTCTACCTGGAACGCCTGGGCCAAAGGGATGGACCTGAAGATCATCGCTCCGGGCGCTCTGGAACCGATCAAAGGAAGCCCGACCAAACTTCTGGTGCGGAAGGATCTTGTGGACTCTGGAAAGGTAAAGACCGTGGCGGACCTGAAAGGAATGAAGGTGGCCATGGCAGGGGGACCGGGCAGTGGGGGAGAGTACCTGGCAACGAAAGCCCTGGAACGGGGAAAACTGACGATCCGGGATGTGCAGATCATACCTCTTTCCAACACGGACATGCCCGCTGCGTTGGAAAACAAGTCCATCGATGCGGGAATCCTCGGATCTCCCTACGCGGATCAGGCGATTGCGCGGGGGGTGGCTGTTCCCTTGGCGGAGGATCTTACTCCGGGAGCCATGACGGTCACCTTCGTGGCCTCCGGAAAGTTCCTGAAGGAGCGACCGGAGGCGGCCAAACGGTTCGTGCTGGCCCTGATGGAGGCTGCCCGATTGATGCAGGGTAAGGATTATCTGTCCCCCGAGAACATCAAGGCCTACCTGAAGTTCGTTAATACCACCGAAGAAGCCATTCGAACAGGGGAACCGGTGATCTACGATCCCAACATGGAGATCGCCCTCGATAGCTTAAAGGATGTGGAACGGGTGCACCGGGAAAATCGAAGGACGGAGTACACCCAACCCATCGATTTAAAGGCGGTGACGGATACTTCCTTGGTGGAATGGGCTCGCTCGATGTTGGGGCGGAAATAATTCAAAAGTGGTCGATAGGAGCGTGCTTTATCATCCATGGATAGGACAAACGGCGCTTCACTCAAAATAAGAGCTTCCCATATTTCCAAGGTGTTTTCCAATGGAAAGGGTAGTGTGGAGGCTATCCGGGATTTTTCTCTGGAGGTAAAGGAGGGGGAGTTTCTCTGTATCGTAGGCCCCTCTGGTTGCGGGAAGTCTAGTTTCCTGCGCATCCTTGCTGGATTGATGACCCCCTCCTCGGGAAAACTGGAAATCCAACCTGGGGAAGACACGAGCAAACCTCTCACGAGTATGGTATTCCAGGAGTACGCGGTGTTCCCTTGGAAGACAGTGCTCGAAAACGTAGGGTTCGGGTTACGGATGCGGGGTATCCACAAAGCGGAACGCCATGCTATCGCTCAAAGCTGGATTGAACGGGTGGGACTAACCAAGTTCATCCATGCCTATCCTCACCAGCTCTCCGGGGGGATGAAACAACGGGTCGGAATCGCTCGAGCGTTAGCCAATGATCCCGAGATCCTTCTGATGGATGAGCCCTTAGGCGCCCTCGACGCGCAGACTCGTATGGTCCTGCAGGAAGAGATTCTCCGGATCTGGGAAGAGCGAAGGAAAACTGTGGTGTACGTTACCCACAGTATCGAAGAGGCGGTGCTTCTGGGGGATCGGGTAGTGTTGATGACCGCTCATCCGGGTACTAAAAAGGCGGAGTTCCCCATACTGTTGCCCCGTCCTCGAGACCTCAAGGTAACGGCTACCCCCGAGTTTGGGGAACTGACCTACACGATCTGGGAAGCCTTGCGAGGGGAAGTTCTTTCGGCGATGGAATCAACGGGAGCAGGAAGCTCGAAGGGGGTAGGGTGATGAAAGGAAGAGGCACTGCGAAACCTCTGGGTGCGCTTGTACTCCTCTTCGCTCTCTGGAATGGAGGGCTCACCCTGTTCCATGGATGGGCCTCCCTCTGGTGGTTAGGATTGGGGGTAGATTTCCTTTTGATCGTGGGAATCGCCGAACTTCTCGGCAAGATGATTCCTCCTGCCTACGCTCCGCTGTACCGTCGTTCCCTTTCGGTATCCTTTCCCCTTCTCTTATTCATCGCGTGGGAGCTCCTCGTGCGGGGAGGGGTCTTGAGTCCTGACTGGTTTCCCCCACCCTCCCGGATCGTGCAGGCTCTGTGGGAGCTCATCACGAAGTTCGATGAGTTTTCCAAAACGAGCCTCCTTGGGCGTCCCTGGTTACTTCCCGGAGCGATAGGGGGAAGTCGAACTGAGACGGTAGAAGAACTGTTGGCGGAGAGTCACCTGTACGCGACCCTGATGCGGGTATTCGTGGGCTTCTTTCTCGGTGCCATACCTGGGATCCTTCTCGGGATGGTGATGGGAGTGAGCCCCACCATCCGTACCATGATCGATGCCACCCTTTCCGCTTTTTACGTCCTGCCGAAGATCGCCATCTTCCCCATCATGATGCTGATCTTCCCCGACCCCTTTGGGGAAGGGCCCAAGATCGCCGTGGTGGCGATCTCCGTGTTCTTCCTGGTAACCATCAACACGATGGTAGGGGTGCGGGACATCGAACCGGTGTACCTGGAAGCGGGAAGGAACTATGGAGCATCGGGCTTTCGATTGTTCTACCACGTGATCTTACCTGGAGCTCTACCCGTGGTGTTCGCGGGGCTACGCCTGGCGCTAGGAACCGCCCTCATCGTGATCATCGCGGTAGAGTTCGTGCGGGCGAAAACGGGGGTAGGGTTCCTCACCTTCTATTACTGGGAAATCCTATCCCCCGAAAAGATGTACGCGGGGCTAGTGGTGGTGATGGTATTGGGGGTGCTTCTAACGGCAGGCCTCAAGAAGGTGGAACAATGGGTGATGCCCTGGCGAAGGCCCTGAGAAAGCCCTGAAAAGACCTTGAAAAGACCTTGAAAAGACCTTGAAAAGATCCCCCACGGGGCGCCTGGGGAGTGAACCCTCAAGCTCGGATGTTACTCTTCGGCTTGGGGCGTTCCCTCTAGACCAATCTCTTTCGCCACTGTCCGCATCCCTAGAATCGTTTCGGTGATCAGCTCCGATAGTTCCATTCCCAGCATCCGGGCTCCCTTCTCAATGATGGAACGATCTACCCCCGCGGAAAAGCCCTTTTCCTTCCACTTCTTCTTCACCGATTTGGCCGTCATGTCCAGGATGCTCCGGGATGGCCGCACAAGGGCCGTGGCGGTAATGAGTCCCGTCAGCTCGTCCGTCGCGTAGAGAACCTTCTCCATCCGATGGGTGGGTTCCACATCGGAACAGATCCCCCAGCCATGACTCTGGACGGCGTGGATGTACTCGGCAGGGAAACCGGCTTCCTGCAAAATCGGAACGCAACGCTGGCAATGTTCGGAAGGGAACCGTTCGTAGTCGATGTCATGTACAAGACCTACGACCCCCCACATTTGCTCGTCTTCCCCAAACTTTCGGGCGAAATGCCGCATCACCGCCTCCACGGCAAGGGCGTGTTTCTGGAGGTTCTCCGAGGTGATGTAGGTGGTGAGTAGGTTCCACGCGCTTTCTCGAGTCGATTTGTTACTCATGGGATGCTCCTTCTAAGTTGAGGGTAACGGAAACGGGGCAGTGATCCGACCCCATTACTTCTTTCAAGATTCTTGCCTCCCGCACAAGGGGAGCAAAAGCGGTATTCACACAGTGATAGTCGATACGCCATCCGATGTTCTTTTCCCGGGCCTTGAACCGATAGGTCCACCAGGTATACTGGCCCGCTTCCTGGTTGAACATCCGGAAGGTATCCACGAACCCCGAGGCGATGAATTTGTCCATCCACTCCCGCTCCTCCGGCAGATACCCCGGGTTCTTTTCGTTGGCTTTGGGGTTCGCCAGATCGATGGGTTTGTGAGCGATGTTGTAATCCCCAGAGATGAGGACTTGTTTTCCCCTGGAAACTAGATCGAGGGCGTAGTGCCTGAGGGTTTCACAGAACTCCAGTTTGTAGGCTAGACGGGAACCCTCCTCCTGGCTATTGGGAAAGTAGGCGTTGATTAGGATGAACTGCGGGAACTCCACCACGAGCACCCGGCCCTCGGAATCGAACTGTGGGGCACCCAGGGGGTGTACCGAAACGGGTTTAATCCGGGTAAAGACCCCCACCCCACTGTACCCTTTCCGCTCTGCACAAGCCCAATAGGAAGTATACCCAACTGGTCGTTTCAATTCATTGGAAATCTGGTCTTCCTGGATTTTAGTTTCCTGGATGCAGATGATGTCTGCCCCTGAACTTTTTACCCAATCGAGAAACCCCTTCTTTTCCACGGATCGTAGGCCGTTCACGTTCCAGGAGAGTACAGTGATCATTCTTGGATGTACCGCTTATAGGCGTAGATCTTGTCGTTCAATCGGGATTCCAACAGAGGACTGGTCTTCTTGAGGAACTTCAGGATCAACCGGGATTCCTCCAGGTACTCTTTCCGTTTCTCCGTATCCCAGTGCGCGGGAGGTTCCCGTAAATTTACGATTCGGTCGGCGAGTTTCACGATCCGAACTTCTCGTTTCTGAGAGGCAAGTTCCCTAAGGTATTCTTCCAGCGCTTTGCGGGTATGTTGAACGTCCGGTTTCTTGGACAGGGCCCGTACCCCGTTAGCCACATCCCTACCGAAACGGTCCAGAAGAATTTCGTACGTTACGGCCGTATCCTCCAGGGTGTCGTGAAGAAGGGCGCATTGCATGGCCAGGTTCGGGTCTTCCAGTTCTTCCATGATGGCTGCCCGCATCGTTTCCATGCATACATCCACCAGGTGCACTACGTAGGAATAGGTTTTTCCGGGCACGAACTGCCCCTCATGGGCGGCAGCGGCAAAGTACAGGGTATCCGAATACAGGTCAGGGTTCCACATGGTTCTTAGTATATCGGTTTTTCAGTGCTAGGCAAGATCCATCGTCCATTCATTTAAAGATTCTGTTTGAGGGTTTGCAGGAGTTCCTCGGTAGACTCCCATTCCCTATGGAGGCGATTCCTTTCCATCTGATTTTTCTCCAGTTCGCGCTTGATCCCGCGTACTTTTTCCCCATCCCGGTACACTTCAGGTAGGGCCAATCGAGCTTCTAGGTGCCGGTACTCTTCCTCGAGAGCATCGATCCGGCTCAGAATCTCTTCCAGTTTCCTCTCTACCTTCCGGATCTCGGATTTCCGTTGTTTCGTCTGTTCCCAAGAGGATTCATCCGAAGGGGTAGCGGATAGGGAACTGGAAAGGCGAACTGTAGTCCCCCGGGAAGCAGGAGTCTCCAGGGTCGAAGGGTCTGAAACTTTCTGCAGATAGTAGGAATAGTTCCCCACGAATATCCGGGGACTTTCCCCTAACCTCAGTTCCAGTACCTTCGTTGCCAGGCCATCCATGAAGTACCGATCATGGGAGACAAAGATTACGGTACCGGAATACTGTTGAAGAGCCTCGAGAAGCACATCCTTTGAAGTGAGATCCAGATGGTTGGTCGGTTCATCGAGGATCAACAGGTTGGCTGGCTTAAGGAGGAGTTTCAACAGGGCCAATCGATTCCGCTCACCCCCACTGAGCACGGCGACGGATTTGTGCACCTCATTCCCCCGGAAGAGGAAGGCTCCTAGCATATCCCGGATTTTGGGGAAGAGAGAGGTAGGGCACTCTTCTTCGATTTCTTCCAGCACCGATTTGGACATGTCGAGTTCTTCGTTCTGCTCCTGGGAAAAGTACCCGATACGGATCCCGCTCCCATAGAGGACTCTCCCCGAAGTGGCCCCATCCCTTCCCGCTAAGATCCGCAAAAGGGTAGATTTCCCAGCACCATTGGGACCTACAACAACGAGTTTTTCACCCCTTTCCAGAACGAGGGATAGATCGGAAAAAACCTCTAGGGTTCCGTACGACTTGGAGAGGGCCTCTATCTCGAGGACCTTTTTCCCGCAGGGAGGAGGGGGAGGGAACCGGAAATGGATCTTCTTGAGGGTTTCCGGGACTTCAATTCGCTTTAGTTTTTCCAGTTGTTTGATCCGACTCTGCACAAGGGCGGCTTTGGAAGCGTTGTAGCGGAAACGGCGAATGAACTCTTCCTGACGGGCAATCTCTTCCTGCTGGTGTCTGTAGGCGGCGAGCAAGGTTTTTAACTCTTCTTCCCGTTTCTTTTCATACGAGGAGTAGTTTCCCACGTACCGGCTGACCTTCCGGTTGAAGATCTCGTACACCTCGGTGACGGTCACATCGAGAAAGTACTTATCGTGACTAACCAGAAGGACACCGCCGGAAAAAGTGGAAAGGAAGGTCTCCAGCCAGGTTCTAGCTTCGATGTCTAAGTAGTTGGTCGGTTCGTCCAGAAGAAGAACATCCGGATCTTCCAGAAGGACCTTCGCCAGAGCGATCCGCATCTGCCAGCCTCCGGAGAACTCTTCCGTGGGTCGATGCAGATCCGCGGGAGAAAACCCTAGCCCCCGCAGTACTTCGGAGATCCGGGCATCCCGATGGTAGAACCCGGAATGGTCTAGGCGTTCCTGTAATTGGTGGAGTTCTTCCAAGAGGGGCGTGGCCTCCGGGTCGGATTCCTTGATGGAGGCCATTCGTTGACAGATTCCTTCGATCCGGTCCTGGATTCGGTGAAAGTACTGGAAAGCCTGTTCCATCTCCTGGTAGAGGGTATTGCCCGCATGCGTAATTCCAGTTTGAGGGAGATAGGAGATACGGATGTCCTTGCTTCGAACCACCTCACCGGAATCTGGGTTCACCAATCCCGCGAGGATCTTTAGGAGGGTGGTTTTTCCGCTGCCGTTGGCTCCGCTCAAGGCTGCCCGGGTGTTCCGTTGAATGGAAAGATGGATTCCCTCGAACAGAACCCGTTCCCCGAACGCGAGGGAAACGTCCACAGCCTGTACTACCGACATAGAAGCCTTACTGGAATGTGAAAAAGAGGATCAAAGGAGTGGTGGAAAGACGCTGGATCGTGTTTTCCCGGATGTTCGCTTGCGGGACATGGAGAAACCGTACCCCCCCGTCGGTGAACTTGTAGAGGAAAGTAGCGCGGTTCTTTCCATTCGTTCCCCCATCGAAAATAAAGGTGAGGGACCCATCGTATTCTCCCTGGATGGAACGATCCTGAAAGGTAGAAAACTCGATGCGTCCTGTTCCTCGCAAGCCAGCTCCCAGAACGTTTGGGATCAGCCGGTCGAAATCAGTCCACTGGAACGTGCCGTTAGCCTGGAGGGTGATTTCCCCGAATCCAGAGCTCCGTAACACATGCCCTTTCTCCAGAAACGAGGTCAACAGTTTTTCCCGTCTTTCTTTTTCCTTTTGAACGATGTCTTCCACATCCCCGCTAAAGGCGATGAATTGGAGGGTCTTCTGTTCGTTCCGATCCTGAAAGGTGACGGAGAGGTTCCGCGCGGAAGGATCCATCGTGAGCGAGACCGTGGCTCCTTCGACAAGGAACCGGTTTCCAGTGCCGGCGGAAAGGGTGGTAAAGGGAATTTCCCGCTGAATCTCTGGAGTCTGAATGCGAAGGAGAGGAGGATCCAGGGTAATGAAAAGGCCATACTCTTGTCTAAATCGATCCAGATCGATCCTGCGCGAGGAAACCATGGTCTGGAAATAGGCAGGCCTCCACGTAGTAGAGAGAAGAAGGGCAATTCGTTCCTCCGATGGATCCCGGGTGGAAGCTAGTTTCGTGTTGGTTTTTCCATCATAGAGAGTGAGGTAGTAATCGAAGCAGTAGCCCACGGTTCCATCCTCTGTCAGTACTTTGTGCCAATGCCCTTTCAAACCGTTTTCATCCGAGGGTTCGGTTCCCAGTTGGAGGATCTTGATCAGTTCGTCCTGACGCAGGCGATACACTTGCTTGGAAAGACGGTCGGGTTTTTCCCGTATGGGAAGGGCCCGCCTCTCCGAGATGGCGAACAGGTACTTAACGGATTCGAATTGGGAGGCAAAGGTTTCCGCTTCCTTTCGGGACCGGAACATCTGGACACGAAAAGCGGGAATTTCATACGGCGCCTTCTGGGAAGGGATCCCGATAATGTACGTTTTCTTGATCCGGGACTCCTCGTATACGGGCACCATTGAGCCGGTAGGTACTGCCTGTTCTTCCGGTGACCAGAGAACTACCCCATAGCCAATGGTTCTCCGGCCACATCCGAAGGATAGGAGAGTGAGCATTAGAACGAGAAAAGCCTTTACCTTCATGGGTCCTATTTCATCATATTCCGGGGTAGTTTTCAACACCATGGATGATGCAGTATAGTATGGGTTGTTCATGATAAAAACAATCCTCATCTTCACCTATTTCTGGTTATTCCTTCTCTTAACGACCGTTGGGTTGGGTTTTTGGTTCCTCCTGTTCCTTTTAGGAGCAAAAAGTCTACGCAGCCGGTTTACCCAATGGGTCGTTCAGTTCTGGGCTCGGCATTTTCTCTCGGTGGTAGGTGCCAAGGTACAGGTTGAGGGGGTGGATCGGATTCCGAAGGAGGGCAGGCTCTGCTTCATCTCCAACCACCAGAGCGCCCTCGACATTCTCTGCATCCTCGGGTATTCAGGTCGAACACCCGGCTTCATCGCGAAGCGGGAACTCGTTTGGGCTCCCATTCTGAACCTATGGATGCTGGTGATCCATTGCGTGTTCATCGAGCGAAAGAACCCAAAGAAGGCGATTCGGGCGATCGAAAAGGGGGTGGAACATGTGCGAAAAGGCTATCCCATGGTGATTTTTCCCGAAGGGACCCGAAGCCGGGATGGCAGAGTGCACGAGTTCAAGCCAGGGAGTCTCAAGCTAGCGACCCGTTCGGACGCTATCGTGGTTCCCGTGACGATCCAGGGAACATGGGAAGTGTACGAAAAGACGGGCCGGTTCCAACCAGGAAAGGTTCGAATCGTGTTCCATCCACCCATCGACACAGCTCCGTTGTCCCAGGAAGAGCGGCGGCTACTACCTGGAGTGGTACAGAAGATCGTGGAATCGGGGTTCCTATGAAACGGATACCGTTGACGGAGGAAGACGCCAAACAGATTCTTTCCGGGGGATCCATACCCGAAAGGATACTTCATTCGGCTCCCGCGGTGGCGATCGTGCTCACCCAGAGCTGGTGTCCTCAATGGCAGGTGATGGATTCCTATTTGAACCACTGGGCTTCCCAGGAACCCGACGACGAACAGGCGCGCGTGTACCATTTAGAGTACGACCGTCTGCCGTTCTTTTCCCGGTTCCTCGCTTGGAAAGAGGAGACTTTCAAGAACTACGATATTCCCTACGTGCGATTCTACCAGAAAGGGGCCTTTGTGGCAGACTCGAACTATTTGGATCTTGAACGGTTCAAGGTGTACTTGAAACCGTAAGGAACACCGATGCGACCGGAAGAAGATTCGACTCCCGCAGGCGTGCAGTCCACATCCCCCCGTCCCCCTGGGCAGCCAGGCTCTCTTCACCCTACGAAGGGGGGATATTCCTTTCGGGAGCCCGCCGGGATTGGCTGGGCGGAACTAGAAATTAAAAAATCTCGGTTCATTGCAACGGTGCGCCGCATTCAATCGCCTCAGGAAGCGAAGGAATGGGTATCGAAGGAGAGGGAAACCCATCCGGGAGCGAGGCACGTGGTCCACGCGTTCCTCATCGGGCCACCGAACTCCGAAGTAGCGGGGATGCACGACGATGGGGAACCGAAAGGTACGGCGGGTCGGCCTGTTCTGGACGCGATTCGGGGAAGTGGAATCCGAAACGTTCTAGTGATCGTTACTCGGTACTTTGGGGGAACGAAGCTAGGTACCGGGGGGCTGGTGCGGGCTTATGGGGACTGTGCCCGGCGAGCCCTGGAAAACACTCCTGCCGTGGAAGTTCGCCCCGAGGTAGCCTACCGGCTTTGGATTCCCTATGAGTTTTACGATGGGTTGGTGAGGGTTTTGAATGATTGGGAATGCCGGCGCGAGGGTGAAGAGTTTGGGGAGGAAGTATCCCTAATCGTGCGCCTGCCAAAGGAAGGATACGAGAGACGCCTGGCAGAAATCCAAAACCTCTGTCGGGGCCGTTGTCGCCTGGAGCCGGTCTTGTAATTCTTTCTCAAACGATCTCGATCGCGTACCTTCCCGCTTCTTTCAGCTCCCCGATTCGCCAGTACGAGCATCCCAACCGTTTAAAGGCAGCTTCCAGGTCTAAAGCTTTGTCCGGTGAAACCGCCATCAGGAGCCCGCCCGATGTTTGCGCGTCGGCGAGGAGAATCCGCTCCGCTTCCGGTATCCGCTCATCAAACCGCACATGAGTCTCCACCCACTTAAGGTTTGCCCGGCTCCCACCCGGAACCACCCCGGAGGCAGCCAGCTCCCGAGCCCGGGGGAGAAAGGGAACTTGATCGGCGTACAACCAGGCGGAAAGGGGGGAAGGAATCTCCTCGAGGGAACCTTCACCGACCCTCGCTTTAACGGTTAGATCAGGTTTCTCCTCGTCTTTCCCTTTCATTCCTTCTGCGGAGATTTCCAGCATCCCCAATAGGTGACCCAGTAGGCCGAATCCCGTGACATCCGTGGCCGCGGAAACTCCCACGGAAGTCATGGCTTGGGAAGCGCGGTCGTTCAGGGTTGTGAGTAGCTCCACGAGATCCTCTTGTTCCTTCCGGGTAAGGAGCCCTTGCTTCAGCGCCGTGGAAAGGACACCCGTTCCCAGGGGTTTCGTTAGGTAGAGGAGATCCCCATCTTTCCCTCCCCGGTTCCGCACCACCTTATCCACTTGTGCAAACCCGGTAGCGGCAAGTCCTAGGAGCGGCTCTGTGCCATCCACCGTGTGCCCGCCGAGTATATCGATCCCCGCTACTGTGGCCATATCCGACACACCCCGAAGCATCTCCTTCAGGACCGACAGGGGAAGGCGGGCCATGGGAAAGGAGGCGATCACGAGGGCGAAAGCGGGGCGCGCGCCCATCGCGTACAGGTCGCTCAAAGAGTTTGTCACGGATACCCGACCAAAATCGTACGGGTCATCCACGATGGGGGTGAAGAAGTCTACCGTTTGGACAAGAGCGGGAGGGTTGTCGGAGCGGACTTCGGGCTTACTGTCTTGGGAGGAAGGGAAGGCAGATGGGTTTACAGGAGCATCCGAACAAAGGGTGTCCGAGAGAAGGGCCTCTTCCTCCGCTGGGAGCAGGTTCCCAAGGTTGTACACCGCCGCGTCGTCCGAGGTGTCCAATCCCACGAGGACCGCGGGGTCCGTGGAGCGGGGAAAAATACTGAGCGCTTCCCGTAGGTGACGGGCCGGGAGCTTGCACGCGCATCCCAAGCCCCGGGTGAAGCGGGTAAGGCGAATCGGCCCTCCCTCCCCTGATGGGCCTTCACTCTCCTGAAAAGAAAGGGAATCCTCTTCCCTCACTGGCGCCAAGCGGGACACTACCTCTACCACTCGATTAGCGGCTAGGTCTACCTCCTCGACCGTGGTTTCCCTTCCCACGCTAAAGCGGATCGTTCCCCGGGCGTACTCTTCCGGAACTTTTAAGGCGTCGATCACGTGGGAAACTTCCACCTTGTCCGCGTGGCAGGCGGCTCCTGCGGAGGCCGCTACCCCATCAAGCTCCGATAGGATGGTGGCGGCATCCACGCCATAGAAACTGACGCTGGAAGTGTTGGGAAGACGGGGCGCCCCGTGAGCGTTGATACGAAGCTCTACTCCCTTGTCACGTGCTTGCTGCAAGATCCGGTTCTCCAGCCGGTCCCGTAGATCTTTCATTCGCTTTTCATAGGCGGGAAGGTTCTCGTTGACCAGTTCGGCCGCTTTCCCTAGCCCCACGATTTCGAGCACGTTCTCCGTCCCTGCCCGTAGTCCCCGTTCGTGGGAAGCCCCGTGAATCAACCGGGCCAACGCAGTGCCCCGACGAACGTAGAGGGCACCGATTCCTTTGGGGGCGTACAGTTTGTGTCCCGCGATGGAAAGGAGGTCTACCCCGAGTTCCCGAACGTTCACGGGGATCTTCCCGATCGCCTGGGCCGCGTCCGTGTGGATCCGCACCCCTCGCTTCTGGCAGATCCGGGCGATTTCGGCGACTGGTTCCAGGGTCCCGATCTCGTTGTTGGCCAGCATGATGGTCGCGAGGATCGTGGAAGGCGTCAAGGCTCGTTCCACCTGAGAGGGGTCCACCAGGCCCTCGCTATCCACCGGAAGGTAGGTTACCTGGAACCCCTGTTGTTCGAGCCAAGCGCAAACCTCGAGCACCGCCGGGTGTTCGATGCTCGAGGTGATGATATGATTCCCTCGCCCTTTTAAGGCCAGGGCGGAACCCTGGATGGCCAGGTTGTTCGCCTCCGAGCCTCCGCTGGTGAACACGATTTCATCCGGCGCGGCGCCGATCATCCGGGCCACGGAAGCGCGGGCCTTCTCCACCGCCTGTTTCGCTTCGATCCCATACGCGTGGGAGGAGGAAGGGTTCCCGAACCCCCCGTAGAGGAAGGGAACCATCGCGTCCGCCACCTCCTTGGCGATGGGGGTAGTAGCGTTGTAGTCCAGGTAGATGGGTTTCATAGGTGTAGGATGACCGAAGGAGGGGGGTTGGATCAAGAGCAAGGAGGTGGCTTAATTACCATAAGATTCATTGATATTTGATATACGAAATCTTATTCTAAAAATATGAAAAGTAAAGTCACGGAACGAGGCCAAGTAACTCTTCCTAAAGCCATACGCCAAAAACTGGGGATTCGTGCCGGCACCATCATCGAGTTCGAACTGTTCAATGGTAAAATTATAGGGACGAAGAAAGAATCTATGGATGTCCTAAAGGCGTGGCGCGGCAGGGGAAAACTGCCGAAAGGGTTTTCCAACGTTGACTCCTATCTAAACGAGGTTCGGGGATGACAACAGCCCTCGATACCTCCATGCTTTTGGATATCCTAGTGGACGACCCTACTTACGCTTCCGTCTCCGAGTCGGCTCTTTCTAAGGCACGGTCGAAGGGTAGCCTTGTTGTCTGTGAAGCGGTAATCGCGGAGTTAAGACCCGCCTTTTCCTCTGATAAAGAGTTATCTCAATTTCTCAATGATGTGGGAATCGACTATCTTCCTTCCACAAAGGAGTGCGCTCTCCTGGCGGGCTCGATCTTTTCTTCTTATTTGAAAAACAAAGACAAAGCGAAACGCGTGCTTCCCGATTTCCTAATCGCTGCCCACGCCATGATCAACGCGGAGAGCTGTTAACGCGGGACCGTGGATGTATTACCGGGAGTATTTCAAGAAACTCAAGAAGGTGGATCCTTCTATTACATAGTACTTTAACTATATATGCTTGTGGCACTTATTAAGTGTATCCAATGATTGTTTAGCTAGATAAAAACTTGCACTATTCGTGAGGAATCCTTTATAGTTTTATAGAAATGTTAAAACTGGAACAAATCATCCCTCAGAGCAGCATCCGGGGTATTTTACCGGATCAAACCGTCTGGGTAGTTTCGGTACATTGGTTTGGGAATAGCGCAATCGAACTAACCTACAAAGATGCCTCAGGTAGGGTCGCAAACCGACTTCTCTATCGAGAAGATGAACTGAATCTGGAACTGGTAGAGCGGGGTAGGCCTTGGAGTTTCAATGGGAATGGAGATCTTTTCCGCTTAGTTTCCGAAGCTCAACGAATACGGTTAGCCTATCTCTTCGATCCTCTACTCGCGGTGCATACTTCTCTGGTAGAGCCTCTGCCCCATCAGATTACTGCCGTTTATGAGTGCATGTTGCCTCGACAGCCTCTAAGATTTCTGTTGGCGGATGATCCAGGGGCAGGGAAAACCATTATGGCAGGTTTGTATATCAAAGAACTCATGGTAAGGGGCGATTTACAACGATGCCTTATTGTTTGCCCGGGTAGTCTGGTTGAGCAGTGGCAGGACGAATTGTACAGTCGGTTCCATCTTCCTTTTGAAATCTTGACGAATGACAAGATAGAAGCCTCTCGTACGGGGAATTGGTTCTTGGAACAAGACTTGATTATAGCCCGTTTAGATAAGCTCGCCCGGGATGAGACCCTACAGGAAAAGCTGAAAGTACCGGATTGTAGATGGGACCTGATTGTATGCGATGAAGCTCATAAAATGTCGGCTTCCTTTTTTGGCGGGGAAATAAGTTACACGAAAAGATTCCAACTAGGTCGATTGCTATCGAGTATTACGAGGCATTTTATTTTGATGACGGCTACCCCCCATAACGGCAAAGAGGAGGATTTTCAACTTTTTCTATCTCTACTGGACGGGGATAGATTTGAAGGCCGTTTCCGGGACGGAGTGCATACTACGGATGTAAGTGACCTCATGCGGCGCATGGTTAAGGAGCAATTGGTTAAATTTGATGGCCGGCCTCTGTTCCCTCAAAGAATAGCCAATACGGTCCCCTATAGACTTTCAAGCGCAGAAGCTTCGCTCTATGCGGCAGTAACGGCTTACGTTCGAGACGAGTTCAATCGAGCCGATGCGTTACAAAACAACAAAAGGGCAGGAACTGTTGGATTTGCTCTGACCATTTTGCAACGTCGTTTAGCTTCTTCGCCGGAAGCGATCTATCAATCTTTGCGCAGAAGAAGGGAACGCCTCGAGAGTCGACTTCGAGAGTATCAACTAATTCATAAAAAGGGAGTTTTAGAAACAGAGACAATTTTTCAAACCACGTTATCCTTAGAGAATCTGGAAGATATCGAAGACATTCCCGATAGCGAATTGGAGCAGATCGAAGACACGGTATTGGATGATGCCACTGCTGCCAGGACAATCGAGGAATTGAAAACGGAAATTGCTACCCTAAAACATTTAGAGGAAATAGCTAACTCTGTTCGAAAAAGTGGAGTTGATACAAAATGGGGAGAATTATCAAATTTAGTGCAACATATATTGGGGAAGACTAACAGGGACAAAAGTAGTCAAGATACTAAGCATGAAAAGATAGTGATATTTACAGAGCATAGAGATACACTGAACTACCTGAGGCATCGTCTTTCTACTTTATTAGGGAGGGATTCCGGTATCGTATGCATCCATGGCGGAATGGGGCGGGAAGATCGGATAAAAGCCCAAGAAGCGTTTAAGTATAATCCAGAAGTGCTTATACTTCTGGCCACAGATGCAGCAGGTGAAGGTATAAACCTGCAACGGGCTCACCTAATGATCAACTATGATTTACCCTGGAATCCAAATCGAATAGAGCAACGATTCGGGCGCATTCACCGTATCGGACAAACTGAAGTTTGCTTCCTGTGGAACTTGGTTGCCATAGAAACCCGGGAGGGCTATGTGTATTACCGTCTGCTTGAAAAACTCTCCCGGGCTCGAGAAGCGCTAGGGGGACAGGTATTCGATGTATTGGGAAAACTATCCTTCGAAGGTAAATCTTTAAGGGAACTCCTCATCGAAGCGATACGGTATGGGGAACAACCGGATGTACAAGACTATCTAAACAGAGTCATCGAACATTCCCTCGACCAGCAGCAGCTTCGCAATTTGATCGAAGAACGAGCGTTGGTCCATGATGTAATGGACGATCGTACCTTGCGCCGAGTACGGGAAGATATGGAACGGGCAGAAGCTAGACGTCTACAACCCCATTACATCGAATCTTTTTTCTTAAAGGCTTTTACCTACTTGGGGGGAACAATCCGACCGCGGGAAGAAAAACGGTACGAGATTACTCATGTCCCCGCCATAATCCGAAACAGGGATCGACTGATCGGAAATCGAGAACCCCTCCTTAGTCGATATGAACGGGTGACATTCGAAAAGGAGTATATTCACGTACAGGGGAAACCCCTTGCCGCATTCGTATGTCCAGGAGTTCCTTTGTTGGATGCGGTAATCGATCTTGTCTTGGAACGAAATCGCGATGTCCTTAAACAGGGTACAGTCCTTGTAGACGAACGTGATTTGTCGACTGAAGTGAAAGTATATTTCTACCTAGAACATGCCCTGCAGGACGCCAGCCGTACTCGTAACGGGGAACAACGAGTAATTTCAAAACGGGTACTGTATGTGCAGGTTGATCGAGAAGGTTCTATTTCCCACATCCACTATGCACCTTACTTGGACTTTCGACCCCTTGCTGCGGATGAACCAGACATAGAAACCATTTTACGGCAAGAGGAATGTGGCTGGATTTCCCATTCCCTTATCGATCAAATTCAGGAATATACGATCACCAAAGTTGTTCCTGAGCACCTGAAAGAGGTCAAAGAAGAGCGCATGCGACGAATAGAAAAAACAAAGCAGGCAGTCCGGGAGCGGTTACTGAAGGAGATCGGTTATTGGGACCAGCGGGCGGAAGAGCTCAGAATACAGGAACAAGCAGGACATCCCAATGCGCGGCTGAACTCAGAAGAGGCTCGTAAGCGGGCTGACCTGCTACAGGCTCGATTGAAGAAACGGTTAGCGGACCTTGAGATGGAAGCGCAAATATCTCCCTTACCACCGGTTCTTCAGGGAGGTTTTGTGGTCGTTCCATTAGGATTGATCCATAAGATTCAAGGGAAAATACCTGTGCAAAACGAGCAAAGTGTGGATACGCAAATACGTGCGGCACAGGCACGGGCTATTGTGATGGAGATCGAACGAACCTTAGGGTTTGAGCCTGTGGATCGAGAAAAAGAAAAGCTAGGGTACGATATCGAAAGCAGGGATCCCAAAACAGGCAAACTACGATTTATAGAAGTAAAAGGAAGAGATGCACGCGCAAAAACGATCACTGTTACCCGGAACGAGATTTTATACTCGCTGAACAAGCCTGATAACTTTATTCTCGCAATCGTAGAGTTTACCGAAGAAAACCACCCTAAAGTTTACTATGTACGTCGTCCTTTCCGAAGTGAACCCGAATTCGGAGTAGTAAGCCAAAACTACGATTTCGATACACTCATTGCGATGGGAGCGGACCCTTTCAATGGTTAGGTTTACGGCGAGCTATTGCAGGTTAAGCATGGATGTAGTATATTCTAGTTAACGATACCCGCCACGCCTCCGTCGAAAGACGTGCGCACCCGTGCGGGTTTTTTTATTATGATAGAAAACCGCAGTTTGTATACAAAACAACCCCTTTCGATTTCGGCCCAGATTCAACTTTTAAAAGACCGAGGTCTCCAGATCGAGGACGAAAAGGATGCTTATCGGCAGTTGTGTTGTGTATCGTACTATCGGTTAAGCGCCTACTTCATTCCCTTTGAAATTTCCCGGGGCTCTTCGCATCAGTTCAAGAAGGGGGCCCAATTCGAACAAATCATCCGACTGTATCGATTCGATCGTTCTCTTCGAATGCTTTTCTTTGATGCAATAGAAAGGATTGAGACTTGTTTCAAGGCACAGATCATTAACCAATTAAGCATTTTTTATGGGAATGGGTGGTGGTATGAAAAGGAGGAATTGTTCCATGATGCACAACGACATCTTCAACTGTTGGAGGAAGTCGATAAAGAGTATCATCGGTCACAAGAAGTGTTCGTAAAACACTATAAACAAACATATGCTTCTCCCAAAAGACCTCCTGCTTGGATGTACCTAGAGCTAATGACGTTGGGACAGCTTTCTAGACTCTACAAGAATCTTAAGATGTCACATCCCAAGAAGGATATTGCCCTACACTTTGGGTTGCCCGTAACGATACTGGAATCGTGGATAGAGGCCATTGCCTATGTTCGGAACCTCTGTGCCCACCATTGCCGGCTCTGGAATAGACGTCTCATTAAAAAGCCCATGGAACCTAAAAACCCTTCCTTAAAGTTTCCTAAGAATATCAAATGGGATAGGATTGCTGCACAAATAGCAATCGTTAAAATGCTTCTTACGCCCACAGCACAGCCGAGGCCTTTTTTCGAATTGTTTTTAATCCTGCTAAAAGAGTATCCCGAGATAAACCTATCGGATATGGGGTTTTTGCCCCATTGGGATAAGGATACCTTTTGGGACTTAAATTAAAGGAAGTTTTATGTACCTACCCAAGAAACTGATCGAAGTAGCCCTACCTCTGGAAGCAATCAATGCTGCAAGCAGTCGGGAAAAGTCCATCCGGCATGGGCATCCTAGCACATTGCATCTATGGTGGGCTCGGCGTCCCCTCGCCTCTGCGCGAGCGGTGATATTTTCCCAGTTAGTGGAC
>CAKZQO010000114.1 GCA_937140905.1 uncultured Spirochaeta sp.
AGGAAGGCTTCAAGGGATTCTTTCCATTGGGGGTGCCCAGGGAACCGATATTGGGACCGCTGCCATGCGAGCCCTCCCCTTTGGGGTTCCCAAATTCATGGTTTCGACTGTGGCGAGTGGGCAAACGCCGTTTGGACCTTTTGTGGGAACCAAGGATATAATCCTGATGCACTCGGTGGCAGACATTCAGGGATTGAATCGTTTGACCTGTACGGTCTTAAGGAATGCGGCGGTAGCGTTGAGCAGGATGGTTCTTGATCGATGGGAAAAGGGGATCGGTAGAAAAGATGGGCTAGAGTATGTACTTCCCGACAAGGGCAGGAAAGACAAGGGAGCAGTAGCCCTGTCCATGCTGGGGACTACTACGCAGGGGGCTCTGAGGGCAAAGGAACGATTGGAACGGGAAGGATTCGAAGTAGTGGCTTTTCACCAGAATGGGACAGGTGGAATCGCTATGGAGGATCTGATTCGGGAAGGTATGTTTCGAGGAGTGATGGATTTGAACCTTCATGAAATAGGGGATCGAGTAGCGGGAGGATTACACGGAGCCATTCGAGACTATCGACTGGAATCAGCCGGTGAACTAGGGATACCGCAGGTAGTGGCCCCAGGAAGCATCAACTATACCGTTCAAGGTCCTCTGGAAACCCTTTCTCCCGAAATGAAGCGACGCAAGTACATAGTTCATAACCCTAACCTTACCCTAGTGCGTCTTTCCCGAAAGGAATTGGAGATCACCGGCAAGTTAGTGGCAGAGAAATTGAATCGTGCCAAAGGCCCGACATTCCTTTTCCTTCCGCTGAAGGGATTATCGTATCCTGATCGAGAAGGACTTCCCCATTGGGACCCGGAAGACAATCAGTTTCTCTTTGATACCATCAAGCAACACCTGAATCCCCGGATACCGGTTCGAGAAATAGACGCCCATATCAATGATCCAGAGTTCATCGATCCGGTAGTTGATCAATTCCTGCAAATATTAGATATTATGATATCTACAAGATAAAGAGAGGAAGGTATGTCAGAATTGAGAAGCAAGCTCTCGGGAGTATTTGTTCCCATGGTTACTCCTTTTCGGAACGATGAAATCCTGTACGCTGGTATTAGACAGAATGTAGAAAAATGGAATGCAACAGGTCTTCGAGGATACTTCGTACTAGGAACCAACGGAGAGTACAAGTCTCTCTCTGTTACCGAACGGTTTCGGGTGTTGGAAACGGTTGTACGGTATAGCTCCCCTGATAAAGTGATCATGGCAGGATGCGGCGCAGAGAGCACCCGGGAAACCTTGGATCTAGTTCGGGAAGCAGCCTACCGAGGTGCTTCGATGGCTAGCCTTCTGATGCCGAGTTTTTTTGCGAAGTCCATAGATGAAGAGGTGATGGTTCGATTCATCACAGAAGTAGCCGATCAAGCTCCTATCCCCGTGGTACTCTATAACAACCCATCTGTTGCAGCAGGGGTCACCATCACGCACAACGTGCTCAAACGAGTGAAGGATCATCCCAATGTAATGGGAATCAAGGATAGCTCGAAGGATACGTACAAGGACAACTTGAAAGCTTCGTCAGAAAAATTCTTCGTTCTGGCTGGTTCTGCCAATTATTTCCTTGATCTCCTGGAAAATGGAGGTACGGGGGGGGTATTGTCCCTTGCGAACGTGTTCCCCGATGCCTGTGTAAGTTTGTATAGAGCCTTCGTGGAAGGACGGAAGGAG
>CAKZQO010000115.1 GCA_937140905.1 uncultured Spirochaeta sp.
CCCCTTCTCCTCAAGACCGACATGAGGCGAAACACGGTGCTTTTGTGCAAGTCTAGCTTCCTGCCGATCTCTGTCAGAGAGATGCCCGATCTCTCCCGGGAAAGAAGCTCGAGGATATCAAAAATTCTCTCGATCGATTGAACCGTCATACCTTCATCATACCCCTTTATTCCAAAGAATGCAAACACATCATAAGGGTATCTCCTGGATATGGTCCCCTAAGTCGGGAAGTGCCTTGGCGGCTTCTTTTAACGCATCTCTTCCCGCTAGGATAGAGGCGTATCCCTCATCGAAACGACTCAGCAACCGTTCAGCGGCATCCTTCAAATCCAACGGACGCGTTTCTAAAAGAAGAATCCGATGTCGTTCCCGAAGGGAATCCTCTATCCCGTAGAGGGATCGCTTGAAGGCCACGATACTTTTCCCGCTAGGAGAAAGGGGACGCATGTCCTTTGACACGGTTCCAATGATAGCGTCCTCTGCTGCTCGCGCCTCAGGCGCCCGAAGGGCCACCCCTTCGAGGCTCTCCCGAAACGCTCGGAGGGTAGAAACAATATGAGGATCCCGGTAAGAGGAGAAGGAGAAGACCTCTTCCCTCCCGTGGGAAGTGCAGTGCGCCCCATAGGCTCCCCCTTCCATCCGGATCTTTTCCCATAGGTAGCTAGTAGAAAGAAAATGAGCCAGTACAGCCTCGTGGGCGTATTCTCTAGTTCCCAGAAGAGATCCCGGAATCGCCTTAGCCACGAATCCCACGGTAGAAGGAACGATTAGTCCTTCGATCTTTGGGATTGCTTCCTTCCCATATCGTTCCTTTCGCGAAGGGGTAGAAAAAGAATGGGCACTTTTCTCAGGGAAAGTTTCCACAAACTGTTCCAACGGGGGCAGGATCGCTTTCCAACATGTTTGGGGGCAGGTGAGATTCACGTACAATCGATCCCGGGAAAGAAGGCTCTCCTTGGTTTTCCAGAATCGTTCCGCAATTCTTTCAATCCCTCGTTTCCCCCGGAGGGACTGGATGAATAGGTACTGGGAAACTCCCTTCCATAGTTCCTCTCTAGCTTCGGCTTCAGAAATACCTCGTTCCGCTCGGGAAGCCGCGTAAGAACTACCGTTGGGCACAATGGAGGATTTCAGATCATTCCGGTATTCCAAGAAAACATCTGTCAGGCGACGGATGTCCCCGAAATCGGGTTCGTGCAGGATGCTTTTTACCAGCTCTAATCCCTCGGTAAAGAAGGTCTCTAAGGTCTTCAGTCTAAGGAATAGAAACTGCCTGATCCGTTGCCCGCCTCCCACCAAGGTACCTGCTTCGAGGGAAGCGCCGAACCCACCGGTTTTCAGTTGAAGTTCCAGGGCAATACGGTCGTAGGGCTTTCCTCCTGCCCCGATTTCCGACAGGGCAGCGGCAAAGAGAGGGAGGAACAGGAAAGGGCCTTTTTCCGTGCCTTCCAGATCGAAGGCCAGATCCAGGTATACGATCCCATTGGTGAATAGGTCATGGGCCCACCCACCCTTGGTTCCTTTCACTTCCAAGGGTGTGGTTGGAATAATCTCTATTTCTTTTGGTATATCTTCCAACCGGAGAGACGGGATCTGTTTCAATGCCTCCTCCGGGTCAGGGGAAGACTGAAATTGTCGAAATCGCTCCAGATCTTCCTGGAGGGCTTTCCACTCCTTTGGGGAAAAAGAGGACGCTTCCCGTTCCAATTTCTCCCGCAACGCCTCCTCCATCTTACGATCCAACCCCTTTTCCGGCACTACTAGTAACGTTGTTCTGTGGGGATTATTCAGAAAGTATTGCTGGATCAATCCTTCGAAGAACCGCGGCTTCCTTCGATACTCTTCTTTTAATCGTTCCATCCAGGGACGAAATTCTAACGTACGTTCAGGGTTCTCGCCATGGATCCATCCCCGGAGTGCTCGACGCATCAACCGCATTCCAAACGAAGCTCCTGCCTTTACTTCACGGTTTCGGAACTCCACCCTTCGAATGGCGC
>CAKZQO010000116.1 GCA_937140905.1 uncultured Spirochaeta sp.
TTTTTTTGTTTGGGATCGGGACTCTTAGTGCCTACAATCTGAAGGTCATTGAAGGAATCGGTGAACTTCTCCGCCCGTCTTCCGAACTGAAGGTAGAGCAAACCGAGGATTACGGAGATATAGATCAGTGGTACAAGGAAATACGTTCTTACAGTTCGAACAACCATCGTCGCATTGTAACAACAACACTGGAAGATGGTAAAGTAGGATGAATCCCTGTATGATATCCAAAAGGAGGTGAATCGGTATGCGCGGGAAACGTACAGCTGTGGTGGCAATTGGTGGGAACTCCCTCATCAAAGACGAAAAGAATCCTACAGTGGAGCATCAGTATGAAAGTGCCCGGGAAACCTGCATGCACATTGCGGACATGATCCAGCAGGGATGGGAAGTTACCATAACCCATGGGAACGGACCTCAGGTGGGCTTTATTCTTCGCAGATCCGAGATCGCAGCTAAAGTAGCTGGGATGCACGAAGTTCCCCTCGATGTGTGTGGAGCCGATAGCCAGGGAGCCTTAGGCTACGCGTTGCAACAGAATCTGCAGAATATCCTGTATCAACGAGGGATCCGAAAAAACGTTGCCACCATTATCACTCAAACTCTGGTAGATAAGGATGACCCTGCTTTTCGTAACCCTACCAAGCCGATTGGTTCGTTCATGACAAAAGAGGAGGCACAAAAGCGGATCGAAGAGAACGGTTGGACCGTTATCGAGGACGCCAACCGAGGGTACCGGAGGGTGGTTCCCTCCCCCATGCCCAAAGAAATCGTGGAATTGGAAACCATACAGACTCTCATTTCTCATGGGATCGTGACCATTACCACCGGTGGGGGAGGCATCCCGGTGATCGACCCTGGGGATGGGAACTACCGGGGGGTAGCCGCTGTGGTCGATAAGGACTACGCATCCTCCCTCCTAGCACGGGCCCTACAGGTAGATCTCTTCGTGATCTCTACCGCAGTGGAGAAGGTTGCGTTGTTTTATGGAACTCCCAAACAGAGGTGGGTAGACCGGTTGACCTGTGCAGAAGCCAGGGAACTTTTAGCCGAAGGGATCCACTTTGCCAAGGGGTCCATGGCCCCCAAGATCCAGTCCATCGTATGGTACTTGGAAGCCGTTCCCCATGGCAAAGCCCTTATTACAAACCCAGAGAATCTCGGGCGAGCTCTAGAAGAAAAAACAGGGACCTGGTTCGTCCCCTAAGGCATCAACGGTATTGAAGGGCGTCCTGGAGTTCTTGGAGCCGCATCGGCCGATCTTTCACGAATCGTTCGATCCCCTCAAGGATGTGGGAAGGATCTAGATGGGCTTCCTCCAATACCTCTTCTACCGTACCTCCGGTTCTCCACCGGTTGTCCCAATCAGAGCTTAGAGCGTACCGTTCGGAAACCTTATTGAAAAGCCATTTGTGCATTAACCAGCGAGCAGAGGTTGTGATCACCGTTGAATCCATCCGATCCTGAGGGCTCAAGATAGTTTCCTGGTAGTCTTTACTCTGGAGGGCAAAGAGTTCAGCGCTTACTGCAACAACGATTTTCACATTCAGGCCTCGCTTGTCCAGTTCTGGTAAAATCTTGATCGTGTTCGCTACTGCGCTGGTACCTTGAACGATTAACACTCCCATTTTGGGTAGATCTGGGTTGTAGTCCCGCATCAGGTAAGCCCCTTTGGCAGCTTCGAAATGACTGGCCATTCCAATCTTTTCCCGATCTGGGACCTCTATATTAGGCCGGGTGAGGTGCAGCGCAATGAGAGGCGCTTTTTCTTTCAGAGCAGCTGCAAGCACCACGGGGACCTCGTTGTGTTCCCAGGGATGGAGATTGATGATGTGTCCATCCGGGAATAATTGGGTAACACCAGGAGAGAAGATCCCAAAATGGGTTCTACTGTCATCCGCTGTTTCAGGTCCCGAATGCCCGGCGACAAAGACTATCTTTCCTGTTTTTAGTTCGCAGTCCTGGGCAAGCTGGCTATAGAGCCGGAAGGGTCCATAGAGAAGGTAGGAAAAGCTTCCGTACGTTGAAGTCGCTCCCCAGAATCCATCGAACTCCTTTTCCGGGTTCCCCGCAAGGTTTACCGATGCCATCCCTGCCAGGATTCCCGCGTTTGCGAACTCAGTGATTTCTTGGGGCAGAAGGACCCCTTCTGGTCCTCCCACGCGTTCATAGTACCCATACCCCTTGAAGTCCCCATATCCAGAAGCAAATCCATTGATATTGGTGGAACCAGATAGATCCGCAGAACTTACTAAAAAGAGGGGTCTTCCATACTCCTTATGGCCAAACGCATTGACCCAGGCTCCCCATTTTGCCAGAGCAGCTCGGTTGGCTGCCTGGGTTCCGGGTGCCACGAACAGATCTTTTGGGTAATTCTTGAAATCGAAGAGCCGCGGGTCTTGGAAGGGAGAGCCGTTCTTTCCCTGGTTCGTTAATCGGAAGCTAGGCATTTCTTTCGGAACACTTTCTCCAATAGATACAAGACGTTCCGCGAGATACATGTAGAGGTCTGGATCCTCCCGTAGAACCTTCATCACGACTTCCAGGTTAGCTCGGAATTCCTTGGCTAGTCCTTCGGGATCTTTGGGGGCGGGCCCACCGAAGTTCTGGAAGGAAACCCCATATTTTTCCGCAAAGGGTTTCTTAGATTCCCAAAAAGCTTCACTATTCAACCCATGGGGAACGCCATGAGACGCGTAGTCATACTTCCCGTACTCCCGACCCTTCTTTGTCTTGAACCAGAGCACACTGGGAGCTTTGGTGGGATTTGGAGAACCGAGCATTTCATTCATCGCTTTTACCAGAGAAGCCCAATCAGATCCCTGTTCCGTCCCAAACACGCGCCACCCATGAGAACCAAACCAATCTTTTGGGGTTCCATAGACGACAGCACTCACTGGATGATCGTCGATTCCGAAATCGTTCCAGTCCACCAGATAATAGAGATTATCCAAGGCAAGGCCCCATGCCGAATTGGCTGTCTCGTGAGTCGCGCCTGGGGTCAACCCACCCTCCCCTTCCATGATGAACACTTTCGCGTCTACTCCAGCTCGTTTTAAGGCGAGGGCAATCCCTGCGGCCGCAGGACTACCATGCCCGGACGGCCCCGTGTTGAATTTCAAAAAGAGGGTTTTACCCGAAAATTCTGCGTGTCCTGATAGTCCTCCACGACGACGAAACTTCAACAAGTCTTCCCAATGAAGGATTCGTTCGGCTGGCTGGGGATTCAAGAACCGTTTATCCTTCGTTTTCTTGTAGGCTAGGTCTAACGCCTCATTGAAAATCGCCAGGGTGACATACACCATGGGAACCGTATGCCCCGCCCCTAGTACAAACCGGTCCGCAAATCGCTTTTCCGGATGCCTTATGTCCCACCGCATGGCCCCACTCAACAAGGTTGCGAGAAAGGCGTGCATCTTAGATCTAGATCCCCCAGGGTGTCCACTCTGCCTGTAGTTCAACATCACATCCATCAAGTTGTCTGCGATGTCTTTCGTCTTTTCCCAAAATTTGAACTGGCCTTGCAATTCTTCCAATTTGTTCATCTTCTCCTCCTAAATGCATCATGCGTTTGGTTGGGTATAGTCTTTTAATAGAGGTTCTTTCGCCTCTAAAATATGATTCCGCATCGCTTCCTCAGCATATTGGGGATCCCCTTCCGAAATGCTTTTCACAAGTTTCACATGAGAGTCTTTCGATTGCACCCTATGTTCCCGTTTCGAGTGGATTCCCTGCCAAAGTAACCAAAGAAAGTTCGCTTTTCGAAGAAGGCTCACCAACGATTCATACCCAGTTGCTTCTGCCAATTGGATATGGAACCTGTAATGCAGGTCCGAAACATACCCTTCCTTTTCCGAAGAATATAGAACTGTATCCAATGCTGTTGCATTTTCAAGAAACTGTTGAACCTGCTCCTCAGTTATCTGTTGGGATAGGATCCGAGCAACCTGGCATTCCACTGCCTCTCTCAACGCATACATATCTAGGATCCGATGAATGGTAGGAATCGCCACTATACACCCACACCGGGGTCGGTACTCCACTAACCCATCCTGCTCTAACCGCTTCAATGCTTCTAAGACCGGAATTTGGCTGACACCAGTCATCTCGGCCAGTTTTCTTCTAGGCAAGCGGGATCCTGGTGGAAACTCCCCCTGAATAATCTTTCGCAGGATCGTTCGATACACTCGTTCGGCTGCGGTGAGAAATGGATCGGTGTCAATGGCTGCTGATTCGATCGGTTCGTAAGTGGTTGGGTCTATCATTATATTTGCTATAGATGCTATAGCAAATATAGCATCTATGTCAACCCTTGATATAGCCGCAGTAGACCTCGGTCTCCAATAGCAGTCTCGCTCTTGCCATACCCTAACGCCCCCGGCTACTATACCGATTACTATGCAGGATAGGCTTACCCATCGATACTTTCTCATTCACACTGGGATAGGCTGCTCTATTCTTTTAGGAATTCTATTATTAGGATCCTGTAAAACAGCCCCCTTGCCACCCGAAGCCCCATCGAAGGCCCCCCTAATAGAAGTGCCGCCCCCCGAAGAAGATATCTACGAAGGAGTAGCCACCTACCTTTCTTTGGGAGATCCAGAGGCAGCGTTGACCGCGTTGGAAAAGGCTCAACAGAAAGATCCTAACTCTAGGGAAACCCAGCGCCTCTTTGCAGAGGTGCTCATCATCGCTGGTAAACTCCAAGAAGCGAAGCAGGTTCTCTCCGAATTGCTACAATCCGATCCAAGAGACACAGAAGTCCTGTACAATTTAGCCATGATCGAAGCTACCTCAAGAAACTCTACGAAACAGAAGGAGCTATTGGAGAAGATCCTCCAAATCGACCCAACCCATTCGAGAGCTCTTTCTGCCTTGGGAGAGCTTTTACTAAAGCAAAAGAAACTGGAAGAAGCCGAAAAAGCGTTCAATACCAGTTTGACTAAGGATCCCGCCAATATCACTGCCTTGATCGGGAAGGGGAATCTGGAACTCCGACAGAAAAAGCCTTTAGAAGCCGAGAAGACTCTCACGAAAGCAGTAGAACTCCTGCCGAACTATCCCTTTGCCTACGTGGACCGGAGTAAAGCCCGGGCGGAATTGGGGAACTTCGAAGCGGCCGATGCAGACCTAACCAAAGCGATAGAACTCGCACCCGATTATGGTTGGAACTATTACGACCGCGGTAGACTAAGGGCAAACATGGGAAAGACAGAGGAAGCTTTGGTAGATTTCAACAGGGCGATTGAACTGGAACCGGATCTGTTCCTGGCTTACATCTATCGAGCTAGAATTCTCGATGGAAAGGAGAAGTACCAGGAAGCCCTAGCGGATTACCAAAAAGCGCTAGTGTTGAATCCACAGTACCCTCATTTGTATGTTCCCATGGGAATCCTGTATTATAAACTAAACAACTTCCAGAAAGCAGCAGAATGCTTCCGAAAGGCGGCCGAACGGGACGAAACCGAACCTGCCTACCATCTCCTTGTTGCCCTCTCCTATAAATCCGCCGGTCAGGAACAGAGTGCTTCCGAATATCTTGAGAAGATTCTTTCTCTTTTACCTCGCGATTCATTGTTCTATCACATGGCAAGGTACTACCTACAACCTTCTTCCGATTTTTTTATCGTTCAACAGGTGAATAACGAAAGAAATCGAACATTGAAAGCCCGCATGTTGTTCTATTTGGCCATTCAGTATAAACTACAAGGTAAAGTGAACTCGGCAAGAACATATCTTATAGAAGCTTCCGATGCTCGATCCAGCGGGTTCATCGAAAACCGTTTGGCCAATTGGGAACTCCGGATGTTGCCGAAGGACCGCTAGCTCGTATGTTACAAACATTATTGGAGTTGCTGGATCGATCGCATCCAGTACTCGTCCAAACCCATGATTTCCCCGATCACGATGCCATTGGATCGGGTCACGCCCTACACTGGATCTTGACTCAACGAGGATTCTGCACCTTCCTTTGCTACAACGGCGAGTTCCAAAGTGAAACTCTGAAAGTTACTATCGATGAATTGGGGATTCCCTTGATTGCGGCAAAAGACCTGTATCTGAAAGAAACGAACCAGATCGTTCTGGTAGATGGATTTGCGGGAAATACGAATGTCACCGACATCATGGGTGAATTGGTAGGCATCATCGATCATCATACCCCACCCATCCCTGCCACCTGCCCCTTCATAGACATCCGTACCTCTTACGGGTCCTGCTCCACCATTCTCTATACCTACCTGAAAGAACACGGCGCCCCTATTCCGCCTTCCATTGCCACGAGTCTTCTGATGGGAATCATGACAGACACCGCGTTCATGACTCGAGCAGTCTCTCCCATGGATCTGGAAGCCTTTTCTGCTCTCTTCTTCCAAGGAGACTGGCAACGAGCCGCTTACATCCTCAGAAACTGTCTTTCCCTCCAGGATTTGCCCATCATCCAGCAGGCAGTGAACCACTATCGGATCATTGATGACATCTGCTTTCTCGAACTTGATTTGGAATGTACTTCCGAACTGTTGGGACTCGTTTCCGATTTCTTTCTTGGACTGAAAGAAATCATCATTGTAGTAAGTTGGGCTTTCGAAAAGGAAATCCTCCATGTCTCTGTCCGTAGTGAGGATCCGGACCGACCTGCAGATTTGATCGTTCGAAAAGCTCTAGCCGGGATCGGTTCCGGAGGAGGGCATGTCCATATGGGGGGGGGTGCCATACGTCGGGATCGCTTTCCTGGTGCAGATGCCCTCCGATCTCGGTTTCTCGAAGCTATAGGAAAAAGGAACATCCATGAGTGACTCTATTACCCGGTTACAACTAGGCGACAGGATCTTCATCCTAGTCGGGACGGCCCATATTTCCAAACAAAGTGTGGAAGAAGTGGAACGGATCATATCTGAAGAAAAACCAGAACGGGTATGCATCGAGATCGATCCGTCTCGGTACAGAACCCTCACCGAAGGAGCCCAGTGGTCGTCCCTCGACATCTATCGGGTCCTCAAAGAAGGTAAGGGATTCCTGTTGCTCAGCAATCTGGTGCTTACTTCTTTCCAACGTAGGTTGGGCCTAGAATTGGGAATCCGTCCCGGCGAAGAGATGTTGGCAGCTATTCGAACCGCAGAGAGTCTGGGAATCCCCACCGCCCTCTGCGACAGGGACATTCAGGTTACTTTGCGGAGGGCTTGGGCTCGATCTAGCTTCTGGGGAAAGAACAAACTTCTCGCCGCTCTCCTTTCCTCTGTCCTCAGCTCGGAGAAACTGACTTCCGAGCAAATCGAGGAACTGAAAAAGAAGAACGAACTGGAATCGATGATGGAAGAGTTGGCTGGGTACCTCCCTTCAGTGAAAGAAGTACTGATCGATGAGCGGGACCAGTACCTTGCCCAAAACATCTTTAATCAGCCTGAGAAGAAGATCCTGGCCGTTGTGGGAGCCGGTCATGTTCCAGGGATCGTCCAGTGGTTAGAGGCTTTATATAGAGGGGAAACTCTGATCGATGTGACGAAGTTGGAGGCGGTTCCGCCACCGGCAAAGGTTTCGAAAGTTTTACCCTGGGTGCTTCCCGCTCTCATCATCGGATTGATCGGTTGGGGATTCCTACGGTCTGGTTGGATGCAAGGGATGGAGATGGTGTGGGTATGGGTACTGGTGAATGGTGGGTTAGCAGCCCTCGGGAGTTTTCTTGCCTTGGCTCATCCGGTTACCATTCTCGCTTCTTTTCCAGCCGCGCCCATCGCTACCCTAAATCCTGCAATAGGGGTAGGGATGATCACCGGCCTGATAGAAGCTTACTTCCGGAAACCCAGGGTAGAGGATTTCGAACGATTGAGCGAGGATATCACCTCCCTAAGAGGATTCTTTCGGAATCGGGTGACCCACGTGCTTCTAGTCTTTTTTTTCTCCAACTTGGGGGGAATGATCGGTAACTTCATTGCCTTGCCGTACCTTACCGTCCTAGCCCGGAAGTAAATACAGTCCGCACCGCCTCCCCCACCGTGGCAACCTCGATCCAGGAGGTGTGTTCCCGTTCCTCATCCCAGGCCTCGGGACCAATGCAAGTGGAAAAGCCCAACTCTTGAGCGGAACGAAACCGCCTTCGGATATGGGACACAGGCCTCACCTCCCCTGCCAAGCTCACCTCTCCCGCCACAACCGTGTCCGCAGGAAAAGGAATTCCCGTGCGGGCAGAGTAGAGGGCAAGGGCAAGGGGAAGTTCGATTCCCACCTCACTGATCCGGATCCCCCCTGCTACGTTTACATAGATGTCTTGATCCGAGAACCTCAAACTTGCGTGTTTTTCCAGTACCGCAGCAATTCTAGAGACCCTTCCAACATCCAGCCGATCTGAAAACACACGGGAAACCCCACCCTTCGCGGGAACCACCAAGGCTTGAAGTTCCACCAATAGCACTCGACTACCCTCGTACACCGGCGCTACCACCACTCCAGGAGGTAACGTCCCATCCCTCCGTACCAGAAACACCGAGGAAGGATCGGCCACCTCCCTGAGTCCCTGCTCTCCCATGGAAAAAAGACCGATTTCATCCACCGAGCCGAACCGATTCTTCACTGCCCGGAGAAAGCGAAGATCCCCACCTCCCTGTTCGAAATAGAGAACCGTGTCCACCATATGCTCGATCACCTTGGGTCCCGCGATAAGACCTTCCTTCGTGATATGGGCCACAAACACGAGGCCCGCGTCTAGATCTTTGGCCCATTCTGACATTTCATGACAGCAATATTTCATCTGGTTCACAGTGCCAGGCATGGACCCCATTTCCGGCGCGTAGAGGGTTTGAATGGAATCCACCACGACAAACTCGGGCTTCAGTTTATCCATGCACTGAAGTACCCGTTCCAATTCCGTCTCCGCATAGATATGGATCCTTCCCGGATGAACTCCCACCCGCTCGGCCCGTTGGCGAATCTGCGCAGGGGATTCTTCCCCACTTACATAGAGAGATTTGCATTTCTCCCCTAGTGCTCCTGCCACTTGAAGGAGGAGGGTGGATTTGCCGATGCCAGGCTCTCCTCCTAGCAGGATCGTGCTTCCCCTGTAAACTCCTCCCCCCAGTACTCGGTTCAGTTCCGGTACCGTTGAATCCATCGCTTCGGCCCGGGAACTGTCCACGGTAGAGAGAAGGATCGCCGAATCCTCCCTCTTTCTTGTTTCTTCCCCCGAAGCTCCTTTACGTAACCTTTTCGCCGAACCTTTTTGGGTTCGTTTGAGGGATACACCTTCCAAAAGCGTATTCCATTCTCCGCACTGAGGACATCTCCCCAGCCAACGGGGTTCTTCGTGCCCACAGTTCGTACACGTAAAGGTCGTTTTCGATCCTGCCATTCCTTATTTCGTTCCTCTATATTTTTCTAACCCGGATGACTCCTTCGATCGATTGGATGCGCGTTATAGATTCATCGCTGATATCCGAATCCAGATCAATGATATTGTAAGCAATACCATCCTTATGCCTATTCAATAGATCCGAAATATTAATCTTCTCTTTAGCGAGGATAGCTGTGATTTGCCCTACCATGTTGGGGATGTTGAAGTTGGAAACGGTAAGTCGTACTTTCCCCGTTCGTTCCAGCGTACAATCGGGAAAGTTAACCGAACGATTGATATTCCCGGTTTCCAGAAAGGTTTTCAACTGTGTTGCCGCCATGATCGCGCAGTTTTCCTCTGCTTCGGGAGTAGAGGCTCCCAGGTGGGGAATACAGAGAACATTCTCCACCTTGAGCAACTTTTCCTCTGGAAAATCCGTTACATACTTTGCCACCTGTCCGGTTTGCAGAGCCTCGATCAAGTCCTCATTGTTCACAAGACCCCCACGGGCAAAGTTCATGATCCGTACCCCTTTCTTCATTACGGCGAACCGCTCCTCGTTCAAAAGACCCCTGGTTTTGTCCGTCAGCGGGGTATGGAGAGTGATAAAATCACTTTGCCTCAATAGAGATTCTAGCCCTTCTGCGCGAATCACATCCCGAGATAATCGCCAGGCAGATTCGACGGAGATGAACGGATCGTACCCAATGACCCGCATTCCCAACCCAACGGCTGCATTGGCTACCATCACTCCGATAGCTCCCAACCCAATGACTCCTAACGTCTTTCCCATCAGCTCCGGGCCGGCGAACTGATTCTTGTTCTGCTCCACTATTCCAGGGATATCCTCTGTCTGACCTAAAAGGGACTTTGTCCAGCTGATTCCCTCGTGGATCCGTCGACAGGAAAGGAGTAGCCCCGCCACCACTAGCTCTTTCACCGCGTTGGCGTTGGCTCCCGGAGTGTTGAACACTACGATTCCCTTTTCCGTGCATCGCTCTACCGGTATGTTGTTGGTCCCTACTCCCGCACGGGCTATCGCTTTCACCGATTCTGGGAACTCCATTTCATGGAGAGGAGAACTCCGAACAATGATCGCGTCTGGGTTGCTCAGCTCCGATGCCACCTCGTACTGATCCCGGGGAAACAACTCGAGCCCCTTAGGCGATATTTTATTTACCGTCATGATCTTGAACATACTACGCTCCTTTTCCATGCTTTGCTTCGAAGTCCTTCATGAAAGCTACCAACGCTTTCACTCCTTCCACGGGCATGGCATTGTAGATACTGGCCCGCATGCCCCCTACGGTTCGGTGCCCCTTTAGATTGATGAACCCCTTAGCTTCCGCTTCCTTCAGGAAAAGGGCATCCAGTTCCTTTGAGCCCGTGACAAAGGGAATATTCATGAGGGAACGTACAGCCGGATCCGCCGTACCATGGAAAAGCCGGGATTGGTCGAGGAAATCGTACAGGATCCTAGCTTTTTCCAGGTTTCGCCGATACATTGCTTCGACACCCCCGTTCCGCTTTACTTCCTCTAGCACGAGTTTTAGGATATAGATGCTATAGCAGGGAGGCGTATTGTATAGGGAGCCATTTTCCACGTGGATATCGTACCGAAGCATGGTGGGAGTGAAAGGTCGATGCTTTCCCACTATATCTTTGCGGAGGATCACTACGGTAACTCCTGCCGGGCCTAAGTTTTTCTGGGCACCCGCGTACACGAGGGCAAACTTCCCAATATCTACCGGTTCAGACAGAATGTTACTGGACATATCGGCTACCAGGGGTACAGATCCTGTTTCTGGAAGCCGGGTAAACCGAGTTCCGTAGATGGTATTGTTCGTGGTGATATGCAGGTATGAAGCGTCCGTTCCAGGGAAGGGTACGTTGGGTATATAGCTATAGTTCCGATCTTTCGAAGAAGCAGTGATCCGCACCGTACCATACCGTGCCGCTTCCTCGGCTGCTTTAGCCGCCCAATGACCGGTTTCCACGTATTCCGCTACTCCCCCTTCTGGAAGGAGGTTCAAGGGAACCATGGAGAACTGCAACGAAGCACCTCCCTGAAGAAACAGGACTGCATGTGTATCCGGTATCCCCATCAATTCCCGAAGGAGCGCTTCCGCTTCCTGAATGATCTCTTCGAACCAGTGGGAACGGTGACTCATCTCCATTACCGATTGACCGCTTCCCTTATAGTCCAGCATCTCCTCAGCCGCTCGTTTCAACACAGACTCCGGCAGCATCGAAGGTCCCGGCGAAAAATTGTACACTCTACCCATCTACATCCTCCTGTTGATAGAGATACGCGGAAAGTATGTTCAGTTCTCCTGCCAGGGAGACATTTCTCACTAACACACGGTTCGATTTCACGGTCAGTACCACTGGAGCAAAGTTGATGATTCCTCGAATACCAGCTCGAACTAGACGGTCCGCTGTTTCCTGAGCAGCCTCAGGCGGTACGGTTAGAATCCCGATTTCGATCCGGTATTTCCGCACTACCCCCTCCAGTTCCCGGGCGTGATACAAGGGAATCTTTGTGGAAAGGAGTTCCAGCCGGTTTTCACTGAGATCGAAGGCGGCCACTAAACGATACACTCCCTCCTGCCATATCCTTCGATTTAGAATAGCCACCCCTAGATTTCCTAAGCCCACAAGGCAAGCGGTTCGAGGATGAGTGAGCCCTAACTTCGCCCCAATGAGCACACGAAGGGATTCCAAGGGATATCCTCTCCCCAACCCAGATCCAGGCTTCCCCACCCCTGTCTTTTCTTTTCCTGTGAGCTGTTCTGTACCTAGTCCTTCTCTTAAAAAACTCAAGTCTTTGCGAATGGTATGATCCGGAACACCGAGAAGCTCGCTCAACCGTTTGGAGGAAACTGCCTGCAAACCCTGGTTCTGAAGCTTCCCCAACAGAACATAAAGACGAGCGAGTCGCTCCAGCGTTGGGGGGGGAAGGGTTGAATCCTTTTTCACTGTTCCTCCTACACCTAACCTCCGAAGTCATTAACTGTGAAATTTTTCACAATTATTTTACTCTATTCTCCTGTTCCTGTCAAGCCTCATCCGCCTTCTCTTTACGCACCTCCTTACTGCCATAAGGTAGCCATTCTCGTTTTTCCCCATCCCCCTCTTACGTCTTCCTTGCATTTTTCCCTAAGAGTCCCTATCATTACTTCCCGATGGATGAAACACCGCTTTTAGTATCCTGCGGGATCCTGCAACAAGGGGACAAGATCCTGGCCCTTCGACGGAAGGATGGAAACGAACTCGGAGGCAAATGGGAGTTCCCCGGCGGAAAAATTGAACAGGGAGAAACCCCCGAACGATGCCTAGAACGGGAACTCGAAGAGGAGTTGGGTTTACGGGTGACAGTCGGAGAAGCCCTTCCACCTGTCCAGTATACGTACCCGCATCGCGCAATCATCCTATACCCCTACGTATGTAGCTCCCCTTCCACCATCCAGATCATGAAGGACCATGACGACCTAATTTGGGACACCCCAGAACAGTTACGGTCCCTCGATTGGGCCGAAGCGGACCGCTTGGTGCTCGAAACATACATCCATCGGAGGAGTAGACACCCATGATCGGCCCCTACTGTTTCTTTAATCAACAGTTAATCCCCATCGAACAAGCGGTAGTATCCGTTGACGACCTTGATTTTTCCTATGGGTATGGAGTGTACGAAACCCTCAAGGTAAGGCATCGGATTCTCTACTTTCCTTCCCTCCACGAGGAACGATTGTTCCATTCCGCTTCAATCATTGGTCTTGCCCATCCCTTCAAACCAGGAGACCTTACCCGGGGAATTCAGGAACTGGTGCGAGCCAACAAGACGGAACATGCAAATATCAAAGTCCTCCTCATCGGAGGGGATACGGCAGAACAAGCCCGACTCTACATCATGACGCTGAACCCCCTATTCCCTGATCGGAAGGACTACAAGCAGGGTGCTATCGCCCTGATCTATCCAGGTGAGCGGGTATTTCCCGAAGCAAAAACATTGAACATGTTGGTCAGTACCCTGGCATTTAGGGAAGCCAAAAAGGCGGGGGCTTACGACGCCGTGTTAAAAAATCGGGAAGGATACCTTACCGAGGGAACCCGCACGAACCTGTTCTATGTGAAAGGAGGGATCGTGTACACGCCTCCCCGGAATCAGGTGCTGGAAGGAGTCACCCGGATAACTCTCCTGGACGCTCTCCACCAGAAAGGCATCCCTGTCCAGGAGCGACCTCTCCAAGAAACAGAGATTCCCCAGCAGGACGGATTCTTCCTCACCAGCACTTCCACCAAGGTCATGCCGTTGCGGAAACTCGGGTCTTACGATCTCTCCATTCCCTCCCTTATCCGGGAGATCATGAAACACTACGACGCGTACCTGGACGTCTATGCAGCCACCCAGGAGGCGTTGTTCTAGCGATGGTTACCCCTCCCAACCATCCCCCCAACTGTCTCCAGTGCACCTACTTCTTCGTAACCTGGGATCCTCGCTTTCCCCGGGGATGCAGCGTGTTCAACATAAAAAGTCGGGAGTTCCCCAGTTATGAAGTATTCCGGGCTACTGGTAAGCATTGCCCGGCCTTCCAAAAATCTGAACGCATACGGGGAACGGGATGAGGAAGCTATGTACTAACCTCCTTCTACTCGGAATGGGAGTCCTGTTCTTAACCTGGGGATTAACGAGCTGCTATATCCTGAAACAGGGAACGACCCTCCTTTCCTACCACTCCAAAGCTGAGTCTGTGGAAGATCTCCTGAGTAAGCAGGATCTGGATCAGAAGACACGGTCCTTTCTGGAACGAGTCCAAGACATCCGGTCCTTTGCGACAGGTACCCTTGGGTTAGAAACGAACTCCAACTACACGCGGTATGTGGAACTCGATCAAGACCATTTGGCTTATGTGGTTTCCGCGGCAGATAAGACTTCCTTCACTCCCCATGAATGGAGTTTCCCCATCGTGGGGAAGGTTCCTTACAAGGGGTTCTTTCAGTTGGAAGACGCCAAAGCGGAAGCGGAAAGTCTACGGAATCTGGATCTCGACGTATGGGTGCGGAAGGTGGATGCCTTCAGTACTTTAGGATACTTTTCCGACCCACTCTACTCCTTCATGAAGTCCTACAAGGTACACCAACTTGCCGAGTTGAACATTCACGAACAGGCCCATGCCACCCTCTACCTGAAAGGGCAGTCGCAGTTCAACGAAGAGTTCGCGACCTTCGTGGGAAGGGAAGGGGCTCGTCTGTATATCCGGTCCCGGTTTGGAGAATCCTCCCCAGAATCTGCTACTCTGGAAGCCTGGGAAAAAGACCAGAAGACCTTCCTGCAAGAAGTTCGACGGTTGATCCGGAGCCTGGAAGATCTGTATAAAGCTCCCCTGACGAGAGAAGAAAAACTTAGACGCAAAACATTACTTATCCAGGATTTTCAGCGGGAGTTCCTTGCCTCCTATGATAAGCTGTTTCAAACCGACACTTTTAAAGCTTTCTCCAAATTACCGGTAAACAATGCCTACCTGTACCTGTATCGCCTATACTATCCGGAAAATCAGATCTTCGAAAAATTCTACCATGCAGCGGGACAAGACCTTCCCCGACTAATCCAAGCAGCCAAGCGAATCAAAGGAAAAAAAGGGGACCCCTACGCCTTAATAGAAAAAGAGATCCGAACAGGGCCATACTGATGATAGTCAAACTCGAAATCCCTTTTG
>CAKZQO010000117.1 GCA_937140905.1 uncultured Spirochaeta sp.
TATAGAGGCCATAGAAGAAGTCCGTAAAGCCACTCAAGACCCCTTGTTTACCGTAACCGATCCACATTACCGGTTGGGGGTAGTAGGTGGCAAAATTACCCTTCCCTACTACCAGGGCATAGCCGCAGGCAAAATCGCAGCTCGTATCCTCAAGGGAGAGGACCCTGCCCATATTCCCGTGCAGACAGAAACTCCATCTCCATACATTTTTGATTATAGGTACCTGGAAAAGTATCATATTCCTATGAAGTCCCTACCTAAAGATAGTCAGATCATCAACCGGCCTCCTTCGGTCTGGGAAGAACATGCCGGGATAATCCCCTATATCCTCCTTCTATTGACTATCGAAACCGTGACGATTTTTCTCCTATTCGATGCCCTGCGCCGGAACAAACGGTATCAAACCCTTCTTCAACGATTGGTAAAGGAAAAGGAAATGCTGGTCCGGGAAGTGAACCACCGGGTAAAGAACAACCTCGCTACCGTGAAAAGCCTCCTCAGCATTCAGAAATCTACCTCTTCCGATCCAGCAGTCCTAGAAGCATTAGGGGAAGCGGAAAACCGGATCCACTCTATCTCCCTCACCTATAGACTTCTCTACGGCTCCCTTGATAGCACTACTATCGAGGCGCGGACTTACTTGGAAGAGCTCATGGACGGAATACGAGAGAGTTTCCAGACCAATCGAAGCGGCATTACCATTACCTTGGAGGTTCCGGAAGTGAAATTGGATGTCGACGTCTTGCGAAACCTTGGCCTTATCATAAACGAAGCTGTTACCAACGCTCTGAAACACGCTTTTAATGGCGGACAAGGCGAGATCCGCGTGCGGCTTACGCAAACGGAAGAGCCTGCAAGAATGACCCATGCGGGGGAAGCCGATACGCGACCAGAAGGATCTACTAAATCTAAGAACGCCCCTGTTTGGATTTTGACGATAGAAGATAATGGCAAAGGGTTCCCTTCGTCGCTACCAACTTCCACAGAGTCCCTCGGTTTAACTATCATGCAGAGCCTAGCAGAGAACTTGAACGGAACCTTCTCTATCACTATCGCAGAACCAGGAAGGGATCGTGCCGGAACTCGCGTGACCGTAGAGTTTCCAGAGAAACCAATAAAAAAGCAGGTAACCCTATAGGCCCCTTCTGAGTATGGCTTGAGTTCCCTTGCACGAATTTTTGAAGGTGCGTCAAGGTATCTGTATGATCCCCGAGCGAATATACTTTCCGTGTGTCCTATCTGAAACGTGACGTGGAAATGCTCCGTTCCTTTATTTAAACGATTGCTGGAGTTGATGTGGTTTCGGCATTTCAAGCGATATTACTTTGAGCTGGACTTCGAGTGGCGAAAGATCGAGTTCCTAGAGGTCCTGTTCCGGGAAGCGGTACCTTTATTGAAGCGAGATCTCAGTACCTTCGCGGAGAAATTGCGAAAGAGTTTAGGGTAAAGTTATCTCGTCTCGTTCCCTTAGGTTTCACAACTACCTTACTGGAGGCCATAGGTTTTCAAGCGGGGAACTATCCACCCGCTTCTATCTTCCACTTCCACGTCGAAGACCTCTCCTATAGTGGTAGGGGTAAGAACCTCGGAGCTCGGACCAGCGGCACAGAGTTTTCCTCCCTTAAGAAGGACCACGGTATCCGTGTACTGGCGAGCGTGATTTAAGTCATGCATAACCGCGACAATTTTTTTTCCTTCTTCCCTTACCAGAGATTGCAGAAGGCAGAGGATCTCTTCCTGGTTTTTCAAGTCCAAGTGGGTAACGGGCTCGTCTATCAATAGCACTGGCGTGTCCTGGGCTAACGCTTTTGCCAGAAATACCTTCTGCCGCTCCCCTCCGCTCAAATGGGACACGTCCTGGTTCCAGAACTGCAGGCACCCAACTCGCTCCAAAGCCTCGAAAGCTTTTTTCACATCCCAGGCCCTTACCTGACCGGTTAGGGTGCTTCCAGTTCGCGCCAGGAGCACGAAATCTATCACCCTAAGATCCATAGGGAATAGGAGAAACTGAGGGACATAGGCGAATCGTTCGAAAGTTCGAGAGGTTGGCTGGATTTCCACACCTAGGAGTCGCACGGTTCCCTGGTCTGGCCTAAGGATGCCCGCCAGGATCTTCAGTAGAGTAGTCTTTCCAGCGCCGTTAGGGCCCATGATAGAAAGGAAAGCTCCTTGGGTGAGGGTAAGGTCGATGCTTTCCAAGGCGTTGTTTCCTCTATGGTAGGCGAAGCTCACTCCCCGTAGCTCTAAGAAAGGGAACATGTCCATCAATAGATCCTCCGCGAATACCGCCAAATCAGGCCCGCGAACACGGGGACCCCAATGAGAGAGGTAAGAATACCGATGGGGATTTCCGCGGGTGCAAGGAGGGTCTTAGCCAAAAAATCGGCTAGCAAAAGGAACAACATACCCAAGAGCAAAGAATACAGGAACAAAACGTGATGCTTAGTCCCCACGAGGATCCGAGCCATGTTGGGGGTAACCAATCCCACGAATCCCACGACTCCGCTCAAAGACACGCACACGGAGGACACGAGTGAGGCGAAGAGGATAAGGAGGAACCGGGCTTTTACTACCGGAATCCCATGAGCGCGAGCAAACTCCTTCCCCAACGAAAGGTAGTCCAAAAACCGAGAAGAGAAGTATAGACCCAGATTCCCTAAAACGAATAGGGGAAGAGCGAAGAGAATTTTCTCCATCGTGGCAGTCGCCACAGAACCCATAGTCCAGAGCACGATAGACTCGATCCGGTTGCGATTTAAGAACAGGATAAGGGAGACGATGGCGGACAGGAAGAAGTTTAACGAGATCCCAATGAGAAGGATGGTAGCCGTGGAGGCCCGCTTCATTACTCCCAACACGAGAAACACCACGAGGGAGGTTCCCAGAGCTCCCCCAAAAGCAAAAAGGGTGATTCCTCCCAATCCCCAGAGTCCCCGGGAAAAACCGAGCACTAGGGCAAGGGTACAACCTAGAACAGCCCCCGCGGACACTCCGGTAGTGAAGGGATCTGCTAAGCGGTTCTGGAACAACCCCTGATACGCTGTACCGCTGATGGCCAATCCCCCGCCCACGAGGAGGGCAGCCAACAGTCGTGGTAACCGAATCTGCAAAATCGCCACCTGCTCCACTACCCTTTCCCCCCCCATCTCCCTACTGCCGGTGATCCATCGGCCCAGCAAACGGACCACTTCCGGCAAGGGGATAGGAATGACCCCTGCGGAAAGGTACAGGAGAGAGAGCAAAGCCACCCCCAAACCCAGGAGCCAAGCTCCTATCCGTTTTCGTCGTTCGATCCGGAAGTACTCTTCTACCAACGAGATCCCCCTATTCCTAGAAAAAGTTCTAGCATCCCTAATCAATCGGGCTCGAATTGAATCTCTCTTTCAAACTCGCACGTTGATGGCTTAGAATCCAAGCTCTAACTTAGGATGTAAAATTTTTACCAGCGCTATCAGCCCCTCCACGTTCCGGGGGCCCATCCGATCGATCAGATCGTTGTCGATCTCGTACACCCTATTTTCTCGCACAGCTCGCAGGTTCCCATAGGGGGTGGTAGCTTTTAAACGCGATAGGCCACCCAGACCCTTTCCCATGAGGATGATATCTGGGTCCCGCAGGAGCAAAGCCTCGCGGCTA
>CAKZQO010000118.1 GCA_937140905.1 uncultured Spirochaeta sp.
TTGACCTGTAATGGGAGTTCGAACTTTTGGGGGTCTACCTTTTCGGCTACGACACCATACTTCTTTGCGGCATCCCTAAACCCTTCGAAGCATGGTTCATAGTAGGGGTGGACCCCTTTGGTTACCATCACGAAGGTAGGTTGTCCCTTCGTTTCCTTCTTCCCTCCAGCGAAGGTTACACTTACTAGAAGGAAGACACAGAGTAGAAGCCCTACAATCCTTTTCATACAAATCCTCCTATAAAAATACTTTATCGCTCTAGGAGCGATGTTTCCTCAATCTGCAAAAACGAACATCGTTTCTTCATACTCCAAATCGGGTGAAGACTCTGGGAGAAGATTCTCTTTGAAATAGAGATGGATTGGAACGGGTATCTTTTTCTGGATCTCTTGTTGTAAGACTACGTGCCGATACAGTTGATAAACTGCCTGGTACCCTTGATAGGCGGGACGCTGGGAAATTAGAACGTCGATCAACCCTTCCCGCAACAAACGTTCATTTTCTGGCACTAGATCGTACCCGATGATGGGAATATGGCTGAGATTGCCTTTATTCAAAGTTTCCGCAACGGAATGCACAGAGGCGTTTGCCACAAAGATCCCTTTGGGGTCGGGAATGTCTTTCAACAATGTATTCAAGAACTCTTCTCTCGTTTCCCGATGATCCATATCCGCGCAAGTGCGCACCTCGGGCCAGTACCCTTCCCGGTTCGCCCAGAACGCAAGGAATCCTTCGATCCTCCTTTTTATATGGTAATCCTCGCTATGGGGGGCGATCACGCAATACGTGCCTCGTTCCCGAAGGGCAAACAGGCAAAGCAACTTACCGGCCAGGAAACCTCCGCTATAAGGATCCTGTCCAATTTCGGTAATGGGGGATGTTTCGGGAAGAGTAGCATCGAAGAACACATAGGGAATACTCGGAGGTAATTCGAGTATCCACCGGATCATCTCGGAAGGCATGATGGGCGCTAGGAGTAACCCATCGCAATCATCAGGAGAGATAGAACGCGCCGTATTCCAAAAAGAGTCTCTGCTATACCGATCGAACTCCTTGAACGAAATACGAATTCCAAAAGGGCTCAATTCTTCGGCAGCCCGCTGGATTCCGTTGAACACCATTCCCCAATACCCAGAGTCTTCATCTCGATAGGGGGAAAGGATAAAAAAATGATACTCTTTCTTTAATTTCAGGTGACGAGCCAGAGGATTCGGTTTGTATCCGAATTTCTTGACAAGGGCTTCGATTTTTTCCCTCGTTTCAGTGGATACCCGTCCCCGATTGTGCAGAACTCGATCCACCGTACCTATGGAAACACCCGCTTTCGCTGCGATTTCACGTATCGTTATCTGCCGCGTACGCTTCATATATATCCCGAAAACCGCGTTAACGTTAACGCATTCTATTCTAAATCCTCTTTCTCTCTCTGTCAACGACTTTTTCTATTGACCTTGGATCGTGCTACACGTAGCATACCGTGTAAAGGAACCACCTATGAAAGAATTAAAAGCAGGACAGGTACAAGTATACATCGCGCCCACGGAAGCGGAGATGGGAACCCTCACCGCTAAAGAGGTTGCCCGTGAATTGAAAGAAGCGGCTTCCGCAGGAAAGGATACGGTTCTCTGGCTCATGGCTGCTCCTAGCGGGTTCGCTTTTTACAAGGCTTTCGTTGAGTTGAGCCGAGAAGATAAAGTTCTCCAGAGAATCCTGCAAAAGACCCGATACTTCCAGTTCGATGACTATCCCGTGGGCCGGAAGGATCCTCGATTTCCCATCACCTTCCGTCACCTACTGGAGACATACTTTTTTAATCCCCTGCAGGAAGTGGTGGGCAAACTTGACGGAATCCATCTGATGGAGCTTAGGGGAACCGGAAAGGGATCCAAACCCAGTGAATCGGAAGACAACGCGATCGCGGATCGATACGCCCAGGAAGTTCTTGCCGTTCTGGAGGATCCCAATACGTACGTAGTTGAGTTAAAAGGGATTGGGATGGATGGGCACTGGGGGTTCCATGGATCGGAAACACCCCTCGACACTCCCCCGCAGATCCTCCGGGTACCTATGAACAGCCAAAACATCCATCAGCAAAAGCTTGACTGGCCCCAGTATTTCAAGACCGACGCGGATGTTCCCCAGTTTGCCTACTCCTTCACCGTTTCCGCATTCCTCAAAGCGGATTTCATCATCGACAACGTCCCTCAGCCAACGAAAGAATACTCAGTTCTGGCTACCTATGGGACAGAGGATGTGTTGAATGAAATCCCTTCCTCCGCCCTCAAAACACATCCGAATGCAATGGCTGCCCTAACCGAGGCTTCTGCCCGGGCCCTTCTGGAGTATCGAGACAGGGTCGCCTCGGGACATAGGACTCTCGACGCTTCCACTCTCGAGCGCCTACGGGCTCTCTGGAAAGATCCGACCAGGCCTCCGGTGGAACGGGAAAACATCGAAACTATGATGAGGGTATTACGAATATTGGGAATGATCGAATGATCTATACTCCCACATGCTTTATTCACTACCGATGATTAACTTGAGGTTCTCTACTACCTCTGCGATTACGTCTTTTTCGCACAGTTCAATGAACTCGATGTTCCTTATTCTCCAATCCAGATTTTTCACTTGATCACTCAATACAGATCCCCGGATAATCGTTCCCTCTAGTTTGACTTCAAAAGGATACCCTTTTTCTTTACTTGTGATGGGGCAGAATATCCCTAGCCCGGTTTTCTCATTATATCGTTTATATGACAATACAAGGGCAGGACGCCGACCTCGTTGTTCGTGCCCAAGCTGTGGATTAAACTCAAGCCATACGACATCCCTTCTATCAGGTACATAAGGATTTGTCACCATTCTTCTTCCCCGAGAGAAACACCTGTTTCGACAGGTTCATGCGTATTTTCTGGAGTTATGTGAGATAGTAAATCGTCCAAGGTCTTCTTCCTAGGTACAATCACGATTTTATCCTTAGCTCTATAGATCTCTACAAGAGTCCCAGTTCTTAGTTGTAACTCTTTAGCATACGCAGCAGGGATCCGAACACCCAGACTATTACCCCATTTTTGAATATAAGTCTTCATAATTCTATTTTTAAAGGAGATACTCTGTATATATTTTATTTAGTACCCCGAAGCTTGTGGGTATTGAAGCAAGCGGAGGAACCGTTCTGTCTAGAGGGTAGGGGGTGAGAGAAGCCTTCTATTCCTGGGTCAAGGAGGATTGGTATGGAACCAA
>CAKZQO010000119.1 GCA_937140905.1 uncultured Spirochaeta sp.
CCCACACGTTCATATGAGGAAACAGGGCATAGGACTGGAAACACATAGCAGTGTTTCTTTTATTGGGGGGCACGTTGTTCATCAACCGATCGTTAAAGTATACCTCCCCCTCGTCCGGCACATAGAACCCTGCGATGGTCCGTAAGGTGGTCGTCTTCCCGCATCCGGAAGGCCCGAGTAGGGTAACGAACTCCCCCTCCTCCACCTCTAGGTTCACATGGTCAACCGCCATCACATCGTCGAACTTCTTCGTGAGATTCTTCAACACGAGGCGCGACACTGGCTATCCTCCTTCCTCTTTTTATCTGCACTATGTTAAACGTTGATCAAGCTCGAGTTCTTTCCCATCATGCTATTCAACCATCGAATCCCCTCTTCATAGGCATCTGACAATCGCGGGTGAATCTCCATCATCCATACCCCTTTATACGAAGGGAACACTTCCGGCAACACTTCCCCATACGGAATCATTCCCCAACCCGGGGGAAGATGCAGATCGCCTTCCCCTATCACAAACGCATCCAGCGGTTTTTTTCCGTTCCCTCCACTCTCACGCGCATTAGGAATCCCCAGGTTGTCGTGAATATGCACATGCACTAAGTAAGGAAGGACCGCCCTCAACGCTTCCAAATAGGAGAATCCTTCCTCTCTAGCGCTGAGGTAAGCGTGGCCAAAATCAAAGCAGATTCCAACCTTAGGGTTCCCAACCGCCCCGATCACCTCGGCGAGATGGCGTGGATCGATCCGGTAGGTACGTTCCATTCCCTGACGAAAGATGTTTTCTACCGCTACCGTAACACCCTGCTTCTCCCCATACTCCCCGATTCGCTTTAACCGTTCGATTTCATCAGCCCATTCGGACTCCCCCCTCCTTTGCTCTGACATCCGAAAACTACCGTGGTACACAACCACAGAGGATCCTATTGCCTTGGCAAAATCGATCGATGCTTTTAATGCGGAGGCATGGATTTCTGGGGATCGTTCATCGCAGAGGTTTACCGGATCCGGACCATGGACAGTGTATTGGAACGGATACCTCTCTAGAATCCGCTTCACCCTATCCGTCTGGGGTTTTAATAACTTTCCTCCTAGGATACACCCTACCCCATGAACGGGAATCTCAACTGCGGAGAATCCTGCCCGCTGGAACCGGTCCAGAAGTGATTGCAGAATCTGAAGGTTTCCATCAATGGTTCCGGAATCCGCATTGATCCCTACGGGGACTTGCATACTCTCGATTCTATCATTGGAAACGTTTGCAGTCAAATGGAATCATCGGCGATTTTTATTGCGGAACTTCCCATCCGTGCAGTAAAATCTACAGAGAACAGTTTCTCTTTTCAGGAGGCCGCGATGGCAGCGAAAAAAAGTACCCCCCAAAAGCCCCCCCTTACCCCATCCACCAATCCCCATAGAGGCATCAAAGCAAAAGAGATAGTCACTGACTTCGTGAATCATCTGGAATACTCCCAGGGAAAGGATGAGTACAGCGCCACTCCTTTAGACTACTACAAGAGCCTAGCCTACACGGTGCGGGATCGATTGTTCGAACGATGGATCGATACCCAGCAGACCTACTATAAAAAACCCTCCAAGCGAGTGTACTATCTTTCCCTCGAGTTCCTCATGGGACGTACCCTGGACAACGCCCTCATCAATCTGGGCATGCGAGAAGAAGCTGTCAAAGCGATGGATACCATGGGATTCCGGTTGGAAGACCTGGAGGAACTCGAGTTCGACGCGGGCTTGGGAAACGGTGGGTTGGGCCGCCTGGCAGCCTGCTTTCTAGATTCCATGGCCACCATGAGTCTACCCGCCTATGGGTATGGAATTCGGTACGAGTATGGGATCTTCTTCCAACGGATCCGGAATGGAGAACAGGTGGAAACCCCCGATCCTTGGCTTCGGTACGGGAACCCGTGGGAAATCGACCGGCCCGAAGCCCTCTATCCTGTGCACTTCTACGGTCAGGTTCGACAATTCATCGACGAACGAGGGCGCAAGAGATACGAATGGGTGGACACGCAGCAGGTAATGGCGATGGCCTACGACATCCCCATTCCTGGATACCAGAACCATACAGTGAACAACCTCCGCCTCTGGGCTGCGAAGAGTACCCGGGACTTCGAACTTAGTTACTTCAACCATGGCGATTACGAACGGGCTGTTTCTGACAAGGTGCACACGGAAACCATCTCAAAGGTTCTATATCCCAACGATAACGTGTTCGAGGGCAAGGAACTACGATTGAAACAGGAATATTTCTTCG
>CAKZQO010000120.1 GCA_937140905.1 uncultured Spirochaeta sp.
CCAAGCTGTGACGACCTACCCCGCAACAGGCATCCAAGATGCGTTCCGTACCTTTTAGTTCCAACAGGGAGATTATGGCCGTGACCTCCGAGGGTGTTTGAGCCCACCGTTCGGGGCCGAACATCAAAGGAGCAAAGACTTGCCACAATCGAGAGTTCTTATACCAATCGTGGCCGAGAGTCTTTCGTTCCTGCTCAGTCATGAATATGGAGAGTTATTTACGTAGTTTATAGATCACATCGATCGCTTTTAGTTTCACGTCCCTGATATAGTTTGCCTCTAGAATCTCGATGAGCACGCCCAATGTCTCGGGATTTTTAATCCCATCCTCTGATTTGGCCAATTTTTCGATAGCGAGGAGGGTTGCGAAGGCAAAATTGTTGTCTGGAGCAGCCTTCATATTTTCTTTATGAAGAACCCATACCATCCGGTTCAGTACATCCCCCTTGGGATCCTTTCCAATTCGACCCAACGCATATACCGCTTCTGCCAATACCATGGGTTCAGTATCGGTCATGACAACCTCCATCAGAATCCGTTGTGCCCGTTCCCCACCGATTTCTCCCAGAATATTGCAGGCATCCTTTCGGATGAGGTTAAAGTTTTTCGTATTGGGGCCTTGTTCCTGTTTCGCTAGACTCTCGAGAATCAAGAAAGCTCCTGGATTGTCGTCATTTATCCGTTTGTCTGCCGCCATTGCGCGTAGACTTTGGATGGCCAAGTTCCTTACCTCCCAATCGTTCGATTGGGCTTGGTTTTTAATGATTTGAAGCTCAATATTCTGGCTAAGGTATAGTTCCTCAATTGTACGTTCCCTGCCTCGTTCCGGAGCGGGTGATTTACTGTTTTGTGGAAAGATGGGAAAAGTTCCCACCAGGAAGATACACATTACAACAATTGTCCATTGGATCCGTTTTACCATACACTTTCCTCCCCTGCTACCATACACTAATTTTCCACGTTTCTCCGATTTTTTCAAGCTGATAGATCAGCACTGGATCTTGGCGAATGAACATGAATGCTTTTACTTTGTTCTGATCGGTAAATATAAGGTCATCCAACCGGACTGAGGCCCGGCTAGGAACTACCACGTACATGAAATAATCATGGAGAGTCTTTATCTCGATTTTATTACGTTTTAACAAGGGTTGTTCATTGATCTTTTTCAAGTTTTCAGGATCCATCACCGAAGCAATGAACTTGGGAGTCAAAAACTGCTCCCACCGGTGGTAGTCCCCTGCTTTTATGATGGTATTCAACTCCTCGATTACTCGCTCAACCTCTTGGAAGGTCTTTTTATATTCTTCCTGACTGATCTTTACGTTCTCATCTTCCACCTTGGGGGATGGCTTTATCTCTTCTTTCGGGAGGGGTGCCGCAGGAGAACTAGGGAGTTCTGGTTCTTTCTGCGGCTGTTCTACAATTTGTGGTTTCGGTTCCTGTGGCGGAGGGGTTACAGGGATAGATTGCACAGGTTCGGCAGGAGAAGCAGGTTTACCACCCGAATCTGGAGTGGTACTGCAGGTGAGGAGGAAAAGAACACTACAGGTTAGTAGAAAAGTCCTCCAATTCATAGTTGAAAGTGTATTGTCCATACCTAGATTTGTCAATTCAAAGAGAAGAAAATCTATTGCCCAAGAGAAAAAACAGCATTAGTATGATCAACAGTGAGCAAGAAAGAAGAACTTCGAAAACTGTTAAAAGCCTACATCCATAAGACTCAAGAGCCTGAACTCTCCTACTCAAACTTTCGTTCCCTATTGGATAAATACCTGGAACGGTACGAAGGGGAATTGAAAGAGTTGGCATCGGTCAAGAACGAACTGGATGTACACCTCCCAACTCTCCTCGATGAATTGGGTGATGAAGGGGTAATAGAGGTCGTTCCCAAGCCGGACGGTAGTAAGACTATTCGCTATCTAGAATACTACAGGGAGTTGCTGGAACAACGGTACAAAGTGGTACAGGCTCGCTCGGATACACCTCTTCCATCGGAACAGAATTTTTCCGTTGTATTCCCGCCCGACATCGTGATTCCGGTAGATGTGAAAGTGGACTTCATCTCATACTTGGAGTTAGGAGAAAATCAGCCCCCCCGTATTCTTCGGATTCAGTTTCCAGACCTATCCAAATCCTTGCTGGTCACCACACCCTTGTTACATAGGGTATTGTTGGAGATATCCTTACAAAAAATACGACAGTATTTAAGGAACCAGAAAAACGCGACCTACATACAACATAAGTTGGTGCCTCTGTTCAGGGGGAGGGAACGAATCCTGAAGGATCAGATTATCAATGTGCTGACAAAACCTGATCTGACCATCCAGGATCTCATGAATCCCACAGATTTCATCTACCAATTCTGGAGCCAGACGACCAGTTTTCTTTTAAAGGAACTGCTGGAAAAAAAAGAAAAATTGGAAGAGGAGAACGATTTAGCCATAGCAGCCTACCTGGTAGGAGCCTATTCTATCTTCTTTAAGGGAAAGACCACCAAAGAAAAGGAAACGGAAACTGCATTGAAAACTCTGTCGGGATACTTTGAAAAATCACCCTACGCGTATACCTTTCACGACATTTATGGTTTCAAAGATTCTAAGGGATTCCCCTTGGTAAAGAAAATCGACAATCCTTCCCTCCAGCAATTTCTCGATAACAAAACTACTCCCGCAGATCCCAAATCCCTTCCCGAAATTATTAAAGTCAAGACGGTAGATAAAAAAGAATACTTTATATCCAAAACTACAGTGGCGAGATTCCTTCTGGAACGGTCTTTTTCCCTGTTTAGAGAGATTCGTGCTAGGATTATTCAGGATTGGTACGAAGCGCTGGAGGCCGATGAAAAAAGGAAAGAGTTCAAGGAACCGCAGGCTTTCGAGGAGTACGCCCTTTCTATCCTCAAGCAGTTAGACCCCTTGTTCTTCAGTTTATTGAACTTCAGTCTCCTATTCCTGATTCTCGAGCAGGTTAAGCCCAATCCCATGGAAAAAGAGTTCCTAGAATCGGTGTTGGATCGTAAAGGAAAGAAAATCAATCCCATTTCCAAGATCTTTCGTCTCTATCCGGAAGATCTTCTGGCAGAAGCGAAATTAAAGCTCCCCTTTTGGAAAACCATTCCCATTCTAAAGCAGATCGTCCAGTTTTTCATCCGTTTATATTCTACCCAACCGAAGGTTTCAAAATCGAAGAAATCTGCCGAACAGACTGCAATGACGCTAGGTACTACAACAGCGTCGACAGGTGAAGAGGTGCCCTCCGAATCTCCTTCTCCTTCCTCTTCGGAGCGGGCACAACGGGTGAAATTCCAAAAAACCATCGAAGCTTTGAAAGCCCGATATGTAGGGCCAAAGGCAGATATCAAACGGGAACTGAAAGATCTTATAGATCTATGGAATACCCTCCTCGATCCTAAAGCCAAGGAAAACCTGGTAGAGGATGTGAACTCTCTTGTCCGGGACTTCTTACGGAAACTGAAGATTGCCCAACGGTATCAAGCTCCTACCCCGGAACGGTTGGAGAAACTAGCGGAAGAGCTCGTCGCCCACGAAGCGCTAGAGAAGATCCGGAACAAAGAAGCTTTGAAGAAGTACATTATCCTCTACATGCTGGAAGTTCTAGGAAAGGTACGATAAGAGGTACGTTTCATTCGAACAACTGGTCAACAAACTGTTTGATACCCTTGATCTTCGTCTCTAGTTCCCGATCTGCTTCGTTTTCATTTCGTCCGGGGGGAGTACAGCATGAGATGTAAAACTTTATTTTCGGTTCGGTTCCCGAAGGACGAGCGCTGAGGATGCTCTCGTCTTCCAAGAAAAATTGTAGAACGTTGGATCTGGGGAGAGAAATCACCCCTATTTCCCTACCTTCGGCATTCTTTTCGATTCCTGACAGGTAATCTTTAATTTTTGCCACCCTGCTGGACCCGATTCGATCTGGCGGATTGGTGCGCAATCTATTCATCAGAGATTCCATCTGACGCATCCCTTCTTCCCCCCTGAACTCTTTCGAGACCAAAGCTTCCCGGTAATGGCCGAACTGGAAAAAGATCTCTTTTAGCCGCTGGTATAGAGATTTTCCCTGACTTCGGTAGTACAGACACATTTCCACTGTCATCACTGCGGCAGACACAGCATCCTTGTCTCGCACTTCCGTATTTACCAGATATCCGTAACTCTCTTCTCCTCCGAATATATATTCTTTTTCACTCTTTTCTTCCTCGAACCTACGGATCATTTCCCCAATGTACTTGAATCCGGTAAGCACATCGATACAGGAGGCTCCATAGTATTCGGCTATCTTTCGCTGCAGTTCGGTAGTAACGATAGTTTTGATGATCACTGGTTTACGGGGAAGATTCCCTAGCTCTTTTCGAGTGGAAAGAATATAGTCTTCCAATAGGCACCCAAGCTGGTTTCCTGTGAGCAAAACGAATCGACCTTTATCTTGCACGGCTACTCCTAGTCGATCTGCATCCGGATCCGTACCCATCACTAAATCTGCTTTCAATTGAGTACCCAATTCGAGGGCTAGGTGAAGGGCTTCGGCTTCTTCGGGATTGGGATATTTGACAGTTGGGAAATCCCCATCCGGTTTTCTCTGGGCTGGCACTGTTTGGACATTCACTCCCAACCGCTTCAACACCGTTTCTACAGGAAGAGTGCCGGTTCCATGTAGAGGGGTGTACACTACTTGAATCTGAGATGCATGGCTCAAGAAGAGGTCTGGTCGTAGAACGGTAGTTTCCACCATCCGGAAGTACGCCTCATCTACCTCCCGGTCGATGAAACATATCCAACCATTCGTTTCCAACTCTTCCAAGGGACAACAGAGAATCGAATCGGATACCTTGCCCACCTCTTGGATGATCCCTTTATCATGGGGAGGCACGATCTGTGCTCCATCTGCCCAATAGACCTTGTAACCATTATATTCCGGAGGATTGTGGCTAGCGGTTACAACGATTCCCGTATCGGCACGGAGGAGACGCACCGCAAAGGAAAGCATGGGAGTGGGACGGAGGGTGGTGAAAAGATAAGTCCGAATCCCATTGGAAGCTAGCACTCTTGCCGCTTCCCGGGCAAACACATCGGAAAAGCGCCTGGAATCATACGCGATGACGGCCACTCCAGTAGGCTTCTGTTTTCTTAAGTAATTCGCCAGACCCTGGGTAGCCCTCCGTACGGTAAACGGATTCATCCGGTTGGTGCCTCCCCCGATGACCCCGCGCATTCCTCCGGTTCCAAACTCTAGATCCCGGTAGAACCGATCTTGCAACTCCTTCCAATCTTCTTTCTGAAGGAGATTTTCCACTTCCTTGCGAAAGGAAGGATACTCTTCCCCTTTTAGGTAGAGTTGAATTCTTTTATTAATGTCCAGAGCTCCCATACAGTTACGTCCTTTCTTTCAATCGTTCATCTATAAGGGAAAGAATTTCTCTTTGCTTGAATAATTCCGCATACTTTTTCGCTGTCATTCCTAAGGCATCCACAGGAGATAAATCGGCTCCTTTTTCGATGAGAAGACGCGCGATTTCGGTCTTCCCTTCCCCTATGGCTAACATTAAAGCAGTTTGGCCGTTTTTGCTTCGGAGATCGAGATCAGCTCCCTGTTCTATCAGCGCTTCCACTAGTTCTCTATCCCCTTGGACAGCCGCTTCCATGAGAGCAGAGCTTCCCCGGTCAGCACTGATCCTGTTCACGTCTGCTTTCGCTTTCATTAATAAAAATACCAATTCTCGATGTTTGTTCCTGATCGCTAGAATTAGAAGAGGGATCCCTTTCGAGTTCACAGTATCCGGACTATACCCTAGGGCAAGGAACCGCTCTACGAAGTCGGTCTTTCCCTCCTGTACACAGAGGGCTAGATTTTCTTCGGACAATCCGATCCCCGCATTCACGATGTAATCCCTTGCTTCGGTGCGTTCTTGTTCCTTTCCGAGCCTAATCTTTTCCGTCTCGAGAAACTCAACGAGGGTTTCTATATGGGTAAATAGGGGAAGAACGGTATTAGGCAAGGAATTAATTCCATCCCGTTTATCGGAAGGGAAAAAGGCTATACTTTGAGGAATTCGGGCGGATGCAAATCCTTCTAGGAAGGGGAACCAATCTTCCCGATGTTCCAGAAAAACCACCAAATGGGAAACAGAACGAAGCTTTTCTACTAATCGAGCTTTCTGGGACTCCCATTGTGAGGTCAATCCAATGGCACACGAAGAGATCCCTTTCCCCTTCAACTGAAGATAGAGCCTACGGAACTCACCCTTGAGTACAGGGGATCCGATCAATGCCACTTGCATGGGCATCAGCGCTGTTCTCCCTTACATTCCATACAGATAACGTTTCCCTCTTTAAAGTCCTTTGATTCTTTCCAGGTATGACAGGATTCACAGAAGATCAGTCCGGCATAAGGATCCTGTTTTCCTGTGAGGAAATAGTAGCTCTTTCGAATTTTCATCCTGTTATATCGAGAAATCCATCCTCCTTGGAGCCAGGAACGAATCGTTTGAGGATGTACCTGAAACATCCACCCCATCGAGTGTTGACTCATACCAAAGGTATCCCGGATCCATTCCAACATTTCCTTGGGTGGAGGTTCTTTCGTCCGTGTACGGTAGGAAGTCATGAATCCTCCTTTTCCTACAATATCGACGGATTCAAATTAGTTTTATATATCCTATTCCCACTCGATCGTTGCGGGAGGCTTGCTGGATACATCGTACACCACTCTTCCTACCTGGGGCACGGCATTGGTTATAAGACTAGAGATTTCTTTCAGATCTTTCATGGGAAAATCGAACACATCCGCCGTCATCCCATCCTGTGAAACTACCGCCCGAAGAGCCAATACATACCGGTAATCCCGAGCATCCCCTAAAACCCCTACCGAACGTACCGGGAGGAGTACGGCAAAAGCTTGCCAGATTTGATCGTACAAACCCCGTTTTTTCAGTTCCTCCAGATAGATAGCATCCGCTTCTCGAAGAATACGGCACTTTTCCTCTGTTACCTCGCCTAGGATCCGAACCCCTAGACCCGGCCCCGGAAAGGGATGACGGTTTACAATGGAAGGAGGCAAACCAAGTTCCCGACCCAATGCCCTCACCTCATCCTTGTACAACCGTTCAAGAGGTTCGATCACCAAGCCTTTTGCCCGTTTTTCCTCCACTAGGGGACTCCGTACGTTGTGATGGGACTTGATGGTTTGGGCTTTCTTCCCCACTCCCTTTCCGGATTCGATCATGTCCGTATAGAGGGTTCCTTGAGCGAGGAACGCGTCGGTAATCCCCAATTTGCCCACCTCTTCCTCCTGTACGCGGATGAACTGATCCCCTATGATCTGTCGTTTCTTTTCAGGGTCTTCAACCCCTCGAAGGGCCTCTAGAAACCGACTCGAGGCATCGATTATATGGAGGTGAGTAGCTCCCATCTTGCGGAGGTTTTCTCCCACTTCCTGAGTCTCGTTCTTCCGCATCAACCCTGTGTCAATGTACATGAGATGGACCTGATTAGGATCGAGACATTTTAAAAGCAAGGCGCCCGTAACGGTAGAATCCACTCCTCCCGAGATGAGAACCAACACCTTTGAGTTTCCCACCCTTTGTTGAATCTGTGTGCGAACTGTCTCGATGTACCTTTCCATCGACCATTCTTTTCGTGCCCCACAGATCCGAAGGCTAAAGTTTTCCAATATTTTCATCCCGAACTCACAGTGGGTCACCTCCGGATGAAATTGGATTCCGTACCAGGAACGCTCTCGATCCTCTAGCGCAGCTGGGATTCCTTCCTTCGATACGGCAACAATCTTGAATCCGGAAGGGGGGGTAGCTACACTGTCCCCATGGCTCATCCAAGAAACAAACCCGTTGGGCACCCCTTCGAATAGGGGGGAAGCTTCTAGTAACTGAAGAGGAGCACGACCATACTCCTGTTTTTCCAATCGTTCCACCTTCCCCCTGAATAGTTGGGCCATCACCTGTAGACCGTAGCAGATCCCCAGTATAGGGACTCCTCTTTCAAAGACCCTCCTATGTGGTTTGGGAGCATCGGCTTCTCGGACCGAATAGGGAGATCCGGACAGAATGATTCCCTTGATCGTATGGTTCGAATATTGGAACGGGTCGAAGTCATGGGGAACGATTTCGCTATATACCCCAAGTTCGCGAATCCGACGAGAGATTAACTGGCACGTTTGTCCGCCAAAATCGTAAATCAGGATACAGTCCATGGGCCCCTACGGACGATCGTCTGGTTGCGGTGGTATCCCACCGAAATGATGTCGATGGGTGTTTCGGTTTCATTCTCGATGAATCGAATGTACTCCTGTGCTTCCTTTGGTAATTCATCGAATCGAGAACAGTGGGATATTTTTTGTTTCCATCCTTTGAACACTCGGGTTATTGGTTTCGCGTTATTCAGCATGCCGATCTGTGAGGGGAAATCTTCTACTTTCTTCCCTTCGATATCGTAAGCCACACAGACCCTAATTTCGTCGAAATCATCGTACACATCCAGATGGGTAAGTACTAGGGAATCGAGGGTATTGACCCTGCAGGCATACCGGAGGGCAACCATATCGAGATACCCACACCTACGAGGTCTTCCCGTGGTAACACCGTACTCCCGACCTAACTCCCGTATTCGATTCCCGATCTCTCCATCCCGCTCCCCCTGAAACTCTGTTGGGAAGGGACCGTTTCCCACCCGGGTGGAGTAAGCCTTGAAAACTCCCAACACTTTATCGATCCCCTTGGGCCCCACCCCTCCTCCTAATGAAGCCCCTGCAGCTATAGAGACGCCAGAGGAAACGAAGGGATACGTGCCTACATCCAAATCCAACAATGTTCCCTGCGCTCCTTCGAACAACACTTTCGAGTTCCTATGATCGTACATGAACCTCGCCAGATCGATCACGAGAGGTTTTAATTTTTCCTGATACGGTAAAAGATACTCCTGATCCTCTTTCGATAATTTTGAAAAGATTGAAGGATCGTAGAGATCCGCTACCCGGATTCCGTCCCGGGAAGCTTTCAACGAATACGCCACCCCAATTCCCCTGCCAGTAGTTCCTATGGGTACTCTTCTTTTCGATTCCAACTCCCGATCCAGATCTCTATACCGGGGGAGGACCAGATGGGCTCGATCCGAAAGGTATACCCGTCCCTCCCAAGAGACATGTTGGGAGGATAGTTCTCCTAACTCGCGGAACAACGCCTCTGGATCTACCACCATCCCGGTTCCCAGCACTACGTGACAATTAGGATACAGAATTCCAGACGGCACAAGATGAAGCTTGTAGGTAGCCTGTTCGGTAACCACCGTATGCCCTGCGTTTGCCCCACCACTGAACCGAACCACCACATCGGCACGCTCTGCCAGATAGTCAACGATCTTTCCCTTGCCTTCATCTCCCCACTGCGCCCCAATTACAACTAGTTTCATTCTTAATTCCTCCCCGCTTACCGTGAATAGTTGGGTGGTTCTTGAGTGATCACAACGTCATGGGCGTGACTTTCCCGTAAACCTGCAGGAGAAATTTTAACAAATTTCCTGTATTGCTGCAATTCGGCAAT
>CAKZQO010000121.1 GCA_937140905.1 uncultured Spirochaeta sp.
TAGTATGTACTTTTAGCTTGGCTAATACGAACGAGTTGAGGAATTCTCCGAACAGGTAGGCAATGAAGGACGCCATGAGTAACCGCGGAGAAAAACCCAGAATTTTTTCCCAGGCTTTCTGGTTTTCCGCTGGCCAGAAAGGAGCAGCCGGAAGAACCCCACTGAGCAGAATGATTAGTACCGCAAGCAAGTTACAGAAAAAGCCTAGCCAAATAACCTGTCGAGCCCGCGCGAATCCATATACTTCCGTAAGTATGTCCCCAAAGATGTACGCGAGGGGGAATAGAACCATAGCAGCAGGTACGTAGAATCCCCAAAGATTCACCATCTTCACAGCCACAATGTTGGAGACGATCAGGGTTGTTACGAATAAGGATGAAATTAGCGGAAAATACCGTAAGGCGGGCGCTGAACTACTTTGAGATGTCACCGCACCGCCTCCTTTGCAGCGTTAGTTCTCACGTGTTCGCATTCTACGGTAATCCCAATCCCCCCTCGAATATTGAAAACTCCGGTTACCTTAATATAGTGCGGATCCAGTATCGCCACGAGATCGTCAAGGATCGTATTCACCACATGTTCATGAAAGGCCCCTTCGTTTCGGTATGACCACAGGTATAGTTTCAAAGATTTGGATTCCACGATCTTGGTGTCTGGAACATACTCGATTCGGATCTTAGCAAAATCCGGCTGTCCAGTAATGGGGCACAGGCAGGTAAACTCCTCAGTCTCAAGGGTTACTTTATAGTACCGCCCTGGGTTCTTATTAGGGAAAGCTTCTAGTTTTTTGCTCGGTTGAGCCTTTTTTCCAAGGATGGTAAGATCCGGAGGTACAGAATTAGGATTATTCATACATTGCTCCTCTGTTTTTTTTAAGTGGGAACTGCGACCACCTGGAGTAGCTTGATAGCACCCATCTTACCGTTCAGGACACACGGGGGTCAACTAGTAAGTAAAACTGCACAGGGACAGTACGATTGGGAAGGGGGAAAAGAACCGAACCTGTTGACAAACACGAAGCCCCTTCTATAGAATAATGCCAACAAATAGTCTAGCGGCGATGGTGAAATTGGTAGACACACCAGCTTGAGGGGCTGGCGAGCGTTCGCTCATGGAGGTTCAAGTCCTCTTCGCCGCATGAATCGCAGCACCCCCCTAAGGGTGGGGTGCTTTTTTTTTTGCAACTTTCGAAGAGGACTTGAATCGAGCGAGCGCGCTGCGACCGCAGCGGAAGCACGGCAGGACGCCGTACGCCAGCGAGCGAGACGGCCCGGAGCGCCTCGACAGGAAGTCGAGGAGAGGAGGGCAAGTCCTCTTCGCCGCATCAGGTACTAAATTCAACCCGATTCTTTCCGTTCATCTTTGCCCTATAAAGTAAGGCATCTGCTCGATTTACCAGTGTCTCGGCAGATTCTCCCACTTTATACTGGGTCACACCTATGGATGTGGTGATCAACTTAGGGATCCCATCCAGATGTTTGGCGGAAACGGCTGCCCGGATCTTTTCCGCTGCTTTTACCGCGTTTTCCAGTACAGTTTCGGGAAGAATAACGAGGAACTCTTCTCCTCCATACCTACCCGCAATATCGGAAGCTCGTATGAGGGATTGGATTTTATGTCCCATTGCCTGCAGCACTCGATCCCCTGCACGGTGTCCATACTCATCGTTCACTCGTTTAAAATCATCGATATCCATTAGAAAAACGGACAGAGGATGCCCATACCGCTTGGAACGATGGATTTCCTTTTCCAATCGCTCGAAGGAGTGACGATGGTTGAATAGTCCGGTAAGACCATCGGTAACTGCCAGATACTCTAACCGTTTCCTCATCTGGAAGGCTCGCGCATTGATCCGGACCCTAGACATTAGCTCTGCAGCATCGAAGGGTTTGTGGATATAATCGTCTGCGCCTGCCATCAAGATGGTCGTAAGGGATTTTTCACCCGAAAAACGGGACATACTGATGATGATGGAATCCTTGTGATAAGTTCGGACCCGGTGAACGACCTGTTCCCCTGACATATCGGGGAGGACGATGTCTAATATATACACGTCAAACAGTTCTTGAGTGGCAAACAATTCTCCTGCCGTAGTAAAAAGCTTTACATTGCCTATGCCGTTCATGGACAGAATATGGGATACGATCTTCAGGATCAGCTGAGAATCGTCCAAAACGGCAAAGCGTAATTTGCGTATATACCGGGACAGCTCGTCTTCCGCGGAAAAGGCTTCGAAGTAACGCCTAAGTTTCTCTTCGTCCAACTCTGATTTCAGGATGTAGTCCATCACTCCGAGACTGAAGAATTTTTCCCTCAGTTCCAGTGAGTCGGAAGAAGTGACAATAATGGTAGGGATATCCTTATGAAGATCCTTGGTTAAGGTTCGGATCAACGATTCGGCTGTTCCGTCATCCAGTTCCAGAGCTGTTATGACTAGATCTACGGGGCGCTCCGCAACTATACTGAAAGCTTCAGCTTGGGTTGCTACACTGGTGATGGAATACCCATATCGTACTACTAATTCTCGCATGATTTTTCGAAACAACTCGCTTCGATCCACATGTAATACGTGAAGCATCTTCCACCTCCCTCTCCATTAACGAGGTAATAGTAGATACAACGTAGACGCATACAGGGCTGCGCTACCCAGCACGAACAACCCTGGTTTCATCAACCCTTTCAAACTCTCCCATAAACCGGTCTTGAAGTACTCATTGGTGACGATCAAACATACGTGAATGGGTGAAAAGATCATTCCCAGATACCCACTAGTATGGGTCAAGGCAATAGTGGAAAACAAGACCCCGGCACCGGGATCCGTTCCTAACAAGCGAAAGATCACAGGATAACTGGCGCCCACATATCCTACGGTAATGCCCGTGGTGACGCCACTAATAAAAGGAATGAGGAAGATGAGTAACAGTAAGGGGATCCCAAACTCGTTCAGTTCGGCTCGAATCTGGTCCATTAAAAAGTTCCCTGACGGCAATCGCGCTTCTATAAAAGCGCCGTACACTCTAGTAAGGAGAACGATCAATGCCAAACTCACCGTACGTTTTGACCCTATCACTCTTTTCCATACATCCCAGGGAAGGGGTCGTTGCACCTGAAGGACAACAATCCCTGCCAGCACCCCAATGACCATGGGAAGGTATTTATCTATCTCCGACAGGGAAGGTACAAACACCAGAATTCCACTGTACACCACAATCACTGTCAGGGTAGGTATGATTAAAGGTAAGAATGCCTTTTGGTTTCCAATGTTCGTCTTCGAATTCCTCTTACTCAGCTTGGAAAGCAGAAATATGTATCCAGCTCCCGTGGAAGCGAAAAACATGGGAAACATCACCAGCACGAATTTCCAAACGGGAACTCCCGTGATGTCTACCGCTAATAGCACCCCGGGGTATAAAGGCCACCAATACTCCCAAACATGGCGAAACCAGTAATTGATTCTCGTTTTTTGGAGAGGATCCATTTCCTTGTTGGTGTCTCCATCGTCCAATAGGGGAGCAGAGAATAGAGCTCCAGCCGGCATGGGCAGGAGTCCTACCACGGCCGGTAAGGCGGCTACCAACCACCGCTTGGAAAGCCGCTTCTCTAGGCTGGAGACTAGGTCCTTCATGATCCCAGCTTCGGCTAGTAGAGAACTCAGCCATATCACTCCCACGATCACCAGTGTCAAGAAAAGAGAATCCAAGGACAACACTCGATTGAGAATGATTTGGATGGCTGCAGGAGGAGAATGTCCTGCCCACAATCCAAGGATTAGTATACCGAAACCTAAAGCAAGCTCTAGGCTCTTCGATACTTTTTGAATCAATAGAATGCTGAAAAGAGAAAGAATTACTCTCACCAAATAAGGGGGAAACAGAATGGATGTGCTCATAGGATGGAGATTACCATACAGAAAGAGACAATTGAAATCAAGATCAGACTACTTCCACTGTTAAGGAAGGAAACTCTTTCTCGAATTCTGTCTTTAAATCCCGCATAAGGGATCGTCGGATCGTAGCGGTCACCACCCCACACACGAAACAGGGATGTCGAGGCTCTTCGATATCGAGAACTACCAAGAGTTTTTTCTCCGATTCACTGTAGGACACCTTGCCTACCAGACCTAGTTCAGCCACACTGCGAAAGGTTTCTGGCTCCTTCACCCGATCCAGTACCGAATCGATCTTCCGTTTCATGTCCTCAGTCATCGTTTCCTGCTCCCTTTATAAAAAAGGGTTTCAGCTCTGGTAAGGCCGATTTCAGGCATTCCCCTAGCTTCCCCTTTTCCGGTTTCAAATAGAAGAAGAAGGTCTTGTTCTCTCCATAACAACAAAAGTGAAGAAGCGACTCTTCATGAGCGATCTTTTCGAGGAACTTGCGTAACCGTTCCCCCATTCCCTTTTCTTTCCAGAAAAGGACATACCGACGATTATTCTTGTACACTTCTTCCGATTCCATGGATTCCACCCCCAGGATCGTTTTCCGCGCCTTTCCCACATACTTGCCGCTCACAATGTGTCCTTCGCCTAGCAACTTGCCCTGGACGAACAGATTCAGGTAGTACCGGTCATACTTGGCGATGAGGAACGAAATGGGAAGATACAGGATGGATTGGCGGGGTAGAAGCGTGAAGGTTCCTTTGGCTTCCCGAAAGGGTCTTTCCATCTTATAGACGAAATTGTACCCTATGGTACCTCCAAAGTTCGTATACTGGGTGTCCACAGGCTTCAACGCCTCTTCAGTCTCCCGAGCTATCCACCCCGAGATCCAGCGATTCTTTTTCCGTCCCTGGAAATACCCGAGGGTTGTGATGAGAGCAAAAGCGATGAGGGGTATGATCCATTGGTTCATCGGGCTAACTCCTTTCCATGTCCTCTACGAGCTCTGGAATTTCCACTTTCACCAGATCTTCTGGAGTTTTCAAACCTGTTGAGATGTACACCGACGTGAAGATGGGGAATCGATGGAAGTTCTGTTTCACCTCCTCCCCACACGCTCCATCGGAAGGGGCCTTATTGAAGCACACGCTGTCGATGTGAACATCTAGCTTTTCCAGTTCGTGGCGAATTCGTATAGCTTCCGCTAAAGAGAGGGTATCTGGATTGATAATGACAGTAATATAGCTATCGTTTTTGAATAGTTGATGCAACCAGGATAATCTGGTCTGAATCCCAGATAGTTTTCCATAGATACGATCGTCCTCTACCTTGGAAGCTCCCCGAATCACATGGGCTTCTGGATTTAGATTGAGGATCGTTTGACGCTTTTTCAGTACCTTCTGCCTCATATCCAAGAGTTCTCGCACCCAAAGCATCGATATGGTAGGCATCGCTAGAAACCGTAACGTCAGGGCAGTAGGGGGAGTGTCGAAGATGATTCGATCGTACTTGTCTCCATGCTCTTTCACCACATGTTCTATAGCCCAGAGAACCGCATACTCTTCCGTGCCCGGTGTATACTTCATGATATTTATATATGAGTCTAGGTTAATTGTTGTATTGTATCGGTAGGTCGCTTGAATCTCGTCCCTGCTATCTTTCAAATACCGAGCGATCCATTCCTGGAGGTCCACTTCCATCCCATCTAGGTTTGAGGATAGGGTAGTACGCTTATTGGATAGTTTCTTTCCGAAAACATCCCCTAGGTTGTGTGCGGGATCGAGGGAAACAATTAAGGTCTTTCTCCCTTGTCTACTCAGGTAGTAGGCGGTTGCGGATGATAGGGTGGTCTTTCCTACCCCGCCCTTTCCCAGAAAAAACGATACCTTCTTCATGTCCCTACCTCAATCCACGTTCAACATGCCCATAATAGCTCCCAGTGGATCCTGAGCCAGATCTGCCCTACTTACCATGATCCTCAGTTCATCTTCCAGGTATGGAAGAAGTTCCATAGCCATGGCGGCTGGCGGAGAAGGGAAACCAATGAAACTCCCGAATATCAGTACCACAAATAGGTTTTCCAGTTCGTTCAATTCGAACTCTAACATCCCTGTTGCCTTGTCCCGATGCACCTGTACCGTTGTTTCCCAGAACTTTTCCCAGAGTTTCCCTAACGAGAGCTTTTCCTTCATAGATGTCCTTCAAGATACTTAGATGTTTTATAAAAAGCAATTGTCTGGTCGATGAAAAAAGCCTGCATGGCATGCCATGCAGGCTTGTACGTCTTGCAATAACCCGACTAAGCGTCTGCTTTGGCGGTTTTGGCACCAAAATTCTTCATGAAGGAAACGATCATAATAACGTTTAAGATCAGCATGAAGACGTTGATTACCCCTACGACTGCACCGGTAATTTGGTTTTTCATAAAGGCAATGTCCGTCATGTTCGGAGCTCGCACGAAATGGGTAGGAATAATAACGAACTCATACCAGACCAATCCTACCGTCACAGTGATCCAGAGGAGGAATGCGGGAATGAGCACTACATTGGTGTATTTCTCGTTCAGTTTCTTTTTTACCCACATGGCGGCAGTCAGCATCACAATGGAAGCGATCAACTGGTTGGCTCCCGAGAACGCGGGCCAGAGGACCGTATAGTTTCCTGTCCATGCCAGACCGATCCCAAGGATAGCGATAATCAAGGATGCAGACCACTTGTTGGAGAACAAGCCATATAGAGCAGCGGATTTTTCTTTCATCGGTAGGGCCAATTCCCCAATGATGTACCGGCCCAAGCGGTTTGTGGTATCGAGGGTAGTCAACGCGAAGGAAGACACCCAGAGAGAGGCGAAAAGGTTCATGAAAGCCGGGGTTACAAAGGGAAGTGAGCTTCCCACCATATGCCCATAGGACTTGGTGAACCGTAGAAGAGCGGGAGTGGCCAGAACCTTTCCCTCACCAAGGGCAGCAATCCCAAACCCTGCAATAGAAATGATAACAACCGTAGAGAGGAACCCTTCCGTCAACATGGCCCCGTATCCTACGAACAGGGCGTCCTTCTCTTCACGAAGTTGCTTGGAGCTAGTACCAGAAGCAACGAGGGAGTGGAATCCGGAAAGTGCTCCACAGGCAATGACTAGCGGAACCGTGGGCCAGAAAGGTGAAGGCTGCCCTCCAATGATCTTCGCGGAAAACGTTGTGAAGGCTGGCACACTGTTGAAACCCTGGAATGCCACGAGGGCCGCTACACCGCCCATCAGGAGTCCGAAGTAGAGGAGGAAGGAGTTCAGGTAGTCTCGGGGTTGCAGTAGAATATTCACGGGAAGGGCCGAGGCAATCACGATGTAGATGAGGAGCACGAGGAACCAGGTATCCTTGGATCCCTTCAGAGGAGCCATCATTCCCAACCAGAAGGATACGATGAGGAGGATGATTCCAATCAGTGTACTGATCCCGACTCCCAAGCTTGTGCGGTACATTAGAATACCAAGGATTACGGCTGAAGCGCAGAAGAGGAAGAAGGTGCTTGCGACAGCTCCATCCGCAGCAAACTGCCCCGCTACGATATCACCAAAGGCGGCCACAACCAGGATACAGAGGAATAGGATGAACCATCCAAAGGATTTCCCCGCTCCCTTTCCCATCAGGTCCTGCGCTACATACTGAACCGAACGCCCATCGTACCGTACGGAAGCCGTTAGAGAGAGGTAGTCATGGATAGCCCCAATGAAGATGTTACCAAACCAGATCCAGAGGAGGGAAGGCAGCCATCCCCATGCTACTGCCATGGCCGGTCCTACGATGGGTCCTGCGCCGGCAATAGAAGCGAAGTGATGTCCGAAAAGAACATACTTGCTGGTTGGCACATAATCCACTCCATCGTTCAACCGTTTAGAGGGGGCTTCCGGGGCCTCATGGGACTTGAGGAGATTGGCTTGGAGCCTTTTACCATAGGCGAAGTAGAACACTAGATAGACTACCAAGGCCACAATAGCAATTAGAGCACTCATTAAAACCTCCTTGCGTCTGCAAGATATGTAGAATTAAGCATTTTCGAAATTTTACGCCCACTTTCCCCAATTGTCAAGAAAATCATTACAATATTGCACAGGTAGCATCGATTGTCCCTTGCATGAAAGGAGCCTTTTGCCGTACAACTTTTCAGTATGGATAGAACCTATCAACGTACCTTTGCTTTGCTGAAACCAGGGGTCTTGCAACGTCGCTTAGTCGGTACCGTGCTTTCAAGAATCGAAGCAAAAGGACTCAAAATCATTGGAATGAAACTCCTATGGCTTACCCGAGAACAGTGCGAGGTTCAGTATCGGGAGCATGAGGGTAAGTATTTTTACCCCCCCCTACTTGAATATATGACTTCGGGACCTGTCATTGCCCTTGTGTTGGCTGGGTACGATGCTATTAAAACCCTTAGGCACTTAGCCGGCCCTACCGACCCAGCACAAGCTCCGCCCGGAACTATACGGGGTGATTATGGGTCTCTCACTCGATACAATATCATTCACGCTTCGGATTCACAGGAAAGCGCAGAACGGGAAATATCCCTGTATTTTCAGAAAGAAGAACTCCATGACTGGGAGGATGGAAACGCCTATTGGTATGGAGGTGCGCAATGAGTCCTACGGTTACTGTTGGAATTCTAGGCGCCGGGGGATGGGGTACTGCCCTGGCCAAAGTTCTGGTAGAAAAAGGAGTAGAGGTGGAACTCTGGAGTTATGAAGAGCCTGTGGCAAAGGAGATCAATTCTTCCCATACGAACACTAAGTATCTACCGGATGTTTCCTTGCCCGAGGGAATTGTAGCTTCCACCGATATCCAAGCCGTAGCCACTGGAAAGGAATATCTCCTGGTGGCTATTCCCTCCCTCTTCCTGCTTTCCTCGATAAAAAAGATATTGACAGTTCCCAATATCATGGAAGGGCAGAGTCTCATCGGAGTGGTAACCAAAGGATTCATCTCCACTCCCCTAGGTCCACGATTGATTTTAAGCACTCTCGAAGACTACCTGCCGGGATTTTACAAGGGCAATCTGGTCTACATCTCGGGTCCTAGCCATGCGGAAGAGGTGGCACGGGGAAAACTAACCGGATTGATTAGCGCGTCTCTCAACGGGAAGAACTCGATCCGTTTTCGAGAACTCCTTTCCACACCCAACCTGTTAGTCTTCAGTTCCTTTGACGTGATTGGAGTGCAGGTGTGCGGGGCTATGAAGAATGTCATTGCCATCGCCTTTGGTATGCTGGATGCGTTGAAAGATCTGTCGAATTTCGTAGGGGATAACACGGAAAGTTTACTTTTAGCCGCGGGATTGAACGAAATCCAGACCCTTGGGCGAGCCCTTGGATCGACCCACCCCGAAACCTTTACCTCTATTGCAGGAGTTGGAGACTTGGATGTGACGTGTAGAAGTATTTACGGAAGGAATAGACGCTTTGGAAGGGAGATCATTCTAAACGGAATACTACAGAAGTTCCAGGATTTAGATGATCTACTCAACAGGATCCATGAGTTGGGGTATCTACCCGAAGGGGCTGTAGCGTGTAAATCCGTCATGAGTCTTGCCTTCGATCGGCAACTGAAGCTACCCATCGCAGAGACCGTGTTTCGGATCTTGAATCGGGAGCAAGAACCTTTTCCCCTTATAGAGAATCTATTGAAAACCCTTACCCGATCGAACCTCGAAGGGTTGTGGATTTCCGGAGGGCAGGGAGCTTAAAATTACTCGATTTCTGACCCTAAGGGTTAGGATGAAACTTTTCCCGATACTCCTCGATTTCTATCATCGGAGGCCGTTCAATGGGAAGAATCTCGGTCCGAATAGGTTGATGGACATTCTCCCTTACCTGAAGGGCTATGTGATAGGAGTGTAACAATGTATCTAGTTTGCAATTGGTTCGCTTTTGCAGACGATGGAAGAAGGTTAATAGAATTCCAAAAGACATGCGGCTAAGGGCTTCCACGCTTTGATTCCTATGAACCCTCCGGTCAAGATCTACTTGAGCTAACACTTCGGGGCCGAAAAAATGGTAGATATCGATCAAATGTCCTAATTCCACCCCATATCCAACGGAAAAGGGTAGTCGCTCCAGCAAGCTTCTTCTGCCCGCATATTCTCCACTCAAAGGTTGTATAAGGTAGGCTAGTTCCGGATAGAACAGGGAGAACAAAGGACGAACAAGGATCTCCGTTACCCTGCCTCCTCCGGTAGGGGATAAGCCTGAAGGTGTTTTCAAGGGTCTTTCGTATAGAGCTTTCACATAGCCAATCTCCGGGTTCTCCAATAGAGGGCCTACTAATCCATACACGAACTTGGGTGCTATGTTGTGGATATCGGCGTCGATCCAAACGATGATATCACCCGATAGGACATAGAGGCTCTTCCAGAGATTTTCCCCCTTCCCCCGATGAGTCCCATACTTTGGAAGGATATTCTTGGATTCATACACTTTAGCGCCAAAACTGGCAGCGATAGACCTAGTTTTATCGATGGAGCCTGAATCGATCACCACAATCTCGTCCAACAGGGGAGAGCGATCCATCAGTTCGGTCTTAAGAATGAGAATTTCTTTCCCAATAGTGGCTTCTTCGTTCAAGGTAGGGAACGCTAAAGAAATCCTTACCCCCTGTTGGGACTTCAGTTCTACCAACCGAGAGATATTTGAAAACTTGCTATGGTGAAATGTCTTCATTCTGTTTCATTCAACTCCACTGCTTCGATCCCAAGTTCGAGAAATAGATGAAGTTGCTGGAATCCCACTTCGATGGGTTCTATCTCGATGTATTCATCCTGTTTGCCCTTTTTCCCTCGGGTTATTCCCAACGTGATGGCAGGAATGTTGAAGGAGTGCAAGAACGTTGTCTTGGTGGGAATAGAGATGGAACATTGTTGTATCTTCAACCGTTTGTACACTTCTTTCAGAGTGCCGAGTAGAACAGAGTTCAGTTCGGGATTTCCGGGAGGGACATGGGAGAGCAGTGTTATTTCTGCTTTAGCTCCCATCTCTTGGGTGATCTTTTCTATGGTTGCGGTAACCGTGTTTTTCATCATTTCGAGAATCGAAGCGTTGAGGGAAAACAGTTCCAAGTCCAGCATCCCCTCACTTGGATAGTATCCAAATCCAATCCCTGCATCGATACGAGCAATATTCAAAGCGGTCTTACTCTCTTTATCCCATTGAATACTCCCCAATTGAAAGGCAATATGAGAAAGTACCGTAATGGCGGAAGACTTTTCGGAATGGTTCAACACATCCTGTTCAGGGGTATAGATTCGTACGGACAATTTGGAATGTCCAAGAGGTTGAGGCTCGAAATTCCCCTGTTGAATACTCGATACATAGAGAGCAAAGGATATGCTACCTGGGAAGGTCTTTAGAAAATACTCCAAAGCCTTGAACTCCCCTGCCTCGTTGGACAGATTCGTGAATAGACAAATAACGTTTTGAGGATACTCGTACGAGTTAGTTTGGATATGCTCGGTGAAGTTCAACAATGCCGCTACGCCCAAGCTTTCATCCGTAATGCCCATCTCTTTTGCCCGGGTTTCCGTCAAATGTACTAGGCTTTCCAGGGAAGAATACTGTTCGGTTCCTATATCGGTATAGAGCAGTACGTATTTGTCGGTAAAGCGCGAAGCGGGGAAGATCACTGCAATATTCCCCATTTCATCCTGGTAGGGCTCATAAATACCAAATTCATGAAGTTTACGAAGGATGAACTCCCCTCGAAGGGATTCAGCTTCGGTTGCAGCTGGAATTTCATTGAAGAGCATCGCATCGGAAAGGATTCGGGTTACGATAGGACTGTACTTTCCTACCGCGGTCTTGTAGGAAAGAGGCTTGAGTTTACCTCTGAGAATTTTCTTGAAAAGAGAGGATAGGCTGTGGAAGGTGCTTTTCACCAATCCCATGATCTTTATTCACTATACTCTACCCTACCGATAACTGCAATCGATTCCCTACAATATGCCTCCCCTTGGATAATCCATAAAAAATAAGTATCGTACCTTTACCATGGTTGAGAAAATGGCCTTAGGGGAATTATCTGGCATTCCTCCCCTCTTTCCCTTTCAAGAGAAATATATAACAAGAGAGGAACTCCTTAAGAAAGAAATCTATCCACCCATCCCTCTATGGTTTAGGGGGAATAAAGGGGGGGATAGAATGATATGGGGAAAAGTCTTGGTTGAAAAACTGAAAGAATTAAAGGTACAGGAAGTACTTGTTCGGAAATTCAGTTCGGACGAAATTACCGTATCAGAGGCTATGATTCTATGGACCGGGTTAGAACATCCAAACGAGGAATGGAACTCCTACCGGATGAAAGATTTCGACCTACTTCCTACCCCATTGCAACAGCTAGTGGCAGAGATGAAGTTGGATTTAAAAACTGCCCTACGTGTACGAAATCTTCCACTAGAAATTATAGAGATTCTCAATCCCTTTCTGGAAACATTAAGCTATTCCCAACGGAGAATCTTCCTTCGACTTTTCTTCGAAGTATTCCAGAGGGATCTTCTGGATACAAGAGAAGGGATTGCTCTAGCCATCCAACTCGTACATTCCTCGAAGCCGCTTGAAGAACTCTATCAGATCCGATACCCAGAGCTTCATCGGTTGGAGCAGACCTACCATGCCACAGTAGATCCGGTTCTGAAGGGAACTGGAATACAGGTTTCCCCTCCTCCATATTTTGAAGGCGCTCGCTTCAAAGTAGAGTTTTATTTCGGAAAAAGCGATCAATTGAAGAAAAAAGCGCAAATCCTACAGAAACTTTCAGAAACCATCGATCCGGTGATCGAACAACTGACCCATGACACAGTATAAAGTGCCCAAAAGAATTTACGTAACCCCCGAAGCAAAAACCCTCCCCGCAGTACAACACGCTCTTCGAATCCTCGGACATCCTCCCTATCAGATGGTGGAAAACCCTATGGAGATTCCTAAAGAGCATCAGAATCAGGACACCCTATTCGTAACCTCTTATAGGGGACAAACAGTGCACAAATGCCCTGGCTCCCGCGGACACCTCTGTTGTAACTACCTCACTATTGATCTGTATTTGGGGTGCACCTTAGGATGTACATACTGCATCATGAAAAGTTACCTGAACTTTTCGCCCCTAACGGTATACGCGGATCCTTCTCCGTCTATCCAACGAATTCGGTCTTTGGCCAGCCAGTATCCAGATAAGGCAATACGGATTGGTTCAGGTGAAACCGGAGACTCTTTACTGTTGGACCCCATCTTCCAGCTGAGTCGCCAGTTGATCGAAGGAGTATCCGACCTACCCAACGTTTACCTTGAACTAAAAACAAAAACGACCCATGTGGACCATCTCCTCGATATCCCAATGAAAGGAAATGCACTCATCGCCTTTTCCCTCAACGCAAGAGAGATCCAAGAACAGGAAGAAGGTTCAAGCGCCTCCATCGAAGAACGGATCGCTGCCGCTCTGCGAGCCGCTGAAGCAGGTTATAACTTGGCCTTCCATTTCGACCCCATCGTTCGGTTTCCTGGTTGGCAGGAAAGTTACTTGTATACCATCTACCGGCTGAAGGAAGTCCCTTCCGATCGGATACGATGGATCAGCTTGGGAACTCTACGCTTTACCGGAGCCCTGCGGGACCGAATGGAAGATCGGCCCTACCTGTTCGAGGAGTTCGTCCCCTGTCGGGACGGAAAGTACCGGTATCTCCAACCGATCCGAATCCAGATGTATCGATGGTTCTTGAAAGAACTCTCTGCCCTGACCAATGCTCCCATCTACCTCTGCATGGAGAGCGTGGATGTCTGGAAAGGGGTATATGGGGGACTTCCTATGAAAATGGATTCTTTCCGGGATATATTTAAAAATATACCTTGTAAAGCTCAATCGTAGGGTAAAAAGATGAAAAAGAATTCACTTGCTGCACATAAAATCCTTCTATACGGCATGGGAGGCTTGCTTTTTCTTGTAGTACTTTTTTCTAGCTATTCCGATGAGGTTGGAGAAGTATCCTACCTCCAACAAGGGGCCACCCTCGTTCGAAACACAAAGACCTTACCTGTGGATTTCAGCTCTCCCATCGAAAATTACGACCTAGTTCGTACCAATTCTTCTGGACTTGTAGAAATTCAGTTTCACGAAGAAACAGGAATCCAAGGAAGCCTCCTGATAAAACCTTCTTCCAGTCTCTATATAGATCTTTCCCTTTTATCCAATGGGGGAAAGGCTCGAATCGAGCTTCTTTCCGGTACGGTTACCCAAAAAGCGATTAAGCTAACCGGCAAATCCAGCTTAGAGGTACGCACAGGGAACGTATCCATGGGGGTGCGGGGAACGACCTTCGAAGTCGCCACTGCTCCTGATGGATCCGTCCTAATTTCCTGCGAAGAGGGGCAAGTCCGATGCGAAGCAGACGATGGTACTACCTTATTTGCCGAACCTGGAAGTGCAGTAGAGAGCACTCCCGAACAGGGATTTCGGAACATTCCCGTCATGTTCCAAGATTTAGAAACCTTCCGGCGCAACTGGCACGCGGAAAGGATCGAAGCGTTCCGCGCTAACGCCCACAGAGCTCTCCGAAACTTTGCCAATCGGTACATTGATATGAAAGGTAAGTTTGATGAAGCCTATAAAACCTTAATGGCTCGATACGAAATCCTGGATAAATGGTTTAGGGAGGATCGGGCAGGGAGGATAGGAGCTATGTCCGAGGTGCTACGGGAAAAGCGCAACCTTGTAGGACCCCTATTAAATCTCAGGAAAAGTAGTTTCCTCTTCGAGAAAGTGTACTACCGATTAGTCGAATTACGTGAATACTACAAACAGGGGATGATCCGAGGAGACTTGGGCAACGGCATGACGGCAGAACAGTTCTTTCGGCGTTTTGACAACGAAGCGGTAGATTTAGAGGAAAAGATGAACGTGTTGCGTCACACTTTAAAGCTTTTCGCCAAACGAAACGATGGAGTTTCCCTCATTGATTCAATGGAAAACTGAGGTATGAAAGGGGCGGGAGTAAACACACCACCCCTTTATGATATCTGCTATATTTGCTATATCTGCTATAGCATTTCCTTAACTCCCCGCTTTCTTTCTTTTTATTTCTTTTAAGATTGGCCATGTAATTGAAGCGACGGTTAACACGATCAATGTAATACAAATGGGAGATCCCCAAAAGATACTCCAATCTCCACCGGAAATGAGCCTAGCTTGCCTGAAAGACTGTTCCATCATACCTCCCACGATCCCCGCAAGAATCATCGGAGAGGTGGGAATATCGGCCTTCTCCATGAAAAGACCAATGAGGCCGAAGATGATCATGATGAACAAGTCCGCAACCGAGTTATTGATTGCGTAGGTACCAATAAAAGCCAATCCCAACACAATAGGGAAAAGGTATCGTGCAGGAATCGCGAGAACTCGTACCAACATCTTTGCCAAAGGCATGTTGATGATAATACAAACGATGTTCCCAATGATCATACTGGCGATCATTCCCCAAGCGATGTCAGGATGCTTTTCGAAAAGAAGAGGGCCGGGTTGTAATCCTAACATTAAAAGAGCACCCATCATGACCGCTGTAGTGCCTGATCCAGGGATACCGAGCGTCATCATAGGAATTAGAGCCCCTACAGAAGCGGCATTGTTGGCAGCTTCCGGCGCAGCGAGTCCTTCGATAGCTCCCTTACCGAATTCCTCGGGTTTTTTAGAGAGGTTTTTCTCGTTATTGTATGCCATTAGAGCTGCCATTGTTCCCCCTGCGCCAGGCAGAACTCCCACGAAGAATCCAAGAGGTGTGCTACGCAGAATCGGAAGCCAGCAACGCTTCCAATCCTCCTTAGTAATCCAGATGGGCCCAAACTTTGTTTGCACTTTGCGCGAACCCTCATGGATCATGCGGAAACTCTTGAAGACCTCTCCCAACGCATAGATCCCAAGGATAATAATGAGAAAATCGATTCCACCTTGCAGTTCTAAGATTCCAAAGGTAAATCGAGATACCCCAGATTGAGCATCCAACCCTACGGTAGAAACCATCAATCCCAAGAAAAGGGAAATAAAGCCTTTCACTACATTGGTCTTTGCCATGGCTGCGGTAGCAGAGAGGGCAAACACCATCAAAAGGAAATATTCTGCGGGACCAAATTTGATGGCAAACCGAGCTACGGGAACCGCCGTGAAGATCATTACAATGGTGGAAATCATCCCCCCTATGAAGGACGCAATGGCAGATATGGCCAACGCCGCTTCCGCCCTTCCTTTCATCGCGAGAGGGTATCCATCGAAGGTAGCTGCTATGGCAGCCCCATCTCCAGGTGTATTGATTAGAATTGAAGAACGGGATCCGCCAAACATGGCACCATAGTATACCCCAGCCATAGTGATCAATGCCCCCACAGGACCCATGGTGAACGTCAAGGGAAGGAGAACTGCCACGCCTGTGGCAGGACCCAATCCGGGAAGCATTCCAATAATGGTTCCCAGAAGGCCTCCAAGAGTTACCCAAAATATATTTATTGGTTGGAGAGCAACCTGCAAACCCAGCGATAGATTCGATAAAATTACGTCCATTCTATCCCCCTACAAACCCAAGAAAGGCATCCTGGGAAGCTGAATGTTCAATACCTCTCCGAAAAGTATATAGACTCCCACACTGAACCCCAGTGAAATTCCAAGGATCGATTTCCATCGTTCCTTCCCGTTGAACATGTAAAGAACCATAACGAGAAAGAGGAACGTCGATAGGAGGTACCCAGCCCGTTCGAAGAAAAACGCGTACAGTACACAGAACAAGGTGACCTGTGCAATGGATTTCCCATACTGAGTCAAGGTAAAGGAAACCGTTTTCCCTTCATGCTTCGATGCCTGAGACTTTTCCTGGATGAGAAGAATAATACCCATGATCGTCATTCCAACCCCGAGAATAAGGGGAAAAATCGAGGGGGCAATGGGATTCCCTACTGTGGCACGAGGTAATGTCCAGGCCATGTACGAGTATCCGAGCCCTATCATGAGTGAGAGGATACCGGTTATTACATTGATCGTCATATTGAACTCCTACAGATGGTAGGCCCCCTAATCCAGGGGGCGCCTACCTTGTTGGTTTCGGTGCAGCACAGATTACTGTTTCAACATTCCGATTTCACCAAGTACGGCCTTGTAGTCCTCGTTGGTCTTATCCAAGAAAGCCATGAATTCCGGAGCGTCCATATAATTCTTGGTCCAGCTGTTTTGCCTACAAGCCGCATCCCACTCAGGGGTTTTTACCATTTCCGCTATAGTCTTTCGCCAATAGTTTACCGCATACTCTGGCATTTCAGGTGGCCCGAAGAGACCTCTCCAGTTACGGAATACCTCATTGATCCCCTGTTCCTTACAGGTTGGTATGTCTTTTAGGACCTCTGTGGTAACCCGTTCAGGCCCAGTTTGTGCTAATCCCCGAAGGTCTCCGCTCTGTAGAAGGCCCCGAACGTCACTGAGACCGGTGGAAAGAAGTTGAATGTGTCCCCCCAACACCTGGGCGGGGCCTGAACCTTCCTGGAAACTCACATACTTGATCTTCTTTAGATCCTTTACTCCCGCAGCCCTTGCCATGATAAGGAACTGGATATGATCCATGCTCCCCACAGCAGAAGTGCCACCGATTACCACGCTGGCGGGATCTTTTTTCAAGTCTTCCATCACTTGAGCGATGGAGGTGTACTTAGAGTTCTTTGCCACTACGAAAGCACCGTAATCAGTAATGAGGGCGGCGATGGGAGTGGTATTCTTATAGCCATAGGGTGAAGATCCGTTCAGATTGATCAATAGAAGAGGAGGGCTGTAAACCGCTATTAGGTTATCCGCACCTTTCTTGGTCTGCATGTAGGCAAGGTTCACCCCACCACCCCCACCCGGCTTGTTCGTCACAGGGAGGGGAACGGGAACGAGTTTCGTATCCGTCAAGACCTTAGCCACGGTGCGGATGGTCAAATCCCATCCCCCACCAGCTCCTGCGGGCGCGATCATATCGATCGGTTTCGTCGGGTACTTCGGAGCCTTCTCCCCTGCCCCTCCCCCAAAGAGGGAAGCTGAGGCAAAGCACACGAATCCCAGCAAAAAGACTGCTTTCACGCTTCGTTTCATGAAAGCCTCCTTATGTGTGAAATATGAATACCCCACAAGGGGTATGGGTTCCCAATCAAGAATGAATCTCCCGAATCACATCGATGATCGTTCCATCTCGATACTCTACTAGAGCGACGATCTTCTTCCCGAAGGGCAAAGGTTCGGGGGTTCCTGTAACTTTTTCCGCTTTTTTCTTCAACTCTTCGATGGTGTATACGGGAAGACGGGCAAGCTTCAACTTCTCCAACACTTCTGGCCGTCGAGGATTGACTGCCACCCCATGGTCGGTCACTAGAACGTCTACTGTTTCTCCCGGTGTGATTACCGTGGTAACTTTGTCTATGACAGTAGGTGTGCGTCCCCGTACGAGGGGAGCCACGATGACCGAAAGCCCTGAACCAATGGCCGTGTCCGAATGCCCACCGGATGCCCCACGAATGATTCCATCGGATCCCGTTATCACATTCACGTTGAACTCTGTATCGATCTCCATCGCGCTTAGCACCACTACATTGAGTTTGTTCACCACGCATCCTTTGTTCAGGGGATTGGCATAGTAGGAGGCATCGATTTCTGTGTGATATCGATTCTCTCCAATGGAACGAACCGCTTCGAGATCGAAACTCTGCACGTCGAGTATTCGTTTGATAAGACCTTCTTCGTGCATCTTAACGATCTGGCTGGTGATCCCTCCGAGAGCGAAACTCGCCTTTATGTTGCGTTCCAGCATCCTTTCACGGAGGAAACGGGTAACTGCCAAAGAGGCGCCTCCAGACCCTGTTTGCACAGAGAATCCATCCTCGAAATAACCCGAGGTTACGATCACCTGGGATGCCAATTCTGCGATTAAGAGCTCTCGAGGATCTCGGGTCATCCGGGTAGCACCTGTGGCGATTCCTTGGGGATCACCAATGGCATCCACGATCACGATGTAGTCCACTAGATCTTGATCGATACTGAAGGGAGTATTGGGATAATCTACTAGATTGTCCGTGATCAACACTACTTTCTTGGCGTGCCGGGCATCCACAATCGCGTAACCAAGGGATCCGCAGGCAGATTTACCAGAGAAGCCATTTGCGTTTCCATACAAATCGCAGGAGGGTACACCTAAAAACGCTACGTCGATGGATAGTTGTCCTGTTTCAATGGCTCGGGCTCTCCCGCCATGGGAATGAATCAATACCGGAGTGTCCATCAAGCCATGGGAGATCTCATCGGCCAATACACCTCGCAACCCACTCGTATAGATCCGCTTGATCACCCCTTTTCGGATGTGCTCCACCAACGGAGCATGGCAAGTAGTCAACGAGCTGGAAGCAAGAGTCAGGTTCTTGATTCCTAGGTTTGCGATGATGTCCATCACCATGTTCACTATATAGTCACCTTCGCGGAAATGATGATGGAAACTTATTGTCATACCATCCTGTAAACCACACTTCAGAATCGCCTGTTCCAGCGTGTCCACGATTTTATTCAAGCGGGGAAGAGTACGAGAGCCCTTCTCTCTTCGCACCAAGGGCGTGCGTGCGTAAGCCCCCTGGAAAGGCTCTAATTTCCCGATACCAGGAATCGTTTCTGGAACTTCCCTGCCGGCAGCATTGTTTACGAGCTTCATGGTTTCACCTCCTCCGGAACAACACCCGAGGCTTTTGCCAATTCGATGGTCCAGCGGGCTCGCTCCACTACTGGTTTGTCGATCATCCTGCCATCCAGGGCAATGACTCCTGATCCCTTGGATTCCGCCTCCCGTATCGCTTCCAATACTCGTAAGGCCTTATGGATTTCTTCCTCCGTTGGAGTGTACACACGATGAACGAGTTTGATCTGATTTGGTTGGATCACTGACTTACCATCGAAACCGAGTTGCTTTATCAACCGAACCTCCGCGAGAAAACCTTCCTCATCCTGCACGTTGGAATACACGGTGTCGATGGCATTGATTCCGGCCACTCTAGCCGCGTACAGCACTTGACTGCGGGCATAGTGCAGCTCAATTCCATCTTTGGAACGGGTAGTCCGTAAGCTAGTCACAAGATCCTCTGCTCCAAGGGCTATCCCCAAAAGGCGGCTAGAGGAACAGGCTATTTCTCTTGCATTCAGTACCCCGAGGGGAGTTTCGATGGCTGCGAATAATTTGATCGTTCCTATGGGGAGGCCGATCTTTCTTTCCACCCGTTCGATCTCCGTTTCCACATCTGCAACGTCCTGTGCTTTTTCCGTTTTTGGTATCCGAATGATGTTGGGACGGGCCCGAACCATCGCTTCAATATCATCCTTACCGTACGGTGTATCCAATCCATTGATTCGGACTGCTGTTTCTACTCCACCGTAATCGATCGTCCGAAGAGTCTGGTATACCAAAAACCTAGCTGCATCCTTCTCCCGATAGGAAACGGAATCCTCCAAATCGAACATCACCGTGTCCGGTCTGTAGATATGGGCATCCTTTACCATGGCGGCACTATTGCCGGGGACGTACAACATCGTCCTTCGTAATTTCATTCCAATTCCTCCCATGGATACTTTTCTATCCCTGCTGCCCGAAACACGGCAGCCGTAAGACGAGCCCGGATCGTGCAGTCCAAAGCACTACGATCCTGCACACGAACCTTCACATCCTCAACCTGTAGTTTTTTCAAGGTTTCTTTAATGACTTCTCGAATACGGTTTCCAAATCGAGCTTCTGAGATACTCTCCAGTTCAATGACAACCCCTTTCGCGGGATTACGTTCCACGGTAATCAACACATCACTGGATTCGAGAGTCCCAGCGGATCCTGAGTGTAATATTCTCATACCCTTCCCTTCCTAATGACGAGAATTAGGTTGCTTCTTAAGCCGATCAATGATCGGGCGGGCTTCCTTGCTTCGCAAGAAATCAAACGTGGTAGGTGGGACCAGCACTTTCACTTCATCCCATCGTTCGTTAGCTAGTAATTTTCGAACCGTAGAAGCACTGACAGCACTCCCTCCTTTTTCCAATCGAGGGATGATTTCTAGCTGTACACCATACTGGGGAAGTATTTCCTGGAGGCATTGATTATAGATCGAAGTCACGGGGCAGTACGGTTCCTCACCTACGAACCTGTGAGTAATGTTGAGCACAGGACAGATACGCTTCCCAAAGATCGTAGCATCGAATCTTCCATACAGACGGGTGCCTTCTCCAGGTTCCTTCATGAAATAGGAGGGAAAGGTAGCTGAAGAAATTACGTATGAACCACCTCTATGGAGGATAATATTTTTAATGTCCCGGATTCCTTCCTGCACTAGTCTAAACCGAACCTCCGTTGGAAACACGGATCGATCCTCTTCCACTACGAACACATGGAGGGTATTCACACGGGAGGCGGCATACTCCAATAGGTACCTGTGTCCAAGGGTGAAAGGATTACAATTCACCACCACGGAGCCCGACACGCCCTCTTCGACTCGATGCTCCCTTAAAGAAACCAAATAATGGACAAATCCATTTGCCCAGTTTTCCAATAAGACCAGTTCCTTACCTAACCGTTCTACTGGACTGAATCCTAAGGGAGTAAACAATTTTTCATTATCTGGTCGGGTAAAGATAAACAGGTGTTTCCTCCCCCGCCGGAATGCTTCGTTTACCAATTCGGATAGAATCTGTGAAGCTACCCCCTGTCCCTGGAGTGCGGGTTCCACAGCGATACACTTCAGGACTTTCCCAGAAAGGCTTCCCGTACCAATAACTCGCTCTCCTTCCACGGCAATTACCGTGTACTCCACATCTTCCTCGAGTCGGAGTCCTTGTTTTTGGAGAAAGGTTTCAACCATCCGCCTATCCACAGGAAGAGACAAAAGGATTTCTCGCACTTCCATCATCCACAAGGATGAGATAAGTCAGTTGAGCTGTATGTAAGAAGTCTTTGCCACTGTATGTCGGGATTTGTCCTACAGGGGAATGCGGCCTAACGGATCAACCCATGTTTGAAAGCGTACTGGGTAAGTTCCGCGTTCGTCTTTAAGCCCATCTTTTCCAATAGACGCGCCCGATAGGTGCTAACTGTTTTAACGCTCAACGAAAGTTTCCCGGCTATTTCCGAAGGCGTTTTGCCCGAGGCTAGAAGAATAAATACCTGATACTCCCTATCCGAAAGGAACTGGTGAGGTAGTTCTCCCTTTGTGCGTTTCAGATCCTTCAATAACAGTTCTTCCACTACAGGAGTAATATAGGTTCCGCCAGCCGCCAGTCGACGAATCGCAGCCACCAGTTCCTCAGGGGCCGATGCTTTGTTGAGACACCCCGATGCACCACTCCTTAACGCTCGAATCGCGTACTGCTCTTCGGGCTGGATACTGAGAATCAGCACGGGAAGAGCGGGGTACTGATGCTTCAGATCTTTCAGCAACTCCAGCCCATCTTTTCCCGGTAAGGAAATATCCAGGACCACCACGTCGTACGTCCCTTTCCGAAGGAGACTCATCAGTTCTTCCCCGTCCCCCGCTTCATCCACCTTCTCAATGTATAGACTTTCGCCCAGTATCTGTTTTAACCCTTTTCGTATTAAGGGATGGTCGTCGGCGATCACAATTTTAAGCATGGGGGACCTCCAGGGGGATCGTTATTATAATCTTTGTCCCCTTCGATCCATTGATTTCCACTGACCCGCCCAAGTAGGAGCAACGTTCTTGGATGCCAATGATTCCAAAAGACTCCTCATTTTCTATCTCTTCGGGTCGTATGCCCCTGCCATTATCTATCACTTGCAGTTTCAGTTTCCCGTTATCCTTTTCCAACGATACTGCCACCCAGGTCGCATGGGCGTGCTTCAGAATATTAGTTAAAATCTCTTGGAAGATCCGGAAGAGGTTTCTAGCTACCTCCGGAGGCACATCCAACGATTCCGAAGGAAGGGAAAGAGAGACATCGATTCCAGAATGTTTCTTGAAATCTTGAACTTGCCACCGTAGGGCCTCCAAGAAATTGAAATGGTCCAAGACTTGGGGACGTAATCGGGTAGTAATCTCCTTAACGCTCTTCATCGCTTCTTCCACTACTTCCAACATGCCTTGTAATTTCTCTTCAAGAACCTTCTGTTCCATTCCAAGATGACTTCGTACCCAGTACGTGTCCATCTTCAAAACTGCCAGGTACTGTCCCAACCCGTCATGGATTTCCCGAGCCGCGTGTTTCCGCTCCTCTTCCCGGACATCCTGTATATGCATGGAAAAGCGCCTAAGTTGGGCGGTTTTCTGTTCCAATTTAAAGGTTCTATATCGGTACAGGCTCCATCCACTAATAAGCAGAGAACCTAGTGCTAGAATCCGAAACAGGGGAGTTTCCCAAAAGGGAGGATGAACCACGATATCCAGGAAGGTTTCTTCAGTATTCCATACACCCTGATGGTTGGCCCCCTTCACTCGCAGGGTGTACCTACCCGGTCTCAGGGCTGTTACTAGCGCATTGTTCCTCGAACCTAGGAATAACCAATCCTCATGGAGCCCCTCGATTTTCATCGCATACTGGTTTCTCTCCGGATCCGCATAATCCAGAACAGCGAAATGGAAGGAAAGTACCGAATCTTTCCAGGAGAGTTCCAGCCGATTACTTAGAGGAACAGGCGACTGAAGGGCCATGTATCCATGGATCTTTTTTCCTACCGGGACCGGCTCGTCGAATAAGAGAATCTGAGTAATGCGGACAGGTGCAGGGGAATAGCGGACCCGTATCTTCCTAGGTGAAAAATAACTGATTCCCCGTGGCCCCCCAAAGAACAACGTACCATCTTTGCCTCTGCCAAAGGATTTCTGGGAAAACTCATTCTTCTGCAAGCCATCGGGTTCACTGAAGTTTAAGATCGATCCTGATCTTGGGTCATACCGGGAAAGACCTCCCTCGGTACTGATCCAGAGGAATCCTTCCTCATCTTCCTGTATTCCGAACACATTGTCTCCCGAAAGCCCCTGTTTCTTCGTAATATGAGAAAACAACCCTGTATTCCCATACATCCGGTTCAGTCCTCCCCCTGAAGTCCCTATCCAAAGGGTTCCAGTAGAGTCTTCGAAGATGCAGTTCACACTGTTGTCCCCTAGACTGGATGGGTCTGCGGGTATGCGCTTGTATTGAATGAAGTTATCCGATTCAGGCCTATACTGTGAAAGCCCTCCATCCCAGGTCCCTATCCACAGAGTCCCTTTCGAATCTTCCAGAATAGCCCTAACAGAGTTGCCATTCAGACTGGATGGGTTTCCGGGGACAGAGCGATACCGAACAAACGAACGTGTTCCCGGTACCCATCTGGACAATCCCCCTAGCTCGGTACCTACCCAGAGGGTTCCCCTAGAATCCACAAATACGGCCCACACATTGTTGCTTCCAATTGAGTGAGGATCTTTCGGATCGTGGAGAAACCGTTCGAACCTTTCCTTACCTCGGCGCAATACATTCAACCCGCCCCCATCCGTTCCTACCCAGAGGTTCCCTTCTCGATCCTCCACGATGCTATATACGAAATTGCTACTTAGACTATGGGGATCTTCTGGTTTGGCAGTGTAAGCGAGAACCTGTCCAGTGACAGGGTTCCATCTATGAAGCCCTCCTCCATCCGTACCAAACCAGACGATTCCCGAGGAGTCGGTGTAGATCTGCCTAGGGGTATATTCCGTAGGAAGGAATTGAAAGTCTACCGATAAAGGATTGTACCGATTGATCCCCGCGTCTCTGGTGCCTACCCAAATGAGGCCTCCCCGATCCTTATAGAGGCACCGAATCCAATTCCCAGTTAATCCCCTAGGATCATCCGATTTCTTTATCCAGGTAATATTCCTCGAGTGCAGATCGTACACGGCGATTCCATCTGAATCGGTTCCCAACCAAATTCTTCCATTGTCGTCTTCCATGATTGCCCGGACGGTCGTGTTGGTGAGAGGATTCTCGAAGGAACTTGCCTGGGGATACCGTACGAACACACCACGCTGCTCGGTGCCTACCCATAGATTCCCTTTGGAATCTTCAAAAAGGGCTCGTACCGTGAGTCCATCGAGGACGCAATCGAATCTATCCGTGTCTCGGATATACCTGGCCAACCCTCCCCCCGCAGTTCCTACCCATACATTCCCCTCCTTATCTTCTATGAGGCATCGAACAGTATCGCTAGGCAATGATCCAGGAGTCGTTCCCCTCCTATAATGATAGAATCGATCCCGCACCCGATCGTATCGATCTAGGCCATTTCCCCCCGTTCCCACCCACAACCAGCCCATCCGGTCTTCTAGAAGGGAAAACACTTGATCACTGGAAAGACTCATCGGATTGTTTGGATCATGCCGGTAGGTATGGAATTCCTCCGTTTCCCGATCGAACCGATTCAGCCCTCCCCCATCCGTTCCAATCCACAGATCCCCAAAGGAATCTTCCCATAGGGAAAAGATGACCGATGCGGAAAGGCTATGGGGGTTTTCTGGCTCTGGACGATAGACCGTAATACTTCGTCCATCGTAGCGACTCAATCCACTAAAAGTGCCGAACCACATGAACCCATACCTGTCTTGCACCATACAGAACACTGAATTACTGGAAAGACCTTCCTCCATGGAAAGATGGGTAAACCGGTAGGAATCTGCCTGTGCTTCTAGGGGAAGAAAGAAAAGAAGGAACCATCCTATCAAGAGGAACATACCGTACTGTATGTCTTAGATCCTCCCTGTTGTCAAGGAAAGAAAGGCGCTATAAGATACATCCCATGGATCAAGTCGAAACGATCCGGGAAGTGTTTCAATACCTTCGACAGTTTACGGGTACTACTTTCGTCATCAAGGTAGAGTACCCCATCATCCAGGATACCTTATTCCCCGTCCTGATGCGGGACGTGGCGTTCCTCCATCAGGTTGGAATCCGGATCATCCTAGTGCCCGGCGCCAAGGAACGAATCGATGAAATATTGAAGGACTACCATATTGAAGGGAAAACTGTGCGGGGAATCCGGGTAACAAGCCATGAGGCAATGCCCTTCATCAAGATGGCTGCCTTCGATGTGGCCAACCGGGTCATGACGAGTCTCGCCGCTTCCTCCATCAATGCGGTTATTGGGAATTGGGTGCGGGCGCGGGGAATTGGAGTCGTGGACGGAACAGATTTTCAAAGTGCCGGCACCGTGGACCGGGTACTGACCGAAGGACTCCGGAGAGTTTTGGAGGATGGCTTCGTTCCCATCCTTCCCTGTATCGGATGGAACTCTACCGGAAGACCGTACAACATTTCTTCCAACGAACTAGCGGTAGTCACCGCTGCCCGAATCGGAGCGGAAAAGCTATTTTTCCTCACCGCGGGCACGGTGTTTCGGGCTTCGGATTTCCACGTCCCCGACGGCGTTCCCGTCGCTCCCGGTGGACGGATCAGTAACTTCACTCTGGACGATCTGGATCGATTCTTCCAGCTAAACCAGGATAAGGAAGAACAGTTGGAACTCCTTCGCATGGCAAGACGGGCCTGTGAGTCCGGTGTGGAACGAGTCCACATCCTCGATGGGAGGATGGAGGGAGCCTTGCTTTCCGAAATCTTCTCCAACCTCGGTTCAGGTACCATGGTCTACTCCAATCGCTACGCAGGGATTCGACCCATGAAACCCACGGAAATCATCGATGTCCTTAGGCTGATGAAACCCTTCGTGGAACGGGGGATCCTTCTTCCTCGCACCGAGGAAATACTCGCGGAAACCTATCAAGACTATATCGTGTTCGAAATCGATGACGCCATCCATGCCTGTGCTGCCCTTCATTTGTATCCCGAAGGGGTAGGAGAAATCGCGGGAGTAGCGGTAGACGAGCAATACACCCATCTAGGGGTAGGCCCCAAACTCATTGGGTACTTGCTGGAGAAAGCAAAGGAGCTAGGATTGAAACGAGTGTTCGTCCTGACCGTAGCTACAGTGGACTGGTTCCTCAAGCTAGGGTTCGAAGAAGCGGATCTCTCAGCCCTTCCAGAAAAGAAACGGGCAGCTTACGACTTGAGAAGGCGAAGCCGGATTTTGGTAAAGGAACTGAAGGACTGAACAAAGGAACAATCCATGACCACCTGGAACCTAGAGGAAGTTCTGAAACTGCTGGATGAATCTGCCCGTATAGCCCTCCACTATTTCGAATCCCCTACTCGTGAGTTCAAACAAGATCGCTCCATCGTCACTCAAGCTGACAAAGAAATCGAAGAGATGTTGGGAAGGGAGTTCGATAGACCCGAGGATGGGGTGTACTTAATCGGAGAGGAAACCGTCGAAACGAAAGACGAGACCTACCTGAAGGAAGCGTTAAAGGGCAAGGCTTGGATCATCGATCCCATCGATGGAACCTCTTCCTACGCGAATCACCTCCTTTCCTGGGGTATATCTATTGCCTATGCGGAGAAGGGGAAGATTACAGAGGGCGCCATCTATCTTCCGGTGGCGGGAAAACTCCTTATCACGGAAACGGATCGGGTGTATGCCTCTCAATGGAGACGGGATTGCTCGGACGACGAACCCCACCTCGTTCCTCACAAACCGGTTCTACCTAAACCCCCTTTTGAAGCGGGAGTGATCGCTATCGATCAGGGGAACACCCGAAAGGGTCATCGTTTCCCCGGGACTGTCCACGCGAGCGGAAGTAGTGTCTTTGCCCTTCTCCACCTGTTCATGGGTGGGTATGTGAGTTACATTGCCTACGCAAAACTCTGGGATCTGGCCTCCGGAGCCGCTCTAATGGAAAAATTGGGTTTTCTTGGTTCCTTCGAGGACGGGAAACCATACACCCCCTCCATCGATGAATCTATCTATGAACTCTCCCCTGAAGCTGGGAACCACCGATGGAAAACTAGGGGACGGGTGGTGTTTTCCGGCTCCAAAGAAGGGTTACAGTATACCCTTGAGGGGCTTCGAAACTAGAAAGTAAGGATAAAAAGTTTAATACCCTAGATGGGAAGCAAGCCACTTCTCCGTTTCTTCCACCGTGGATCCCGTGCGCCTGGCATAGTCTTCCACCTGGTCCTTTCCAATCTTGTCCACACTGAAATACCGAGAAGCAGGGTGGGAAAAGTAGTACCCGGAAACCGATGCGGGAGGCACCATCATGTACGTTTCCGTGAGGGTAATCCCCAACCGATCCGGTTCCAGAAGATTCCAGATGCGAGCCTTTTCCCGATGGTCGGGACAAGGGGGATAGCCAGGAGCTGGTCGAATGCCCTGGTATCGAACCTTGAAGATATCCTCGACCGAGAGGGATTCCTCGGGGGCATACCCCCAGAGTTCTTTCCGCACCAGGAGGTGGAGGTACTCGGCAAAGGCTTCCGCCAACCGATCGGCTAGAATCTTCAACAAAATAGCTCTGTAGTCATCCCCTTCCCGTTCGAACCGCTCCGTTGCTTCTGTGAGACCTATCCCCGCAGTAACTGCAAAGAAACCCATGTAATCGGGGATGGAACTAGAAAGAGGAGCAATGAAATCAGCCAAGGAAAGGTAGTAAGGGGTTTCTTTTTTCCGCAACTGCTGTCGCAAGAAAGGAATACGTAGAAGCTCCTGTTGACGGTTATTATCCGCATACACTACCACTGTGTCATCCACTGTGGAATTGACTGGGAATATCCCGTACACCCCTCTAGCTTGAAGGAGGGAACGTCCCTCGATTTGTTCCAGCATTTGCTGGGCATCGCGAAACAATTTTTTTGCCTCTCCCCCTTTTGCGGGATCTTTCAGGATCTGGGGATACTTCCCATCCATGTCCCAAGCGACGAAGAAGAACTGGTAATCTATAAAAGGAACTAAGACAGAAATAGGTACTTCGATCGTATGGAAGCCCAGTCGGTTTGGTTTGGGGGGCGTGTATCCCGACCATCCCGGATCGAACCGTTTCTTTCGAGCCTCTTCCAAGGGTAGTAGATCGTAGGGAGAACGGGCAAGTCGCTGGACACGAAGGGAACTGTACCGTTTCCGAATCCCAGAAACAAAGGGGTCTCTTTTCGCGGAATCCCTTAAAGATGCGGCTACCCCTACCGCTAGGGAAGCGTCCTTCACATGGACTACAGGCCCTCGATACACAGGTTCGATCTTTACGGCGGTGTGAATCTCCGAGGTAGTGGCTCCCCCAATGAGAAGGGGTAGGTTCAAGCCGGACCGTTCCATCTCCGAGGCAACATGGACCATTTCATCCAGCGATGGAGTGATGAGTCCGGACAACCCGATCATGTCTACCTTCTGTTCCTTGGCTGCCTGGAGAATAACCTCCGAGGGAACCATCACGCCTAGATCGATCACCTCCCATCCATTGCATTGAAGAACGACCTTTACGATGTTCTTTCCGATGTCGTGCACATCCCCTTTCACCGTGGCGATGAGGAACTTACCCTTAGTGGATCCTTCTCCCTCTGCCTTTTCTTCCCGTAGGTAGGGCTCCAGGTAGGAGACTGCCTGCTTCATTACCCGGGCACTCTTCACGACCTGAGGGAGGAACATCTTTCCCAAGCCAAACAGTTCTCCGACCTGATTCATACCATCCATCAAGGGGCCTTCGATCACCTTGAGGGCCGAACCAAGCTCTTTCCGAGCTTCTTCCACATCCGCTTCGATGAAGGTGGTGATTCCTTTCACGAGAGAATGGGCTATACGTTCCCCCACTCCTCCTTTACGCCAAGCAGGGTCTTCTGGTTCCTGCATCTTGTCAGAGCTACTGTAGAGGGGAGCAATTTCCAATAACCGTTCCGTTGCGTCCGGACGCCGATTGAGAATCACGTCCTCTACCCGTTCCAACAGGTCCTTTGGAATCTCATCGTACACATCCAACTGTCCCGGATTCACGATTCCCATATCTAGTCCAGCTCGAATGGCATGGTAGAGGAACGCCGTGTGCATGGCTCGGCGGATTCGTTCGTTTCCCCGGAAGGAGAAGGATAGATTACTGATTCCTCCGCTGGTTCTTGCGTAGGGAAGATGGTTCTTGATGAACCTGACCGCTTCTAGAAAATCCACCCCGTAGTTCCTATGTTCCTCCATCCCTGTAGCAAGGGCAAAGATGTTTGGATCCAGGATGATGTCTTCGGGAGGAAAATCTAGCCGTTCCCGGAGCAATCGGTAGGCCCGGGTACAGATGCTTACCTTCCGCTGGAAGGTATCCGCTTGCCCTTCCTCATCGAACGCCATCACCACCGTGGCCGCTCCATACTTTCTTACCAACCGAGCCCGGCGAAGGAACTCCTCCTCTCCCTCCTTAAGACTCAAGGAGTTCACCGCACACTTTCCCTGCACGCACTGTAGTCCAGCTTCGATCACTTCCCAACGGGAAGAGTCGATCATGATCGGTAACCGGGCAATGTCGGGCTCCGTGGCCAGAAGAAGAAGGAACCTTCGCATGGCTTCCACAGAGTCCAGCATCCCCTCGTCCATGTTCACATCCAGCATCTGAGCCCCACCTTCCACCTGGTCGCGGGCCACCTCCAAAGCCTCTTCGTACTTGCCTTCGGTGATAAGTCTCCGAAAACGAGCCGAACCCGTAACGTTCGTCCGCTCTCCGATATTTACGAAGAGACTTCCAGGACCAATGACTAAGGGTTCTAGCCCAGAAAGGCAAGTGAAGTGCTTGGGAAGGTGGGGCTTTCTTGGGGAAATACCGGAAAGAGCCTCCACAATGGCAGCGATATGCTCCGGAGTAGTACCGCAGCACCCTCCCACGATGTTCACAAGACCTTCCCCCGCGAACTCCTTTAGGGTAGCGGCCATGAACTTGGGAGAATGATCGTAGGCGCCAAAAGCATTAGGAAGACCCGCATTGGGATGCACGCTTACCGCTGTTTCTGCTACTTGGGCCAACTCCACCACATGGGGACGCAGTTTGTCTGCCCCCATGGCGCAGTTCAGCCCCACGCTGAAGGGATTCGCATGACGGATGGAATAGTAGAAGGCTTTAGGTGTTTGCCCGGATAGAGTACGACCCGCTGCGTCGGTTATCGTTCCGGATACCATGATGGGAAGGCTTTTCCCCCGTTCTTCGAACAGGGTAAGAAGGGCGTAGATCGCTGCTTTGGCATTCAGGGTATCGAAGATCGTTTCGATCAAGAAAAGGTCTACCCCTCCATCCCAGAGACCTTCTGCCGACTCCTTGTAAGCCTTAGCGAGTTCCATGAAGGTAAGATCCCGGTACCCAGGGTCTTGCACCCGGGGAGAGATAGAGAGGGTCTTATTGGTAGGTCCCAGCACTCCTGCCACAAAGGCGGGCTTTCCTTTCCTCCCCGCGAAAGACTCTACCGCTTTTCTCGCGATCCGGGCCCCTTCGTAGGAGAGTTGATAACCCAGCTCCTGCAAGCCGTAATCCTTCTGACTGATGGCGTTTGAATTGAACGTGTTGGTCTCGATGATGTCGGCCCCCGCTTCTAAATAGGAACGGTGGATTTCTTCGATCAAATCGGGTTGAGTAAGATTCAAAAGGTCATGGTTCCCTTTGAACTGAATTTCAGGGTGGATATCCTTGAACCGGATCCCCCGGACATCCTCTTCGCTCAGTCGATGAGCCTGGATCATGGTACCCATGGCTCCATCGAGGAAAAGAATTCGCTTTTCCGACAACTGCTTGAGCTCTTCCAGACTACTCACTCTTCCCTCCCCTTACGCGACTGTCGTTCCAATTGAGTCAGGATGCGATCGAAGGTAGCGGCAAAGGCTTTGACCTCTTTCCTTCCAAACCCTCCCATGGGACTCTCGTACAACCCAACTTCCCTTAGTTCTTTCATAAAGTTTCGGATAGACAATCGCTCCCTTACATTTTCCTTCGTGTACAGTTCCCCCCGATCGTTGATCACCAGGGGTCCTTGTTCTACCAATTCGGCTGCCAGCGGAATGTCCCGGGTAATCACCAAATCTCCTGCCCCTACCTGTTCCTTGATGAAAGCGTCCGCTCTCCCTTCTCCCTCCTCTACATGGATAAAACGCACATTCCGATTTTTGGGAAGAGGGATCGGACGATTAGCCGCAAAGATGGCGAGGAAATTCCGCTTTTTAGCAGCCTTGCACACAATTTCCCGAACCCGGACAGGGCAGGAGTCGGCATCAATAAACACTCGCATAGGATTATCCATCCATACCTACCCGGGCTCTAGCGAACCATCCCTTTCCATCGTTCCTTCCAGCGAGAAAGACCTCAGTCACTGAGGAATCCAGAAAACAAGCTTCCCCCCGTTTTAGCAAGAAAGCTTCGGATCCCGATTCCCTCCATACTTCCCATACTCCCTCTCCACAGAGAAGAATCTCGGGCCCCCGAGCAGGAACAGGTATTGCCTCCTTCGCCCTATCGAACCGAAGAATAGATAAGCTAAGCTCCAACACGGGGACTGGATACAGTTCCTCCCAATATTCCCCGTTTCGTGTCTGAATCATAGTACGTTTGGGTCGAATTACCTTGGGAATTTCGTGCTGGAACCGTATCACCCGAAGAAGCTCATCGAGATCCATATGCTTGGAAGTCAATCCTCCCCGCAGGACGTTGTCCGAGTTGGCCATTAGCTCTATTCCAAATCCCTGGAGATAAGCGTGTAGTACTCCTGAATCTAGGAATATAGCTTCTCCCGGTGAAAGCTCTACCAGGTTCAGATAGTAGGGGGCAAAGCAACCTGGATCTTCGGGGTATCGTTGGGCTAATCGGCAAAACCATCGATCCTCTAGAGAAAGACTCTCCGAACTCTCTGACAGAAGGGCTTGATAACCAAGGATCCAGGAGCGTACCACCCCTTTGGGAAGGGAAAAGAAGGATCGATAGAATCCCTCTAAGTCCCCTCCCTCTAGCAGGGGGAAGAAGTCCTCCAGTTTTGGAATAGCCAAAGTCAATCGCTTGCACTGTTGGAGAATAGTCAAAGGGGATCTAAATCCACAGAGGGCTGTGAAGGGAGAAAGGGCAAGGAGAATTTCCGGTTTATGATTGGGATCCTTGTAGTTACGGGATGGCGAGTCTAAAGGAATACCCAACTGGTTTTCTTTCTGAAAACCTTCCTGCGCCTGCTTACGGGATGGATGACATTGGATCGATAAGGGTTCTGCAGCGGCCAATAGTTTCAGGAGAAAAGGAAGCTGGGGTCCAAAGGTGTTGACTACCTTTGAACCCAAACGTTTCTCTGGATCCTTCGTAATCCATTGCAACAGATCGATATCCGTTCCTTCCAAGAGAGAGGGAGCTTTAGGGTGTGCTCCGTACCAAAGTTCTGCCCAGGGTTTCTCTTCCGTCATGGGAAGCCCAAGAAACTCGGGTATCCATTGGGTAGATCCCCAAGGGTAGTCTTGCACTCTAGGGACGATTTTTTGCATAATCCGTTAACTCTACCGCATCTTACTAAAGGGAGGAAGGATGAATCAACTACAGACCCTTCATGCCATCGAGGGCGGTGCTTTCGATTCTCTCTTTTCCACTCTCTACCCTAATGAAGCCTTGAATAGCTGTAAGAAGCGATACCTATCCCTTCTGGAACGGCACAGAAAACAATTTGGTTTGAAGGAGGTTTGGATGGTTTCCAGTCCTGGGAGAACCGAACTCGGGGGCAACCATACAGACCACAATCATGGGAAGGTGCTCGCAGCGGCCGTGCATCTCGATGCGATAGCCGTAGCTTCGCTCCACAGTGATTCGCATACTAGTACCCCCTGCGTCGAACTCTTTTCCGAGGGATTCCCAGAGATCCGGATGACAATTGAGGATCTATCGCCCAAGAAGGAAGAAGAAGGACGTACCGAAGGATTAGTCCGCGGCCTTCTTAGCGGATTCGCAAAGAAAGGATTCCCTATTGGGGGCTTTCAAGCGGTTATCCAGAGCAGGGTACTTCCCGGTTCTGGTCTAAGCTCCTCTGCAGCGATCGAACTACTCCTGGCGACTCTCTACAATGTCCTGTTTGCCCAGGGGGCCCTTACGCCCCTCGAGTTGGCTCTCATGGGAAAGGAAACGGAAAACATCTACTTCGGAAAACCCTGTGGTTTGATGGATCAATTGACCTGTGCTCATGGAGGGGTGTGTAGTATAGATTTTGAGAATCCACAGAGTCCTAGGGTAGAACATGTCCCCTTCTCTCTTCCAGGGTACCATCTGTTCCTCATCGATACGGGGAGTTCCCACGCAGATCTGACAGATGAATACGCCTCCATCCCTAGGGAGATGAAAGAAGTTGCCCGCCTCTTAGGAGGTGTAGTCCTCCGGGATGTGTCCAAGGAAAAATTCCTTTCCAAGATCCCTAGTCTAAAGGGTAAGGGGAACGATCGAGCCATCCTCCGAGCCCTCCATTTCTATCGGGAAAACGAACGCGTAGAAGGAATGATCCAAGCTCTAAAGGAAGGGAAAACCGAACTATTCCTATCCTTGGTGAAGGAATCGGGCCTTTCCTCATGGACGCTATTGCAAAACTGTGTTTCCTATCGGGATCCTACATCCCAGCAGCTTTCTTTGGCGTTAGGATGGGCAGAGGAATTCCTAGGGAAAAGAGGGGGGGTGAGGGTTCATGGAGGAGGATTTGCGGGAACCATCCAAGCCTACGTTCCCTATGAAGATGGGGACGCGTTCGTATCCCATATGGAACGCCTATTTGGAAAGGGCTCTGTCATTCCCTTACAGGTCCGTCCCTCCGGCGCCAGGGTTATCAGATCCCTTGATCAGTTCCCTTGAGCTTGTACCTGGTGCCGGATGATTTCTCGATCGAAGACAGAGAGGACCAGCGTGGTATTTACTGGTTGCAGATAGGGGAAGGCGATTCGCCCTCCTGGATGCTTCATGGAAAATAGCACTTTCCGTTCTCCCCCAGGGCTTACTACTTCCACCTTCAAATCCACCACCACCGGATAGAGAGGTAAGGTATAGTCGAACAATCCAAAACGGGAATTCTTGTCAGGCTCTGTTGCCTCTGTCATCGTAAGTTCTATCGTTGTTCCAGGTTCTATTTCTTCCCCTCCTTTGGGGGTCTGTTCTACAATGGTTCCAGCCCGTTTCCCTTGGGTTCTTGGTTGGAACTGGAATACGAAAGGGATCTGTTCTTGCACTAAAAGATCCATTGCTTCTGTATAGGAACGACCTAGGAGATTGGGTACTTTCTTCTTTTCTACCTCGGGCCCCCTACTCACCACCAATACTAGATCGGTTAGCCCAGTTAGCTCCGCTCCAGGTTCAGGTTTCTGCTCCAACACAGTCCCCGCAGGAGAAGGATGGAACACATAGGTTACAGGTTCTTTGATTCGGAGGAGAGGTTTTTGGGAAGCAAAGAGGGACTGCAGGTGAGTGCGAACCTCCTCGAGTTTCTTTCCCCGAAAATCTTCCACTTTGTCCACCACCGATCCTTTACTGACCATGAGAGTGATTCGTTTTCCTGCCTTTACAACTGTACCCGCAGAGGGACGTTGATCGATTATCTTCCCTTTCAACGATGGATCGGTAGAGAAACGAAGTTGTAATTTCGGGTACAGTTCTCGATCTTGAAGCACCACCAACGCCTCTGTCAGTTCCTTCCCCCGCACATCAGGTACTACAGTCTGCTCCGCTCCTTGCAATACTAAGGAAAAAGCAATGAATCCTGCGATAGCAACTAGAATTAAGGTACCTGCGGAGCCCAGAATTACGATTTTCAACCATCGTTCTTCTGAGGTATCCTGTGGATTGGGAATGATCCTTTGTACCTGAACCCACAGCTTAGAAATCGTATCGGTTATCTGGTACCAATAGAGTTTCACCTATTCCCCCAGTATAGACCCAATGAAATTCCGTTCCCCATTCAAAAAACTGGTAAAATCCAAGGCTTTCCTTGACTGCAGTTGAAGTGTATGTATAGCCAAGATCCCCTCTCCCGTTTGTACCAGAATTCCTTTCCCCTTGTCTACACCGATTACTTTTCCCTCCCTTTCCCCCTTGATAGAAGGATGGAAAACCGATGCCTTGAGGATTTTCAACATCTCACCCCGGTACAAGGTCCACGCGGTAGGCCACGGATCGTACGCCCGAACCATTCGTTCGATCTGTGTAGCCGGTAAATGCCAAGAAATTCTTCCGTCTTCCTTAGTGAGCAATTTGCAATACGTGGCTTTGCGTTCATCCTGGGGCACTTCTTTCACCGTGCCTGTTTCGATCCCTTTCAATGCCTGGACCAACAATGCGGCTCCTCGCTCCGCACAAAGGGCTGTGAGGGACGCCGTAGTTTCCGTTCCATTGAGGGGAATCACCTCCTGGAGTAATATGGGACCCGCATCCATCTGAAGAACAAGTTTCTGAATGGTAATCCCTGTTTCGGAATCCCCTTGGAGAATCGCTTCCGGGATCGGGGAAGGGCCCCTATATTTAGGCAATAAGGATGGATGCAGGTTGATTCCCCCCATGGGAAAGAGGGATAGGAACTTTGGTCCAAAGATCTTTCCAAAAGCCACTACCACCAGAATGTCCGGAGCAAGGCTTTTAACCTGTTCACGAACAGTACCATCTAATTTCTGTGGGGTAAGCACGGTGAGATTCAGCTCGAGAGCCTTCTGTTTGACCGGTGAAGGAAGAAGCTTTCTGCCACGGCCAACCTCCTGATCCGGAGCAGTCACTACTCCTACGATAGAAAACTCTTGAGCCACTGCAATAAGGGAAGGGACAGCCATCTCCGGAGTACCTGCAAAGAGGACTTTCAAACTCATGCTTTGAACTTCTGTTCCCACGTGCGGATGATTCGTTTCCGTTTCAATTCACTCAAATGATCGATGAAGAGCACCCCGTTTAGATGATCTAACTCATGCTGGATTACCCGAGCCAAGAGCCCATCCGCATCTAGGTGAAAAGTATTTCCCCTTTCATCCAAAGCTTCGATACTGATCATTTCGGGACGGGTCACATCTGCATAAATCCCCGGTATGCTGAGACATCCTTCCTCATAGAGGGAAGTCTCAGGTGATACTCCTTTCAACACTGGATTGATGAATACTCGGGGGATATCGTCGGCTATGTGGACCACGAAAATACGCTCCAAGATTCCCACTTGAGTAGCCGCTAATCCAATCCCTTTGCCTAAATGCATGGTTTCCAACATTTCTTTGACCAGAAGAGCTGTCTGCTGATCAATTCGTGTTACTTCCTTAGCTTTCTGACGAAGGACTTCGTGTCCCAAGGTTAGTATATTCATGCTTCCACCTACATGAGCACGATTCCGTGCTTCTTACAGTTCTCTACGATATGATCAGGCCAGATACTAGACTGTACTTCACCAATATGGGCTTTCCGCAAGAAAAACATGCAAAGCCGGGATTGGCCGATCCCTCCCCCGATGGATTCAGGAAACTCTCCCTTCAACAGTCGTCGATGAAATAAAAGATTCTTCCGGTCTTCTGCTTTGCGGATGGCCAACTGCCGCAGGAGAGCTTCTCGATCTACCCGAATTCCCATGGAGGATATCTCGAAAGCTCTTTCCAAAACGGGATGCCAGAAGATGATATCCCCATTTAGGCCTAGGTATCCATCCTCGTTGGGAGTGCTCCAATCATCGTAGTCGGGGGCTCTTCCATCATGGGGTTTCCCGTCTGAAAGGTTCGCGCCGATTCCTATGATAAATACCGCGCCATACTTTCGAGCCGCTTCATTCTCTCGTTCCTGCGGGGTGAGGTTGGGATACAGGCGAAGGAGCTCCTCCGCGTGGATAAAGGTGATATCCTCAGGCAAGATGGGCTTTATTTCCGGATAGGTTTCGTACACAAGGAATTCGGTAGCCAAAAAGGTCCCATATATCTTGCGAACGATGGCTTTCAGAAAGGTTAGGTTGCGATCCTCCTTCCGAATCGCCATCTCCCAGTCCCATTGATCCACATAATAGGAATGCAGCGTGTCCGGTTCTTCATCGGGCCGAATGGCATTCATGTCAGTGTACAGACCATAGCCGACCGGAATTCCATAGTCTGCCAGCATCATGCGCTTCCACTTGGCCAACGATTGGGGTACTTCTGCTGTAACTCCATCCATGTTCCTAGGGTTGAACACCACGGGTTTCTCTACTCCGTTCAAGTCGTCATTAATGCCTGTTCCACTCTTTAAAAATAGGGGTGCGGTAACCCGTCGTAGCCGTAGAATCGCCGAGAGATAGGTTTGGAAAAATGTCTTGATATCGGCGATGGCCTTCTCGGTCTCTTCCAGGCTGAGGTAGGGTCTGTAATTCTCTGGGTAATAGTAGTATGGACTCATAGTGCTAAAAACATATAGAAAAGAAAGGAAAGAATCAATTCGACCGTATCAAAGGAGAGAGACGGGGTCCACGTCAACTTCAAGATACACTCCTTTGAGTAACTTGACCCTAGCTAGTTGATTCCTTAGTTCCGCATGGACAGGCAGAAAAGCTTTTGTTCTCAAGATGATTTGGTATCGATGGTTTCCCGCGATGACTCCAATGGGACATTCTGCGGGGCCTAGAACTTCTGCTTGCCCCCGTAATTCCCTTATCAAGTTCGTACCAATTTCCTCCGCCGCTGCTCGTACACTTTCTTCAGACTTGCCTCTAAAGACTAGTCGAAAGAGCCGTGAAAAGGGGGGAAAACGCAGTTCTGCTCGATTCTCAAGTTCCTTTTTATAGAATTCATCCACTGCCATCTGCGCTGCATGGTTCACCGCCTCGTGCTGGGGCATGTAGGTCTGAACAATGACCTTTCCATCTGGAGCGAACCTTCCTGCTCGACCAGAAACCTGCACGATCAAGGAGAAAGTCCGCTCGGTAGCCCGGAAATCGGGCATGTGGAGTCCCGTATCTGCCAGCACGATTCCTACTAACCGTACCCCCGGGAAGTTGAGACCTTTGGCTACCATTTGAGTACCCAGGAGAAGATCGATTTTCCCTTCCTGGAACTCTTTAAGAATCCGTTCAAGAGTTCCTTTCCGTTCCACCGCATCGGTATCCAGGCGAGCTATTTTAAGTTCGGGAAAGATCCGTCGAGCTTCCTCTTCAATCTTCTCTGTACCCGAACCATAGTACCCCACATCGAGAGATCCGCAGGAAGGACATAGATCCATTGGTCGGGTAGAGAATCCACAGTAGTGGCATACCATACGGTTTTTTTGCTTGTGAAAGGTAAGGCTCACCGAACAGCGACGGCACTTCATTTGATACCCACAGGTATTACAGTGAAAGGAGTAGGAAAAACCCCTGCGGTTAAGAAAGAGGATCGTCTGCCGTTTCTCCCTATGGGTAATCAGAATTTCTTCCTGAAGTCGCCGGGAAAACACCCCCTCTGTGCCCTTGAGGTCTACGATCTCTACCTCCGGGAGTTTTCCCCCCGCTAACCTTTTGGTAAGACGAATCCCTCGAATCTCCCCCTTCTGCATCAGATAGTAAGCCTCTACCGATGGAGTGGCGCTTCCCATCACCAATCGCGCCTTACTGAGGGAACATCTCTTCATGGCTACCTGTCTGGCATGGTATCGGGGAGAGCTGCTCGATTTGTACGATCCTTCATGCTCCTCGTCCAGAATAATCAATCCCAATCGAGGATGAGGTGCAAAAACCGCACTCCGAGCACCTACCACCAGAGGGGCTTCTCCACGGAGGATCCTGCGCCATTCGGTTAGCCGCTGACTTGGGGTGAGGCGGGAATGAAGGACCGCTGCTTTACTTCCAAATCGTTCCCGAATTGCCCGAACCACCTGACCAGTGAGGGCTATTTCCGGAACCAGGTAGATCACACCCCTCCCTTCTAAAAGAGTTGCCTCCGCCACCCTCAGGAACACCTCGGTTTTCCCCGAACCCGTGATTCCAAAAAGGTAGTACAAACCGTCTTCTTTAGATAAAATTTCCTTTACCGCCTGTTCCTGCTCAGGGGATAGCGAAGGAGGAGTAATAAACACCTCTTCCCCGGCGTCTTCAAACAAAGGAACTTCGGTTTCCTTCTTTCCGCCTGGAAGCATTGCGGCCAGAGCTTCTCCGAGGGATGAATAGTAGCGATCGGCTATCCAGCGGGCCAACGCAAGGTACTCTTTGTCGAAGAGGGGTTCTTTGTCCAGTACTCGACGGAGGGGTTTCAGTTGGAAGGAAGCACCATCTTCCTTGAGAGGTTCTGTACCTACCACATACCCATTTAGATTTCGTCCATGGAAGGGAGCAACAACTCGGCATCCAAAAGGCACTTCCTCGTTCGTGGTGTAGGTAAACTCTCGATCTACGGGAATGTTGAATACCACCTGCACCAAACCCATGCTATGATGGAGTCTCCTGCTCCGAGTTCTTGGATGGGAAAGCATCCAATAGAGCTTTCAACCGCTTCAAATCTTCCCAAACCGGACGTTTGAGGTTCGCATCTCGAAGAACCGCACTAGGATGATACGTAGCCACCAGGGGGATTCCTCTCCATCTGTGTACCGTTCCCCGGAGGGAACCAATCCCTTGGGTGGTTCCTAAAAGAGACTGGGCCGCGATCCTTCCCACGGCTAGAATCGCTAAAGGTCTTACGAGTTCTACCTGCTTTAACAGATAGGGAAAACAAGCTTTCACCTCATCCTCTTGGGGATCCCGATTGCCGGGAGGACGACATTTCACCATATTGGCTATGTAGGCATTCCTCTCTCTCGATAACCCCACTGCCGCTAGCCATTTATCCAGGAACTGCCCCGCCGCCCCCACAAAAGGTAATCCCTGCCTATCTTCCTCTGCCCCAGGGCCTTCTCCGATGACCATCACCAAGGGATCCATCACCCCCATTCCAGGCACTGTACGGGTTCTTTCCTTGGCAAGTCTGCAGCGAGAGCACTCCTGGATGATCCGAGCAAGCTGTTCCATCCCTCGTTTTCGTTCAATAATAGGGTCCAGGGAAAATTCAGAACCCACAAAGTCAATTGCCGGGGTAGAATCCCTTTCCGAGCTCCGAAAAGGAGATTCCAACAGATCCTGGAAATCCAATAGAATCTCGTTGTACTGGGCAAAGAAATCTTTTTTATTCATCATCGTATACCACCCGATGGAGAAACAATCCGGAAGCGGGAGCCGTGTCACCGGCAAGATCCCTGTCCTTGGCCTCGAGTATCTCCCGAATCTGTTCCGGTGGTCGTTCCTCCTGATCTAACATCAGAAAAGTTCCCACTAGGTTCCGTACCATGTGCCAGAGAAACGAGGTACCGGTAATACGAAACACGAGAAAAGGCCCTTGGGGGAAAAAGGCTGCAGATTGAATGGTCCTAACTTTCGAGGGATTGGGATCTCCCAAAGCGGAAAAGCTGGTGAAATCATGGGTGCCAACAATGTAAGAAGCCATTCGGTTCAGTCTACTTAAATGGGGTCTATAAGGAATCCAATGGCAGTACCGTCGATAGTAGGGAGGAACAATGGGTCGAGGATAAATATAGTATCGATACTCCCGAACCTTGGCATCGAACCGCGCATGAAAGGATTCATCCACCTCTTTGCTTTCCAATGCTCGCACATCGAAGGGGAGAATCGAGTTCAATGCAGGGGTGAATTTCTCCGAAGGAATGGAAGATAGATCAGTAAAGAAATTGATCACCTGTCCAGCCGCGTGGACTCCCGAGTCGGTTCTGCCTGCAGCATGGACATGAACGGAGTGTTTATGGATCTTTGCCAGCGCTTGTTCCACCACGGATTGTACCGTTCGCCCCTCCTTCTGGGTCTGCCATCCAAAGAAATCTGTTCCATCGTATGCCAACACAACCCGGATGTTCCTTCTACTCATTCTCCTCTGTTTCCTCCTCCGGTCCTACCTGTACTCCAATTTGTTCCAACCCTTTGTTGATCTCTTCGTACAGTTCTCTGGCCTGATCTAATAGAGCCGAAGGTTTCTGTTTCGAGGCTTTCCCCATTCCGAATATTTTGGCCACGTATCTCTTAGCCGTAGTGAGGGTTTGTATCCTCTTTTCCTTATCCTTACGAGGGCCGTAGAGAAGTTCCAGAAGCCCATTCAAATACAGGACCCCATCATACCCATAGTCCTTGTCCAAATCGGGCCCCAGCACTTTCATGCCTGACATGGGTTCCAACCCTCGTTGTTCTCTTTCCACTGCTTGGGTATAGAAGAAACGGGCCTTTCTATAGAGGTTTGCTGCCAGATAGTCGTAATTTTCATTGGGAAACTTGCGGTGAAGATCGTTGCAACACCAAGCTGCCCGTAGGCAACAGACTCCTTGCTTGATGGTTGGAGAAAACTCCTTGGTGAAGTAGTCGTAACAAAAAACCGCCAGAATGTACGATGCCACTCCCTCCTTCAGCGTCCTTGGCCGAGTAAAGTCCAGTTCGGGAAACAAAGGTTTCAAACTCTCTTTTCGTTTTTCCATCTGTTCCAGAAGAGCTCCCTTGTTCTTATCTGGGGGGGAGAGAAAATCTTGTGGGAAGGTAGCATAAAAACAGGTAGGACACACCGTAATGGGATAGATCAAAGGGAATATTTCCCCGAACTTCTTGGAAGGTTCGTATATTCTACGAAGATCCCTCGTTAGCGGGCCAGCAATCATCCTCCCGCCACCAGTGAGGAGTTCTTCCCGATAGAAGACGGTTTCACAGAGAGGACACTGAATGGGAGTCTTCTGAAAGAAGGTAAGTTTTTTCCCTTGATCTTCCATACTTTCCACTTTACCCTTCTAACACTACCATGGCCAACGCATAATCCTCTTCATGGGTCAAAGAAACATGGACTTTCTTGCCCCCTAACTGCCGGAATATTTCCAACGCCTTTCCTTCTAACAATAACTCCGGTTTTCCATGAGGATCGTTCACTACATTGATGTCTCGAAGCTGTATCCCATAGAGACCTGTACCGAGAGCTTTACCAAAGGCCTCCTTGGCGGCAAAGCGTGCAGCGAGGGAAAGGACAGCATTCTGCCCATTCTTTCTTGCCGTCTCCAGTTCCTGAGGATGAAAGTATCTCTCATACAGACCAGGGATGGATGCCCACCGGCGGATTCTCTCTACCTGTATCACGTCAATTCCGATTCCCAATATCATTCCTGTCTACTCCACCTGTTCTACCTTCAATGTCACACTAGTTGGTTCGAATCTCAAGACCATGAGTCCTGAGGGCGTATCAATACGAACCGGTAACGTGTAGATACCCGGATGGGTAATACTCTTTCCGTCTACGATAAGACGGATCTGATCCCCTCCCATACTATCCAGTATATTCTGGGCTCCTTGTACCCGTATCGTTCCTTTGGGAAGAGCGTGGGACAATCGAAGATCGGAACGCAGATCCAATACCACGATATTTACGGACTCGAAAGTCTTGAGGATGGTAGTTTCCTGCACAAATCCCCTGAATTCCACCATGTCCCCATTGGGAAAAGAGAGAAGGGGATCATTCTTCAGGATTCGAACTTCGAGGCTAAAGTTTTCTTTTTTCCCCGTTAGATCTATCTCTTCCGTGGGGATGGAATACAACCTTTCGAGTTTGCTTTGAGGCCCCTCTACGAGAATCAAAGAAGGGGTTACATAGTATTGCACCAATTCATACCCTGAGAGGAGGGACCCTTTGAAACGCGGCGACACCTCTACCCGTTTTTGAATTTTCTCTTCGATAAATACCACCAGTTCAATGGGCTCCACCCTGAACTCCATGATATTCGAATCCTCCACGCCTCCTTTCCGCTTTATCTGGATGGGGACCCGATACGTTCCTTTCTTGGTGAAAGGGGTAAAATCTGCGATAGCCTCGATATCTCCTTCGGAAAACGTGGCTAGGTTCTTTTCTTTTCCTCGAACAGAGACCCGCACTCTTCTAGGAATTGGTTGTCCTGCGGTGAATCCATTGGCGAAAACAGCCTGTAAAGGAACATTGATAAACCGTTCTGATAGAGTGGAATAATTATGGAATAGAAACAGTAGGATGGCCGCTGCTAGAGAGAGAGCTTTTGCGGGCCATTCTGCGACTAGGCGATCCAGAAAGGATTTACTCCTCAAGGACACCCTCCTCAGTTTCCTCCATCGACCCTTCACCTCCAATGATGAAGAGTTCCCGCAATCGTTTTCTCAGTTGGGTTTCTGGAATATCGTAGATGAGGTTTCCATCGTAGGCTAACGAAATAGCTCCACTTTCCTCCGATACCACCACTACCACCGCATCCGTTTCTTCTGCTAGCCCCAAGGCAGCTCGGTGCCTAGTACCGAAACTCCTTCGGATATCCGGTTGTTCTGATAGGGGTAGGAAGCATCCAGCTGCAGCGATTTTTCCCCCTTCGATAATCAATGCTCCGTCATGGAGGGGGGTATCATGTCCAAAAATCGTTACAATCAGCTTGGCGGTAATTTCTGCATCCAATCGGGTTCCCGTGTCGATGTAATTTTTCAGTCCTACCTGTCTAGCGATTACGATCAACCCGCCCCTTCGCTTACTGGACAGAGTCACTGCAGCTTGGATCACTTCATCCAGTTGCAGGATCTGTTCGGAGGAAGCAAACCTGAACCACCCCCCTTGCCCAATCTGGGTAAATATCTTTCTAAGTTCCGGTTGAAAGATGATGGCTACGCCGATCACCAAACCGGGGACCATGAGGTTCAACACCCAAAGAAGGGTCTGAAGTTTGAAGAAAAAGGCTACCGCATAGATCAACGCCATTAGGGCCGCACCCCTAACGAGTTGGATGGCTTTCGTTTGTATCAGGATCTGGTAGCTCCGATAGATGAGAAAGGAGAGAATCAGAATGTCTATGGCGGGGAGGATCACTTCTTGAAATGTACGGGTAGTTAGGATCCAGCTCAATCTTACACTCCGAGACCACTATACAAAATTTAACAGAGATGTCCAGCCAGTGTTCGTAGAGGGGGGTATGGGGAATTAGAGTACAAACTCCCCATCCTTGAGAATCCTTCGATCGTCCACCCACAGGTTAGGTTTCAGAATGATGCCATCGATATGTACCCCTGCGGATACTTTGCCCCCAAACCCTGAGTTGGTTCCGAAGGCGATATGCACAGTGCCATAGACTTTTTCGTCTTCCAGAATGATGCCTGTCAAACGGGCCTTGTCGTTGGTACCGATCCCCAATTCTCCCACATTTCGAGCTTCTTCTCGCTCACCCAGGATACCTTGTATCCAGTCTGCTTCAGGGCCTCTGAATTCTACCGCAAGACCTTTATGGACCACCACCTCGAGAGGACCTCTCAACTTTCCATATTCTGCCAAAGAACCATCGATCAGTATAATTCCTTCGGCAGAACCTTCCACGGGAGCTATGTAGGCTTCTCCTGTTGGAAGGTTTCCAAAGCTCCCCGGCGTATGGTACAGGCCATTGCTGGAAACTCCCCTTCTCCCTTCGATTGAAAGCTCCAGCACCCTTCCTTCCTTTTCTATGCGCGCCTTAGACCCCGCGGAAAGAATCTCGGTGATCCGATCCGTCAACTCAGCTAATTTCTTATAGTCGGCAGTGATGGCTCCCTCGAGGAACATGTCCTCCGTAATTCCCGGCATCGTAGCGATCCTCGCTCCTCTAGCACAGGCCTCTTTTCGAGCGGAGGTATGGGTAAGGGAATGCTTTGTGGGACAGATCACGATTTGGGAACTCTTCATTGCCTCCGCTACCAGGGCAGTTGGCTCTGCTCCACTTTTTTCCGTTTCGGGCATCACCAATAGATGTGCCTGAAGTCCCAAGGACACAGCCGCCTTGTAGAGCGTCTCCCCGATTATTCGGGTAGGAGGATCGGTTACAACCAGGAACACTTCCCTCTCTTTCGGGGCTAAACATTGTTGAATGACCTTTCTAGCTGTTGCTTCTAGATTTCCCATACCTTTCTCCTATGTCTTTACATACCTAAGCGATCAATTCTCCCACGATCCGGCCCAGCAAGGTTCTAGGGAGGATTACAGGGCATTGGGCAGTATCTCGAACGATCTCCTTAATCGATTTAGTAAAACCGATGCAATCCAGTACGATCAGATCTACCCCTTTACTTTTCAGGTACCTAGCGGCTTTGCGAAAATCTTCCTCTTTCCCCGAATAGGGAGATGCTGCCGCAAGTTCTACCTGTAACCCTGTCTTTTCCCACTTCTTGCCCAAAAGGGGAATTTGATCGGCCGAAGGTAGGATAGCTCCTAGTTTTCCCCTGGAAAGGATTCCAGGTACCACGTGCTCCATGATCACATCTGGTTTCAACAGAAGAACTTGTCCTTCCAGTTCTGGGAACTCACCCGTACAGAACAGTACCAGCATCTGGGCCCCTGCTTGCCTAAGGGTTCGCGCGCACTCCTTCATTCGTTCATGGATGTATCGCTCGGCGATCTTCACTTCCGTTCCATCCCGTAGACGAGTTATCAGGATGTAATCCCCCTCCGAGGGAGCCATTCGGGCAATCTCTTCTTTGGATAGACCATCTAGGGCACCGCATTGCAGGAGTTCTACTTTATTCCCCACCGCCTCTAAAAACTCCCCCGCCACATCGGTCCGAGGAGATTGCCCAATGGTTAACGCACCGATCCGTATTGGTTTCATGTACTTCTCCTATGAGAATTCCGTTTCCCGTACACACACCCTTCGTGGGTCGCGCACCTCGGGTTAGGACCTGTACATTCCTTTAGGCTGTCCTTTGCCCCACTAACCCCTGCTCCTTTAAGCTGCTCCACCAGGTGAAATAGTCTTAAGACTTCCCCTTCTTCCCCCTCTAAAGAGTAGACAGTAGATCCTTCGCCGCCTAAGGTTCCCCCCTTGCCAATTACTGTTGCTTTCACCCGCCCCAGAATTGAAAACGCCTCCGTTTCGGTGTACACCTTCCCAAAAAGAGGCATCAATCCTACCGACATCCCAAGGGCTAACGTGGCTTTCTTCCTCCCGGCAGCGGCTACCGCTTCAGCAATGGTGGTAGGGATCAACTTGTCCCATCCTACCAGGATCCAAACCTCCGCTCCCTCTGTCATTAAGGAGGTCCATCCTTCCCCCGGAGGGCCTCCTCCCACGGTGCCAGCCATCGTGGCGGTGTAACCAAACCGGTCAAGAGCGTTGGCTCCCACAATGGCGATATCCCCTGGCCCTAAGGACCGTACGGCAGATAGGATCTCCTGATCCACATTCCTAGGGACTCCCCGATCTACAAGAAGGGTATGGGGAGTACTCATATTAGCCTCGACAGAAGTGAGAGCCCCTCGCCCTGAAATCCTCCCAGAGATCCGAAGCGGGATTCCCAAGAGTCTCTCGGTCAACGCAGAAACGGTAGTCCCCCCTTTGAATAGGACTTTCCCGTTCTGCAAGGCTCGCAAGAGTTCCGGAAGGGTAGCTACCGCTTCTGCGATGAGGCGTTTCCCTTCGTTCGGCGTCAAGGTTACCTGTGCTACCATCTGCATGCCCATCCCTTACCCCTTACCTAGGGTTTTCAGCACTTCCATTGACCCATAGAGGGAAAGGATCCTTTCATACTCTTTTGGATCATAAAAGGCGCATTTCCCCTCTCCAAACGCTTTAGCCACCTCCAAACAGAATCGAGCTGCTTCTTCTATGTCCCACTCCCTGCTCGCTCCCGTGGCACATCCCGGCACCGGGCGCACTGCCGTAATGGCCACTCCTACCACGGGCGCATGAGTAGCCGTAGATGGTTGAAGGATACTGTTCAAATGAAACAGCCCGTTCCCATAAGGGGTAATGTCCTGCATGGTGATGGGGAACACCTTGGGAACATCCCCCGTGCTCCATTCCATGATATCCAGAAGGTCTTCACTGACTCGGAGAATATACCCATCCTTCACCGTTGGAGAGATGGCAAACCCTCTGTGATTGATCACTCGATTCCCCTTGGTGGTATCTATGGAGAGAATCGCATCCATCTCGGGAGTAACTTCCTGTTCGTTCATTACCTTCATGTCCACGGGGGAACCCATAAAGGGCACCGGTTCATGGGGTTGAGTGGGAGCTTGGGGGCAAATATGGGTAGCGATGATCACATCTCCCTTTAGGAAATCCCCCCGCTTTTGCATGTCCGCTAATTTTAGGGCACAGGCCAAAGCAGCAACCGCTCCATCCGCATCGGAAACCAAGCCAATCCGCTCGGGTCTTGCACCAATGCCTCCCAACCGGCCAATGATTCCCAGAGTAGGTGCCGGAGAGATTCCTTGATGGCCCTTTTTGCGTGGTCCCCCTGCCATTTGCGATTCTTGACCCCCGACCGTTTTCCCCGCAGTACCTGGAACTCGTATACGAATGAAATCGGTCGAGCCCTTATCCCCTCGTATCGTTTTCACCTCTACGTCTTTTATTCCTCTCCCATGGAGGATCTCCGCCACTCTCTTTCCCGTAACGTGCGCATCATCCAATAGTTCATACGCTTCCATCACTTGTGCTAACATACCCAACCTCCCGGTTTTCCTACCACTTTTTCTGCTTCTTTCAAGAGTTCCGGATCTTTCACTCCCGATCCAAGTATCAAGTTTGCCTTGGGTACGAGAATCACCGCCACGTTTTGTCCTTCGCGTAGATCCGAAGATGGTAACGGAAGTCCCGTAGAAAGATCCATAAGGGCAATCAGATCAGGAAAAGTTCCCAAGCGTTCTCCTTCCTGTTCCAGGGTCATGAACTCGTTCCAGAAAGTAAGTTCCAATTTAGATCTTTCCGTTTGGACTATCGTAACCCCCACATCGAAGCCTCCCTTGGTTTCCAGTTTCACTTCCTGCACCCTCCCCTCTCCCACGACCCGTCCTCCGAGGAAGTCCGCCGCTTCTCCTGCCGCCTTTTGGGGAGAAACAGTTCGTCCCTTCTGGATCCTTCTTCCTAGCTCCAACGCTTGGGATAACGCATAAGGCGCTCCATTTTTCATCACATATTCCATTGGTATGGGGTTTCGGGCAACCGCTACCATTCCTCCCGCAGAGATGGAAGCTTGCCGTACCAAACGGGAAGCCTCGGCAATCGAAGCACTCACTACAAGTTCGGTGTAAAAGCCCTTGGTGGGATCTCCACCGGTTGCGGCTTGCACGGAATGATACCCTTCCACCCGATGCAACCCCATGGATCCCATGGTTCCCATGGGATGGGCTCTTCCATTGCAGGGAGCGTCCACCACGGGGATGCCCAACACCGCCGATTGGAACCAACCGTTTACCGAGGCAAGCCCTCCGTTTTCACTGGTGTTTAAAGCCGATATACGAACTCCCCGCTGAGTAAGCAACTCCACAGCCCGAACGTAATCCATCGGGGTACAGAACTGATTCTTCGCTGCGGGAGCCCCAACGGCAGAGACCGTTACCACGGTACCATCTAGAGGAAGAGCATCGGGGCGGAGCACCTGCGGGATTCCCACCTCCACGGCAAGTCTTCCAAGCTTACGACCCGCCTCCATCGCCCCTCCTCCCCCCCCTCCCAGGAAACAACCTCCCACCACGATGAAATCGATCGTTTCCTCTGTAATCGGGAAAGCTATTTCTTTTGAACTATACCGTCTCATTGTGTTCACCTCGTCAGGAAAAACCAAGCGCAGAATCCGGACGCTAGAACCGGATCGATCACAGGTAAACCTATTGCCTGTTCTAGTTCTTTCGCTACTCCTATGGTGCTCATTCCTGTACAAGCGAGGGCAATGACTCCACACCCACTATCCTTTACCAAAGATCGACAGGCTTCCATTACCCTCGCTTTTCCTTCCTGTTTCATCAGGTCAAGGGTAGTCTTTACTCCAGCGGGTTTCGCTTCTCCCGCGAGGTGAGAGCCCAATATCCGTTTCATTACCAAAGGGGTTCCCTCTGTAATTCCTAACGTGCCTACCCGATCACTATAACTCAGAGCGAGGGAGGCGGCCGCACTTCCCGCGCCAAACACAGGAACTCTTACCCTTGA
>CAKZQO010000122.1 GCA_937140905.1 uncultured Spirochaeta sp.
CTCCGGGATCCGCCGCACAGGAAACGATCAGAGCTTCTATGCCTTCTTTCTCTACCATTTGAGTCCCGAGTTCCATGATTTTAGGTACCGCTATAGCTTCAGAAGCATCGTCGTAGATTCCTTCCGGTTGATCGGGAATACAGCGGGAGAGAACCGAGAGGGCTGGGAACCGTTCCTCGATCAATCGGCCATGAAGATTCGCGATGGCTTCATCTGTAAAGGACACTACCCTAATCAATCCGAGCCGATGCTTCCCTTTCACCATACGATCTACTCCTGATACTGAAATTAGTCCTGTAGAAATGGCAGGGCCCCATGGCCCTGCCCGATCCCTACCTAAAACAACTCGATTGACTTCTCGTTGGACTGCAGGGCTGGTTACTTCTTGGGCGCCGAAAGAGCCTTTACGGTGCCCGTACCAAAGGAAACCAGAGCAGATCCAGCGATGAAACCGCCCGCTAACACATACATGGTATTCTGCGCTTTTGTTCCATAGATCTTTAGGATCAAGAATCGAACAGCCAACGCAACCAGCGCTGTCCATCCTGCTTTGGGATTCAAGATCAGCAAACCAGTGGCGAATAAGATTCCGATCTGTCGATCTGGACCTCCGATCAATTGAATGATCGCTCCTGGAATGGCCCAGATGAGGAGCCATTTTAAGACTTCCGGTGAAGCTCCAGCCTTGATGGTAGCTACGAATACCCTATCCACCGGTGGGAAGAGATTAGATTCGAAGTAGGCTCGGTAGAAAATAAAGAGAAATACGATAGCGGCGGCGAATCCCAAAAGCTCCGCCTTGAATTGTTCCAGTCGCCCAGCCATTTCCAGTTCGGGATGCGCTCCCCTTCCCCGGAGGATCCACCCGGTTTTTAAGTCATACCCCATATCGGCAAACGCAGGACCCGTGGAGGCGGTGTACCCAACAAGGAATGCCAAGGCTAGCGGCGGGAAGCCGATCAGCATTCCTAATACGAGGAAGATCAATGCGGTTGCGAAAGCGGGAAACCAACCCGCATGCATGGCGGACAATCCGACGATGATCTCGGATACCTCTGCAGCTATCGCGGCAAATAGGATGAATAAGAGTAGCTGCAAAAGGGTCATCTCAGATACGATCCCCCCAATGATGGCAATAATGATGGCCCCCACGATGTAAGCCACGAAACCCCATCCGAACCCTTTCTTGATATCCACCTCGGTTCGGGTAGCTTTGTGGGTTTCCAGAGCAGCCGAGTGAGACTTACTCTTCCCCGCCATTATGAGGATGATCTGAATCAATGCTACCAGTCCCGCTCCGATCATCACTCCGTGGGGAACGTAGATGGCGTTGATATCCACGTTTATCAGAGGTTTCGCATAGGCGCGTACCAACAAGCCTATTCCGAACATCAACAAGGCCCAAATATTGCCGATCCAGCAGACCCCGAAGATGTCCATCGGATACCCAATGTAGGTACCGATTCCCCCCACAACGCCTCCAGCCACAAGGGTCAAGGCTCGTTTCCCCCCCACATCTCCTGCAATGATGGTTTCCGCGGTAGCCACCCCCGGCGGCCAGATTCCGGAAGAGGGGAACACCCGAGTATCGAACACCTTGTACAGGATTGCCGTATCTACCACCATCCCTATGATGGCGCCGATGAACATGGGAAGAACCAACTCCGGTTTCCCCATCAACCAGAGGATCCCCATGGGTAGGAGCAGGGCGTTCGCTCCACCGAAAGTGGCACCGGAAATCGTTGTTTGGATCAAGTTCTGCCGGTGCACGCTTCGTAAGCTCTTGAACGCCACGAGGGGTATCCGGGAAATGGCAATGGCCACGATCGCCCCAATCACTGAGGTGTTGGGAGTGATCCCTACTCTCGTGATCAGTTCCGCTCCAATAATCACTCCAAGGATTCCCATGAGGGCTCCTGGAATCAGGACGATGGGTTCGAACAGGGAAGGATGTTTGTCCGGGATTTCCGGCTTCCATTGATCATCCCGTTCGAGTTCCTCTATCTCCGCCATACGCGCACCTCCATTATTCGGGATTCCGACCCACAAGGGCCGGTATTAAATCCATTAAATCATCTCTTTGGCCCGCACGCAAGAAGAAAATCGGCCTTTGGCCGACTCCACAAATGGAGGGTCCTGCTCCGTGCATTGAGACTTAACCATGGGGCATCGTGGCGCGAATCGACATCCTGGCTGTGGATCGATGGGAGAACTCAGTTCCCCCTTCAAGACCTCTTCATCCTTCCAACCTCCTGGTTCCAGGAGGGGAATCGCAGAGATGAGGGCTTGGGTATACGGATGGAGTTGTTTTTCAAAGAGCGCCTCCGCAGGAGCCATCTCCACGATCTGCCCCAAGTACATGACGGCTATGGTATCAGACATGTGTTTTACCACCGACATATCATGGGTGATGAACAGGTAGGTTAACCCTAGTTCTTCCTGTAGATCCTTCAATAGGTTCAAGATCTGGGCTTGAACAGATACATCCAGTGCGGAAACTGGCTCATCACAGACGATAAACTGGGGGTGGAGGGAAAGGGCACGGGCGATTCCTATTCTCTGCCTCCTTCCCCCATCCAGCTCATGGGGGTACGCACCGTACAATCGATCCGCCAACTCGACTTTTTCCATCAAGTCCCGTACCTTCCGTTCTAACTCTTTCTTGTCTCTCGCCCTTCTATGGATCAGGAGAGGTTCTCCAATAATCTGGGAGACGGTCATCCGGGGATTGAGGGAAGAATAGGGATCCTGGAATATGATCTGCATCTCTGACCGGAGAGCCCGAAGCTCCGAAGGAGTAGCGTCGAGAACCTTTCGTCCTTTGAATAGAACTTCTCCCGATGTGGGTTCGATCAGGCGAAGGATGCTCCGTCCCGTGGTGGTCTTCCCACATCCCGATTCGCCTACCAAACCCAACGTGGAACCTTTGGGAATCCGGAAGGAAACATCGTCCACCGCGTGGAGGGTACCATACCCAGTGTGAAAATACTTCTTTAGATGCCGAACTTCCAGTAATGGTTCCATCTTACGACAACTCCTGGTACTTGAGGCATTGGACTTTCCGACCTTCCCATTCCACCGTAGTGGGGACGATCTGATTACAAACATCCATCCGATAGGGGCAACGGGGATGAAACACGCACCCACTGGGGAGGTTGGAAGGATCGGGAATCAGACCTGGGATGGAAGAAAGCCTCTTCTGTGTTCTGTCCAACCGGGGGATAGAGGCAAAAAGACCTTCCGTGTAGGGATGGAGGGGATGGTGGAACACATCCTCTATCTTCCCATACTCCATGATCTTTCCAGCGTACATAATGGCAACAGTGTCGCAGATCTGCGCCACCACTCCGAGGTCATGACTAATAAGGATAAGGGTGGTCCGCATCCTCCGCTTCAAATCCCGGATCATCCGTAACACTTGCGCTTGGATGGTTACGTCCAATGCGGTAGTTGGTTCGTCGGCTAAAAGCAACTTCGGATTACAAGCCAGTGCCATGGCTATCACGACCCGTTGTTTCATGCCTCCAGAAAACTGGTGGGGATACTCTCCCATCCGGTTCCGTGGAATTCCCACAAGTTCTAAGAGCTCGGCTGTTCTCTTTGCGGCCTGTTCCTTGCTAAGGGAAAAATGAATTTCAAGTGCCTCTGCGATCTGCTCCCCCACGGGGAAAATGGGATTGAGGGATGTCATGGGGTCCTGGAAGATCATGGAAATTCGATTTCCCCGGATCTGTCTCATTTCTTCTTCCGGTATCTGGGATAACTCCTTCCCTTCGAAGAAAATGGATCCACTTGTAACTTTGCCGTTTGGCTTGGGAAGAAGTCCAAGGATCGATAGGGCCGTGGTGGTTTTCCCTGCTCCTGTTTCGCCCACTAGGCCCAAGCTTTCCCCTTGCTCCAGATCCAGCGAAATCCCGTTCACCGCGTGTACCACTTCTTCATCCGTATGGTACTCCACGTAAAGGTTTCGTATGGAAAGTTGTGCTTCACCCATGTCCAATGCCTCTATCTTCGTAATTTGGGATCCAGAGCATCCCGAAGCCCATCCCCGATGAGGTTGTAGGCCAGGATCACCGTCATGATAGCCAGCCCCGGGAAGATGAGTGTGTGAGGAGCGCTGATAATGTACGGCCGGGCTTCCGAAAGCATGTTCCCCCATTCAGGAGCAGGGGGCTGAATTCCAAGGCCCAGGAAAGAAAGGAAGGTAGCCGAGAGGATCGACTGGGCAATACCTAAAGTAGCCTGTACGATTACCGGCGCCATGCAGTTGGGTAACACGTGTCTTACGATGATCCGTCCATCCCGAGCCCCCAACGCTTTTGCCGCCTCCACGAACTCCTGGTCCTTCACGGTAAGAACCGAGGCGCGTACCAAACGAACGTAGATGGGAACCGAGGTGATCCCGATTGCCAAGAGGAGGTTTTGGAAACTCGGTCCCATGGCAGCCACGATGGCAAGGGCGAAGAGCATGTTGGGGATCGCCAGAAGGATATCCGCTCCCCGCATGATGATGGTTTCTAGGACACCCCCATAGAATCCCGCGATGGCCCCTAGAGACCCACCCACCAGCACGGCGAACGCGATCGTAACGAACCCAATGATCATGGAAACTCGGGCTCCATGAATCATCCTGCCCAACACATCCCGTCCAAAATTGTCTGCTCCCAGGATGTAAAGGTGCTCCACCTTCTTTCCTCCCCAATCTACAACCGCCTTCGTGCCAACCGGTGCGAAGGCATTGGGGATCTGGTTTCCCACAATAAAATCCCACGAATAGAAGAGATCCGCGCAGAGAGCGATGCTCACGTAGAGGAGTATCACCCCCATCCCCCCAACGGCTAGTTTGTTCTTCCGAAATCGATACCAGAACTCCTGCCAGGGAGTCCTAGGGTGTGGCTTTACGGGAGATGACATGGAACAATCCTCTCTTCTTTTTCTTTCCCGCTTGGATGTACTGAGCCTTGATCCGTGGATCGATGAAGGCGTAAAGGATGTCTACGATCAGATTGACCACGGCAAAGATCAGGGCCATGAACACGACTGAGGCCAAGATCTGGGGGGTGTCTTTTCGGTTAATGGCATCCACCATGATCGTTCCGATCCCTGGGTAAGAAAACACCGTTTCGGTCAATACAGCGCCCACTAACAGTTGCCCCACCTGGATCCCTACCACAGTCACCACCGGTATCAGGGCGTTCCGCAGGGCGTGTTTCCGGATCACTACCTTCTCGTCCAATCCCTTCGCCCGAGCAGTCCGTATGTAATCCTGACGCATTACCTCAAGCATGGAGGACCGCGTCATTCGGGTCTGCACCGCCGTGCTCATCGCCGCCAACGTGATGGCCGGTAGCACGATAGATAGAGGATTGGACGGCACCGCAAGGGAGGGAAACAACCGTAGCTGAACGGAAAAAATCCAGATCAGTAGCATTCCCAACCAAAACGCGGGCATCGAGATCCCTACCAGGGCAAGGACTGTCACCACCATGTCCGTCTTCGAGTACTGTCGGGTGGCGGATATGATCCCAAAGGGTATGGACACGAGGATGGATAGACACAACGCCACGGTAGACAGAAGGACGGTGTTGGGGAACCGCTCCAGGATCGTTCCGAACACGGGCCGATTGGATACGTAAGACCTGCCCAAGTCCAAAGCGAACAGACCCTTGTAGTCGAAGGAATCCCCCGGCCCATCGTACCCGAAGAGGAAATGGTAGTACTGGACGAAGAAAGATCGATCCAAGCCCATCGCATGTTTCAACTGGGCTACGTCTTCGTCCGAGGCGTCTTGGGGAAGCAATAACCTGGCAGGATCCCCGGGGGCGATGTAGGTCAACGTAAACACGATCAGGGTAACCCCCAGAATTACGGGGATCAACTGCAGGATTCGATGAAATAGATACCGAAGCATGGCACCTCGCTGTTCGAAATCAATGAGAGAGCAACCTGCCTGCCCCCGGTTCACTTTAGAATCCAGGAGCAGGCGAGCGTTACGTTATTTCTTTTCTATTACTTTTGTGGCGTTCTTTAGCTTAAAGGATCCGGAAGGAGAGATCTCCACCCCTTCGATGTTCTGTTGAGATGCAGAAATCCCCATGATCGCCACA
>CAKZQO010000123.1 GCA_937140905.1 uncultured Spirochaeta sp.
TACAAAGGAGGAAAAGGGAAGGCTTTTGGTTCAGGCAGGCTTGGAAGTGATCGAAGTCGATTTCGTACCGATCATGTTCGAAGCGTTCTAGATACGCCGTGCTTTGGGGCTCTTCGATGTAGGCTCTGACCACGCGGGGCGGCGGGAGGAGGGGATTCTCGAGCAATGGGACCCCCGCGTTGTTCCCCACGGAAAGAAAAGGAGGATACACGGGAGGTTGGATCAACACACCGCCTCCCCTACTGTCCCTAGAAAGGGAGCTAGACTGGAATGAAGGGAAACACTCTGTGGGTTCCTTTCCAAAGGCTCGAGCGGCCAGGTTGAATCCCACCACCACTCCGGGCAGGAACACGATGTCTTCCGCTTGTACCTTCCAATGATGCCGTTCCTCCAGCCATCCGAGTACGGCTTCTCGTAATCCTCTCACCTCGTTCGTGTACCCAAACACCCGGTGCTCGATACGTTCCCGTAAGGCTCGCACGATGGGTTCAGCGGAGGGAAAATCCATGTCCGCTACCCATAGGGGGAGCACGTCAGGATCATACCGGTCCCACTTTTCGCTATCCGTACCCCGGCGGTCGATGGGGTGATCTAAACTACTCACTCTTAATCTCTGTCCAAACTTTGTTGTACTCTTCCAGGAACGAACCGAGATCGATATACACGTGGCATCTCTGTAAGATTTCATTGGGAGGGTATGCCACAGGATCCTTCTGTACCTCAGGAGGCAATAGTTCGAAGGCCTTCCGGTTGGGTGTAGCGTATCCGATGAACTCCACGTTCCGTTTGGCGATTTCGGGGCGGTTCAGGAAATCGATAAACAGGAAAGCTTCTTCCTTATGCTCTGAGTTCTTGGGAATTACTAAAGAGTCTACCCAGAGATTGGTTCCCTCCTTGGGGATGACGTAGGCTAGGTCGGGGTTCTGCTTTCGCACGGTAACGGCGTCTCCCGACCAACTCATCGCCAAGGCCGCTTCTCCCGCGGCCATCATGTCCTTTCCATTGTCCCCCACGTAGGCCAATACCAGGGGTTTTTGCTGGATGAGAAGTTCCTTCGCTTTCTGGAGTTCTTCCTTGTTGGTGGAATTGATGGAAAACCCCAACCGTAGGAAAGCCACGGCCAAGCAGTCCCGTACCGAATCCATCATGAGGATCTGCTTCTTGTATTTGGGGTTCCAGAGGATGGCCCAGCTATCCACAGGATCGGTAACCTTCTTGGTATTGTACAGAATCCCGAAAGTGCCCCACATGTAGGGAACGGAGTATTCGTTCTTTGGATCGAACTGGAATCCTAAAAACCGCTTATCGAGAGCGTTGTAGTTTTTAAGTTTTTGGATATCGATCTTTTCCAGCAATCCTTCCCGGATCATGCGGGCGATCATATAGTCCGAGGGAACGAGCACATCGTACTTGGTCCCACCCTGTTTCACTTTGATGTACATGTCCTCGTTGGTGGCAAAGGTTTCGTAGTTGATCTTGATTCCTGTTTCCTTCTCGAAATCCTTCAGCACCGTTTCGTCGATGTAATCTCCCCAATTGTACACGTTCAACACGACAGACTTCTTCGTGCAACCGCACACTAGAAGCACCAAGAATAGACCCATGAAGGCCAGTTTTAAAAATCGTTTCATCGTCATACCTCCAATTTCTGAATGTTTGTGTCCCGTTTGTTTATGATCATCAAGAGACAAAACACGGTAATGAACAGTAGGCTGGATACAGCGTTGATCTTGGGATTGATCCCCCTACGAGCCATCGAGTATACCACGATGGGTAGATTGTTCACCCCACTTCCTGTAGTGAAGAAACTGATGACGAAATCATCCACACTGAGGGTGAACGCGATGAGGAATCCTGTGAAGATGGCGGAGCGAATTTCTGGGAGAATCACATGGAAAAATACATAGGGTGGCGTTGCGCCTAGATCCATAGCGGCTTCGGTGACTTCTTTAGGAATCTGTCGAAGTCGAGGCAGGATACAGAGCACCACATAGGGAATGTTGAAGGTGATATGGGAGAGCAAGAGGGTGGTGAATCCCAATCTTAGGCGAAGAGCCGTGAACAACGTCATGAGGGAGACACCCGTTACGATATCAGGATTTAGGACAGGCACATTATTGATGGCAAGGACGACTTTTCGAGCAATAGGATGCATCCGATGGATGCCAATGGCAGCTACCGTTCCTGCTGCGGCGGAAATGATAGAAGAAAGGATCGCGATCGATAGGGTATAGTACAGGGCGGATAAGATCTGTCGATCCTGTAAAAGTTCCCGATACCATCGAAGGGAAAACCCGCCCCAGACAGAAGTGGATCGAAGGTTGTTGAAGGAAAAGATGATCAGTACCCCAATGGGAGCGTAGAGGAACAGGAGAACCAGTAGAATGTAGACCTTGGAAAGGGAAGCGTGATTTCTGAGCTTCACCATAGGTTCCCCTCCTCGAAGGTTTTTCCCTTGTCAGTGAGAGAAACGACAGTCATGGCAATAAGGATGATGACCATCATGAGAATGGATAGGGCAGATCCAAAATGCCAATCACCGGTACTAAGGAACTGTTGTTCGATCAAGTTCCCGATCAGCATGTCCTGACCTCCGCCGAGGAGAGCGGAGATCACGAAAGTGCTCACCGCAGGCATGAAAACCATAGTGGTTCCGGTCAAGATTCCCGGTAGACTCAGGGGGAAGATGACGCGTCGAAACACATCGAACCGGTTCGCTCCTAGATCCTCAGCCGCTTCGATCTGCTCTTTACCGATTTTGGATAGCGACGTATAGAGGGGAAGAATCATGAAAGGAAGGAAGTTGTACACCATCCCTATGAGTACGGCACCCCGAGAGTAGAGGATACTTTGGGGAGGTAACCCCATCCATTGGAGGAGCTGGTTCAGGACACCCTGCCTCCCCAACAGGACCATCCAGGAATAGGTCCGAAGGAGAAAGTTGATCCACATGGGTAGAACCAATAAGAGTAGTAAGGTGTTCCTCCATTTAGAACCTAGCCGGACCATGATCATGGCTGCAGGATACCCTAAGGCGAGGCAGATCAGGGTAGCTTCGAAGGCTAATAGAATGGAACGGCTCATGACCCGAAGGTACACAGGCTCGAAGAATCTGCGATAGTTGGAGATAGAAAACTCGTATCTTCCCGTTGGAGTAGGAGTGGTAAAGCTATACCAGAGCACTAGAACCAAAGGAACCACGATGAATAGGCTAGACCACAGAAGGTAGGGATACTGGAGAAGGTTTCGGGTTTCCCTTGACGCCACAGTTTTCATGGTGCTACCCCGTTCCGCTTCATGACATGAATATCTTCTGGCGTGAAATATAGACCGATCTCTTCTCCTACTTTCAAGCTCTTCGTACTGTGAATCATCCACTGATGTCCGTTCTCCCGTACGATCATCTCGTAATGAACACCCTTGAATACCACCGATTGCACTTTCCCTTTGAGGAGCCCCGATTGGGGTTCCACGGTTTGCACATCTTCGGGTCGAATCAGAACATATACAGGTTCATCCCGCGAAAAGCCCCTGTCCACACAGGGGAATTTCTTCCCGCAGAATACCACTTCCCCATCCTGTGGCATGACCCCTTCGAAAATGTTGCTTTCCCCAATGAATTTGCTGATGAACACATTCTTTGGTTCATTGTAGATCTCTTCCGGTGTGCCCTTCTGGAGGATCCTTCCTTGATTCATCACCACCACCGTGTCGGACATGGTGAGGGCTTCTTCCTGGTCATGGGTAACGTAGATGAAGGTGATACCAAGGCTAGTCTGCATGTTTTTCAATTCCAGCTGCATCTCTTTCCTTAAGTACAGGTCAAGAGCTCCCAACGGCTCATCGAGGAGAAGAACCTTAGGCTCATTCACTAGGGCCCGGGCAATGGCTACCCGTTGCTGCTGCCCTCCACTAAGAGAATGCACGCTCCGCTTCTCGAACCCCTTAAGGTTCACCAATTCCAGCATGCGGCTGACCTTTTCCTTTATCACCCCTTCGGGTTGTTTTCGGATCCGCAATCCAAAGGCGATATTTTCGAACACATTGAGATGAGAGAATAGGGAATATTTCTGAAAAACGGTATTGATTGGGCGTTTGTAAGGAGGCACGGAAGAAAAAGGTTGACCTTCGAAATAGATTTCACCGGCGGTAGGAGTTTCGAAACCCCCGATCAGCCGAAGGATTGTAGTCTTTCCGCAACCGCTTGGACCTAGAATCGTCAGGAACTCCCGTTTCCCAACCTCCAAAGAAACGTCGAACAAGACTTGATGTCCCCCGTAGGCCATGCAAACCTTGTCCAACCGAATGATCAGGTCCTTCCCGTTTGCGGACATTTCACCATGAGCCCTCCTTTCGATTGATAGCGTCCCTTATAAATCGATTTATAAAAAGAATCAATAGAGAAAAGAGGCGATAGTTGTCACTTCTTCAACTATGCCCCTACCCCAAAAAGTATCCTACATGCAAGGCAGTTATACCCGGGAAAAGGGTTCTAGTTTCTGTGTCCTGGGAAAGCACAAAGGAATGTAGAAGGGGTTTGTCAAGTAGAGTACTTAAATCCCTTAAATGCCGGGCGTCTACGGGAAGTGCCCGTTCGGAATGTTTAATTTCAAATGCTATGTAACCCTCAGCAAGTTCCACTAGGAGATCCACTTCCCGGCCATCCACCGTGCGGAGAAAGAAGAAACGAGTACCCTTCAGGATCGTTTTCGCCTGCTTGTAGAGTTCTGCAATTACAAAACTCTCGAATTCCTGTCCAGAGGGGATTCCCCGTTTCTGGATAATAGCTCTGAGTACCCCTGGGTCTAGTAAGTGTACTTTGGGAGACTTAATCAACCGCCGTCCTTCATTTCTTGACCATGCAGGCAGAACCAGAACCTGGTAACTAAGTTCCAAATACCGAAGGTATCTCTGTACTGTTTTAGGTGATACACCAACATGTTGACTAATGCTCGAGTGGTTTACAAGAGAGGCTGTCTGCAATGCTATATATCGCTGGAGTTTTACAAAGGGTTCCAGATTCCTGAAGTCCGATAAATCCCGGATATCCCTCTCAAGATATGTTCGGACATAATTTGCGAGCCATACATACCTGTCTTCATCGAAAAACCTCGGATCAGTCAGCGCAGGGTATCCCCCAAAGGCAACGTAGTGGTCCCAGGCTTTCATGATATTTGCGTATCGAGGATGGATACGAAAATCCGGAAAAAGGGCTCTTACTTCTTCGGAAACAACCTTAGGATTTAATAGCAGGGTTTGATATAGGGAGTTTGGCACTGGATCTTCCCAGCTTTCGGTTTCAAGTTCTGGGATTGTGAGAGGATACAGATCGATAATAATACAGCGGCCGGCGAGGCTTTCACGCACTTTTTCCAGTAACAGGAGTTGGCTCGATCCGGTCAATACATACCGCGGATTCTCCCACTGGTCATAGACAGATTTGATACTTTCTATAAGCCGGACCTCTTTCTGAACCTCATCTAAAATAGCATTAGGATACAGTTCTTTCCATTGAGCGGCAGTAAGTCGGGCATAGGTCGGTCGAAGTACCGGATCCTCAATAGATATAAATGGATAATCTGGAAAACACTGCCGTGCAAGGGTTGTTTTACCTACCTGTCTAGCTCCGGTCAACACAAGGATTCTATGATGACCCGGTTTGTCCCGACCTTCTTTTATAAACAGTGCAATTTTGCGGTTTTTCATAGGCAAGATAAGTATACAATAACAGGGTCTTATTGTCCAGGAATAGGCGTATAATTAGGAATTAAAATACAAAAAATAGCGTAATTTAAGGAATAATTGTCCTGATATTACGGCATATATGCACTGCATTCATAATCATTACTCTCAATTAGGGTGTGAATAGCTCTGTGACGAGTTCCCGCCATTGGATACAGGAGGATTTGGCCCTTCTCCAGGCATGGGCCATCGAGGATCCGTGGCGGGTTGGGTGGCTTGCTTCAAGACCCATCCGGTAGAAAATTTCGCTCGCACGAATACCTCGTACCATTCCCCTTTTTCGTCAACGGGTAGGAGGACCGTCCCTGGCTCCAGGACCCAAAGGCGGGAAGACTCCCTTGTCGGGAACTGGTAAACCATGGTACTTTCGGGACCTACGGATACCCATGGGTAATGGGGAGGGGTTAGGTACGATTCATTACGATGGTGATAGTGTTGGAAGTACGTTTTAAGACCCGAAATAATCGTCCGAGCGTATAGTTCAGGGGTTTGGGTCAGCCGTGTGCGGTCGTTGGGATTGGTTAGGTATCCCAATTCGATTAGGACAGCGGGGGTATAGGGACTTATGCTGTGCTCGAAACGCCTGTAGTTAAAGCCAAAGTATCCCCGCATGTTTACCGTGGGAGGTGTCGGGCTTTTCGGAGGAGGGTTTACGAAGTTCCCTGCATCGAGTGAACGAGCCATTCTAACCCAGTCCTGTTCGACTCCCATTCTCGCGAATGCCTGTTCCAACGCTTTGGCTAAATCACGGCTAGCCGTGGATGACCGGAAGGGGGAGGACAGTTTCCATCCCTCAAGAGAAGGGTCGTTACCATAATCCGCGTGGATAGAGATGAACGCGTCCACCCGTAACCCGGGAGGTACCGTGGCGGGGACCAGCACCCCTTTCCATCCTTCTGCGGCCATAAGTTCCAACAGCGCACGGGCGACCTGAAGGTTTATGTCAACTTCCCGTAAGCCTTCGTGCTCCGCTCCTGTGCTATTTCGTAAACGCCGGAGTTCATCGGGCAACGCGTGCACTTCCCAGTGTCCTGGTTGCACCGCCACGATGAAAGGACCCTCTAAAGGACGGAAAGGATACTCGAAATTTCTAATGAGGAGGGGGGTTTTGGAAGAGGGTAAATCACCTGTCTGGCTTTGAAATTGCCCTTTTACAGCCTGGAAAGCGGTTTTGAACGGGGTAAAGAGTGAAAAACTAACTATGCTGATGAAAAAAACCAGGAGTACTATTAGGCTATTCCTTACTCCTTTACCCAGATTCATGCTTTAATAGTACTTAACCTATTGAATGGAGGCAAGGAAAGCCCATGCATCGATTCACCCGTAGTATCCTGATCCTTTTAGGGAGTCTGTCCCTAAGCTTGGGGATCCTTGGCATCTTCCTTCCTCTCCTTCCCACTACCCCATTCCTGTTGTTGACGGCCGCCTGCTACGCCAAGGGGTCTGAACGGTTCTATACCTGGCTTATGGCTAACCGTTGGTTAGGTGCCTATATCCGGAATTACCGGGAAGGCCGGGGCGTTCCGCTCGCCATGAAGATCGTTACCCTCGCTTTGTTGTGGGGAACCATCCTTGTTTCCGTGGTGTTCGTGGCACAAAGTCTAGGGCTTAGATTTTTGTTGATAGGGATAGCCGTTGGAGTTAGCGCCCACATTGTGTGGATGGGGGTTCGGGGTAGACGCCGCGAAGACCCGCCGGGACCGGTGGAATAAAGAATCGTTGGGGTTGGTTTAATCCCACAGCTCCGTGAGACTCACCGCCCGAACGAACCCCTCGATGGCTTCGTACTCCGCGAGTCCTAATTTGTCGTAGAGCCGGGCGGTTTCCCGGTTCCGGTGTTCCGCCCGTTGCCAGAACTCTCGCTGGTCGTGTCCAGGGAACAGGGCCTTGTCCTTCTGGGACTGATGCTTAAAGATAGCGTACCTTTTTCTTAATAGTTCCTGCGGAGAAAGGGGTACCGCCATCTCGATTTCTTCCGGGTCCCATTCTTGCCAAGCGCCTCGGTACAACCAGACTTCGCAGGATTTCATCCATGGTTCTCCTTGCAGGTGCTTCAGAGCTCTTAGAAGGGCAGTAAGGCAGACCCGATGGGTGCCATGGGGATCGGAGAGGTCACCGGCAGCGTAGATCTGATGGGGTTTTACTTTTTGCAAGATTTCCACGATCAGGGTTATGTCTTTCTCTGAAAGAGGTTGTTTCGTTACTCGGCCAGTCTCGTAGAAGGGCATGTTGAGGAAGTGGACTCGTTCCAAGGGGATGCCGCAGTACCGGCAGGCCGCGATGGCTTCACTTTTGCGGATCAGCTGCTTGATAAGGATTACGTCGTTACTGTCCGGTTGTCCCGGTTTTTTTTCGGTTAGAAATTTTTCAATTCTCCTATGGATTGAGGAAGACACGGCGGTATCCATCCCAAAGAGCAAACTGAACTCCTCCACGAACTGAGCGAACCGGAGGGCGTCGGAATCGAATACCGCGATGCTTCCCGAAGTCTGGTACGCGGTATGCACTTCATGCCCCTGCTGCACCAGCCGCAATAGGGTGCCTCCCATGGAGATCACGTCATCGTCCGGATGGGGAGAGAACACGAGGATCCGTTTGGGAAAGATGTCGTCCGTGGCACGGCGCCGATCTCCGGGGCGACGAGCGGGAGCAGGTTTCCCTCCAGGCCAGCCGGTAATAGTGTCCTGGAGGGACCGAAAGACCTCGATATTGATATCGTACGCCGGTCCCCGATCCGCTAATAGTCCCTGCAAGCCGTGTTCGTTGTAATCCTCATCGGTGAGTTTCAGGATAGGTTTTTCCACCTTGCGGGCTAACCATATCACCGCCTTCCGGATTGTGGGAAAGTCCCAGGGGATCTCCCCTAGTAACCAGGGGGATTGGATCCGGGTCAAGCGAGCTCCGGCAGATGGGTCCAGTAGGATCAGGGTATTGGGATGTTCCTGCAGGAAGCTGGCAGGCACGTTGGGCGTAACGGGCCCTTCCACTGTCTTGGCAATGATTTCCGCTTTGTGCTCTCCAAAGGCAAGGAGGAAGATCCTTCGAGCTTTTAAAATCGTCTCGATTCCCATGGTCAGTGCCCGTCGAGGCACGTACTCTTCGCCGAAAAAATCGCTGGACGCGTCGATCCGGGTGATCTTATCCAGATGGATCAATCGGGTACGGCTGTTCCTAGAGGAACCAGGCTCATTAAAAGCAATATGCCCTGTACGGCCGATTCCTAGGATTTGGATATCAATCCCTCCCAGTTTATCTATTTCCTGTTCGTACTGCTCGCAGTGAGACTGGACTTCAGGGGCGGGTATTTCTCCGTTCAAGAGGTGGATATGGGAAGAAGGGATGTCTAGGTGCTGGAAAAAATGCTGGTGCATGAAGTGCCAATAACTCTGTGGATCATCTCGCCGAATAGGGTAGTACTCATCCAGGTTGAAGGTGAAAACGTTGGAAAAGGAAAGCCCTTCTTCCCGGTGGATACGGATCAACTCCTCGTAAATCCCCAGTGGTGTGGATCCTGTGGCGAGTCCTAGCACGCAGGGTTTTCCTTCCTGGCTACGACTTCGGATCAGCTGGGCTATTTCCTGCGCGACCCACTGGACCGCCTCCCTTGAATTTTTGCAAATTCTCGTGGGGATTTTCTCCAGGGAAGTAAGACTATCCATTCCCATACAGTATCTCCTCAATGTACCAGCATATTTGAAACAATTCTTCTTGACAAGGGGAAAATACGACATATAAACTAAAAAAGTTGAAATTTTATTTCAAATTATCAAGGAGGTTCGTATGTCAAGACGATCGAATGGGATAGTGGCGCTTCTACTTCTGGTTTCTGCCGTTTCCCTCTTCGCGGGTGGCTCGAAAGAGAAATCCGAAACTCCCACCCCGGGGGCATCCGCGCCGGCAGCCCCGAAAGCAGCGCCCGCCCCGAGTGCCGCTCCCGTGGTAATCCAGTTCTGGACCTGGAGGCCGGAGGACGTGGCGGTGTACAACAAGCTGATCGGGATCTTCCAGCAGCAGAATCCGGGCATTCAGGTGGTACAGACGGCCCACAAGAATACAGAATACAACACGATTCTATCCGCCGCTTTAAGCGGAAAATCGGGACCCGACGTGTTCCAGAGTCGAGCCTATGGTGGCCTAGAAAGTTTTGCCCAATCGGGATATATGGAACCGCTGGAGAATTGGGTTCCTGAGTTAAAGGACTTCTCCGAAGCGGCGCGCAGGGGTGCCACATCCATCAAAGACGGGAAGATCTATGGAGTCCCCTTCGCCAGTCAGACTCTGTTCGTGTACTACAATAAGAAAATGTACCAGAAGCTGGGCTTAAGCGTTCCTTCTACTTGGGACAAGTTTCTCGCTAACCTGGAAGCCATGAAAAAGGCAGGGATCCAACCTTTAGCCAATGGAGCGAAGGATGGGTGGACCCTGGAAGTGATGATGGGAGCCCTAGCCCCCAACTTCTATGGGGCTAACGAGTTCTTCAACAAGGTGATCAAGGGGGAAACGAACTTCCTGGATCCTAAGTTCGTGCAGGCCATCGACAAGCTTCGGGACCTGATTCCCTACATGCCCCCCATGTACATGGGTGTGAGTTACACGGACATGCAGGCCGCTTTTATCAACGAACAAGCGGGCCATTTCATCGGAGGGTCTTTCGAGGCAGGGTACTTTTCTTCCCAAAACCCGGATCTGCAGTACGACTTTTTCCCGGGACCCTCAGCCAAGGAGGGGGAACCCAACTACGTTTCTACCTACGCGGATGGGAACTTTAGCATGAATGCCGCTTCCACCAAGAAGGCGGAGGCCGCAAAACTCCTCCGTTTCTTTGCCAGCAAGACCACGGGGGAAGCTTTTATTAAGGAACTGAAACAGGTGTCTCAGGTGCCGGGAATCGATCCCACGGCGAATCCCTTCATCGCGAAGGTGCTTTCAGTCCAGAAGCACAGCACTCCTTACATATTCCTCGTAGGGTTCCGATACCAGCAGCCCACAGGTTCCTCTCTGGCCCAAGCAGCCTTGCAAGGGATGTTCGCAGGCAAACTTACCGCCGCTGAGGTATGCAAACAGATCCAGGAAGGGATCGCCACCTACTACAAGCCTTTCCAGAAATAACGAGGATAACCCGCCCGAAGACGTAGGAGGATGAGGGCATGGTACTGAGCAAAGACTTACAGAAAAGCCTCTGGATTACCTTCTTTGTGTTGCCTGGCCTTGTGATCGTGGCCCTTTTCATCCTCCTACCCTTGTTCCTTTCCCTTTTCAATAGTCTGTTCAGCTGGAACCAGTTGATCCGGGGGGAGTGGGTGGGATTCGGAAACTTCCGCAGAATCTTCTTCACCTCCCCCTATCGGGAAAGGTTCTTCAACGCTTTACGGAACAATGGCAAGTGGTTCCTGGTAACCATGCTGGTGCAGAATATCCTTGGTCTGGTTTTCGGGTACCTGTTGAGCCGACGGATTCCTGGCCATGGATTCTTTCGGCGGACATTCTTCATTCCCGTGCTTTTCTCCATCGTGGCTGTTGGGTTCCTCTGGGGGTTGTACCTGAAACCCAACGGCTTGGTGAATGCCTTTCTGAAACTTGTTGGGTTAGAGGAGTACAGCCGAGCTTGGTTGGGAGAGGAGTCGATCGCCACTTTCTCCATCATTGCCGTGAACATCTGGAGGTGGGTGGGATTCCCTTCCCTAGTTTTTCTCGCCGCCATAGACGCTATCCCCCTCGATTGCCTAGAGGCGGCTTACCTCGACGGAGCCAGGGAAACCCAAGTATTTTCCCGTATCGTCCTGCCCCTCATTGTGCCGGCTCTGACGGTCATCACCGTATTGACCTTAATCGGGAGCCTCAACGTGTTTGAACAGATTTACACCATGACCGGGCTAGATGGGTCCCCCAACTATTCCACCGACACCATCGGCACCTTGTTCTATCGTACCGCCTTTGGATCCGTGGATTCGGGGAATCCAGAGATCGGAATCGGGAGTGCCATCGGGGTGGTGATCTACCTTCTCACCTTTCTCGCTTCCGCCGGCTTCATCGCGATAAGCCGGAGGCGGGAGGTGGAACTATGAAAGGGGAAGAACCATGAATACAGATCTTCGCTACAGTCCTTCTCACTGGGGGAAGAATCTTGTTCTACTCGTGTTCCACCTTTTAATGGGGGTGTACGTGGCTTTGATCTTCTATCCCCTTTTTAACATGGTGGTTTCTTCCCTCAAAACTACCCGGGAAATCTTTCAGAATCCCTTTGGGTTTCCTAGAACGTTTCAATGGCAGAACTATTGGGTCGTATGGGTAGAGAAGGGGTTCTACCGATACTTCGGGAACAGTCTCTGGGTCACCGCCGTTTCCATGGCGTTTGTCCTTCTCTTTGGGTCCATGGCTTCCTATGGACTTTCCCGATATTCCTTTAGATTATCTTTCCTCTTGTATCTCCTGTTCCTCAGCGGGATCATGCTCCCCCTGAAAGCCGCCATCATTCCTCTGTTCATCCTCGTGAAGAGCCTCGGCCTGATGGATCGGCACCTGTCCATCATCCTGATCTTCATCGCCATGGGGCTTCCCTCTACAGTGTTCATTCTATCGGGATTCATGAAGACAGTGCCGAAGGAGTTGGAGTACGCGGCCCGGATCGATGGCTGTAGCGACCTTTCCATCTATAGCCGGATCGTGATGCCGGTCTCGGTTCCCGCCCTGGCTCTGGTAACGATCTACAACGCGGTACCTATCTGGAACGACTTTTTCTTCCCCCTGGTGTTCATCCAGAGCGACCGGTTGAAGACCCTACCCGTGGGACTCTCTTCCTTCTTTGGACAGTACAGCACCAACTGGAGCCTGTTATTTAGCGGTCTTTCCATTGCCATCCTTCCCATGTTGATCCTTTACCTCTTGATGTCCAACTACTTCATTCGAGGGATGACTGCGGGGGCGGTGAAATAAGCGGAAAGGATACATGAACGGGGGGAATGTCAGAATAGGAGAAATAAAAAGTGAGCCAAGAAAATACTAATACGAATCAATCAAGAGTCCCAAACCATGAATTACGCCAAATCCGGGAACGGTACGAAAGGGAACTGTTCCAGCAGATCATCCCCTTTTGGGAGCAATTTTCTCCCGATGAGGAGGCGGGAGGGTACTTTACCTGTCTGGATCGGGATGGAACCGTGTTCGATACGGACAAGTTTACCTGGATGCAAGCGAGAGAGGTTTGGACCTTCGCAGAATTGGCCTACCGGTACGGGGACCGGTTCCCTGAAAAGAAAAGTCGTTGGATCGAATTGGCTCGCCTGGGGGCGGAGTTTCTCTATCACCATGCTCGTACCGAGGAAGGGTACTATTTTTCTCTGGATCGTTGGGGTAAGCCCCTGGTGGTTCCCTACAACTTGTTTTCCGATTACTTCGTGTTGGCTGCCTTTTCCTCCTACTATCGGATGACAGGAGAGGAATGGGCGAAGAGGGAAGGGATCGCACTGTTCGAACTAATCCAACGACGGAAACCCTGTCCCAAGGGTAGGTGGACTAAACAGATTCCGGAGACTCGGTCTCTTCGGGCCATGAGTTTTCCCATGATGGACCTCTGGATGTACCAGGTTTTAAGGAACTTTCTCCCTACCGAGACCCTTCGATCCCTAGCGGAAGAGGCCAAACGCCAAATCCTCAATCTTCATATCGACCGGAAGGAACGGGTGGTGTTCGAACGGGTTGCTCCCGATGGTTCGCATCCCGATTGCATGGAAGGCCGACTGCTGAACCCCGGTCATGCCCTAGAGACTCTTTGGTTCCTCCTTCTCTATGCGCGGGAACAAGGCGATCGGGAAACGATGGAACAGGCGGCAGAAGCCATGCTCTGGACCGCGGATCGGGGATGGGACCCTTCGCATGGGGGGTTCTTCTACTACCAGGACTGGAAAGGGTATCCCCCTGAAAAGCTGGAATCGGACATGAAACTTTGGTGGGTCCATGTGGAGGCCCTTTGCGCCTTCCTACTCGCGTACCGTTACACAGGAAACCAAACGTTCTGGGAATGGTTCCAACGGGTGGATGCGTACACCTTTTCCCATTTCCCGGATCCTTCCTATGGAGAGTGGTATGGGTACTTGCACCGGGATGGATCGGTGGCAAGCCCTCTGAAGGGAGGCAAGTGGAAAGGGTTTTTCCATATTCCCCGGGCATTGATGGTGTGTATCGAGATTCTTCAAGCCATGGAGGGGAAAAGGTGAATATACCAGAAGATTCTCTGGACACGTACACAACGGAACAGCCCAACCTCCTCTCGGAAAACATCGATTCCATGGATGCTCTCGGCATCGTAAAGGTGATGAACCAGGAAGATAAAAAGGTAGCACTGGCAGTAGAGGAAGTGCTTCCCCAGATCGCTGCCCTGATCGAAGATATAGTTAAAACCTTCCGGAAAGGGGGACGCCTCATTTACATTGGGGCAGGAACCTCGGGTCGGCTAGGGGTGCTGGACGCCTCCGAGTGTCCTCCCACCTTTGGGACTCCTCCCGAGATGGTACAGGGGTTGATTGCGGGAGGCAGGGAGGCCCTAACCCGTTCCATCGAGAATGCGGAAGACCGGGAGGAAGACGGGGTCCGGGATTTACAGGGAATCGGATTTGGGGAGATGGATGTGCTAGTGGGGATTACCGCTTCGGGACAGGCACCCTATGTGCTATCGGCGTTATCCTATGCCCGGGATCTGGGGGCTGTAACGGGAGCCATCAGTTGTAACCGTAACTCCAAGACCTTTCAGGTGGCTAAGCACAAAATCTATCTGGATGTGGGGCCCGAGATCATTGCGGGTTCCACCCGGTTGAAGGCCGGAACAGCTCAGAAGATGGTGTTGAATATGCTCACCACTGCCAGCATGATCCTTTTGGGCAAAGTGTACAAGAACCTCATGATCGATCTCACGCCGGTAAACCGAAAGTTGGTGGAACGTTCCTACCGGTTGATCCAGCGGGTTACGGGGTGCAGCAGGGAAACGGCCCAGGCAGCGTTCGAAGCCTCGGGCAAGAAACCCAAAACCGCTATCGTGATGGTATCCGCGGGGGTGGGACGAGAGCAGGCAGAGTTCCTATTAGAGCAGGCGGGAGGGAATGTGCGCAGAGCCATTGCTCTGGGAACTTATTCGCGATTGCGGGAGGGGAGGGATGAACTCTAAGTGGATAGCATCCTTTTCGTCATCCGGGAACAGAATCCTCGATTCTCCGCTACCGAAGGAAAGATCGCTTCCTTTGTGCTCCAGAATCCCCAGGATGTTCTATCCCTTACGGTGGCCCAACTCTCCAATCGGGTAGGGGTGAGCCAGGCGGCCATTGTACGGTTCTGCCGGAGAATCGGGGCCCGGAGCTACGGTGATTTCAAACTGAGGCTTTCCCACGACGTGTTTCGAGCAACTGAAGTGCCTTTTCTGCCCGATGTGGAGTTGAAACCAGGAGTGGACCCGGGGGAACTGGTAAAGGGTATCCTCCGTAGTTTCCAGAGAAGTCTTTCTTGCTTGGAATCATTGATCGATCTACCGAAGCTGGAACAAACGGTGAAACTAGTACGGGATGCTCGGGCTGTCTATACCTTCGGAATCGGAGCCTCCGCCCTCGTGGCGATGGACATTCATCTGAAACTCCTTCGGTTAGGGTTACTCTGTGTGTTTTCTGCGGATTCGGATCTGCAGGTAACAGCTTCCTGCACCTTGCGACCTACCGATGTGGCCTTCGTTATTTCTTACTCGGGAGAAACTCCTTCGATGCTGTCCGTGGCAACTAACGTGAAAAAACAGGGGGCGAAGATCATAACCCTAACCCGGGACACGGACAATTCCCTACGAAAGATGGCGGATGTGTCCCTTGTGGTCCCGGTTACCGAGGGGGTCTACCGGACAGGGGCTATTCTGTCCCGCATTACCCAACTGGCCGTGGTGGATATGCTATACTCCCTCCTGATCGTAAAGGACCTGGATGGAGCGCGATCCTCCATCGAGCGAACCGCCGAGGCAGTGCATCCACCCCACAGGGGAAAACGCAAGAAGGAAAAAACAGGATGAAACGACTGATCTTTGGGTTGGATGGAGGAGGCACGGGAAGCCGTCTTCGGATAGCGGATGAGAAGAATCAGGTACTCGTGGAACAAACAGGGGAAGGGGTGAATCCCCAGGCAGTGGGATACCCGGTAGCGGTAGAGCGGATTGCGGGTTTATTTCGGAGAGGATTTCGAGTCCTGAAAGAAACATTGGGGTGGACGGTGGACATACGCGATTTTGAGGCAGGGTGTTTCGCCATTGCTGGCGGAGGAGTATTAGAGGAAGCACGGAAACTGGAAGAGAAGCTCAAAGGAGCGCTTGAGTTCCGATGTCCCTTAGTATTCGTTTCCGATGCCGAGGCGGCTCTAGTGGGAGGTCTCAAGAGTCTCGAGGGGATGATTCTCGTATCGGGTACAGGTTCTATCGCTTTGGCCCGTTTACGGGACGGCACCGTGGTCCGCTCCGGTGGGTACGGTCACTTTTTAGGGGACGAGGGCTCTGCCTTCTGGATCGCCAAAGAAGCTGTTACTCGAAGCATTCGTTCCTGGGAAGGTCGGGATCTTCCCACAAAGATGCTTTCCGCGATCCTATCCTACTTTACGATTCAAACCCCCTACGATTTCATTCCCCTCTGGTACCAGCGCTTTGACAAAGCCCTAATCGCTGGAGCGGCGCAGATTGTGGAAGGATTCCGGGAACAAGGGGATCCCCTAGCATCAGAGATATTCCTACAGGCAGCGGAGGAGTTGGCTAAACTGGTAGAATCCGTGTTTCGGAGAACTGAGGGGAAGCTAGAAGTAAAGAAGCTCCTTCTCTGGGGCGGGCAATTGGAACACAATCTCTGGTTGTGGAGGGCGGTTACCCATCATCTTAGGGTACGGATCCCTGGCTTGGAGGTTTGCAAAGCGAAGGAGGATGCCGCCTACGGAGCCTGCCTTCTGGCTGCTCAGGTAGCTTTCCGTTCTCACCCTTTGGTCTAGAAGGTTCTAAGAGAATCACCATCCCTAAAAGGACAAAGAGGGACCCGCCGGATCCCGCTACCACGACAAGGGAAAGACTTGCAAGAGGTGTGGTCTGTACCAGAGCTTGCGATGGAAAAAATCCATGCTGGAATAGAAGAGGGATAATTCCCGCAATTGTCGTAAGGGTAGCGGTAAGCATGCTCCGAAAGGAACGACGAAACCTATCCAAAGGGGAAGAAACATCTACCCTGGCAGCGAGAGCGAAGGGGTTCGATGGATCGATAACTTTCTTTCGAATAGGGAATACTAAAAGGGCGTTATTCACCCCGACGCCACCGGTAAGCAATAACCCGACGGCGCCTGAAAGGGAGAGGGGTATCTGGAAGAACCAGAGAGCCCACAGGGAAAAGGAAAGGAAAAGGGGGATCTGGAGGATCACGAGAAGGGGATAGGTTAATTCCTGATAGAAGGCTAGCAGAATCAACAGCAATACGCAGAAGGAAAGCCCGAGAAGAAAGAGGTTCCGCTTTGAGTTTTGGAACGTTTCTTCCCATTCCTTTCCGATTTCTACCAGGACTCCCTCTGGAAACGGATACTCTCTGGCAAGCTTCCTAAGGGACTCTATGCGGGGGGTAGGATCTTCCAGGTCGCTTAGAATCGTGAAGCTAACACTCCTTCTCCGGTTGGTCCTATAGATCCGTCGGGGAGTATTCTTTTCTTCCATCGAGCTTACATCGGATAGCCGGACCCCTGTTCCCTGAGAACCAGGAATGGGAAGGGATAGTAGGTCGTTGGAATCTCGGATCCAGTTTTTAGGAAAGGAAATCCGAATGTCCGTTTCTCCATCAGGCGTGATGGATTTGTCGATCACGGGCTCGGAAAGGGAAGCGTAGAGGTAATCCCGAATCTCAGAGGGGGTAAGACCGAATAGGTTCGTTCTATGAGGATCCAGCAGGATCCGTTTCGATGGGAGAGGTTCCTTGAAGTGAAACACGATTCCTAAGGGCTCACTAATGCTCGCCCCATCTAAGGGTGAATATGGTTTCCCATCGCTACTGGCATAAGGTGGGGTTGGACTGAGTTTTCCCTGTAGGTATAGGGCGAAGGCTAAAGCCGTAGCCTGTAGGTCAAGGGTGTCCTGTCCAGTTAAAACTACCGCAATAGAACTTCCACCCCGGGAAGAATCGGGAAGAAAGAGGAACCCCTGGGGAATCGTGCTAGCCTTCTGGCGGATTACCTGCAACAGTTCCGCTCGTTTATTTTGCGGAGAAAATCCGAAAAAACCTTTAGGATCCCTTCCTCCCGTTTGATCCTTCCCGTCTATAGAAAGGTGGAGGGAAAAAGTAGCTCGTTCCCGTTCGTACTTGACCCGAACTTGATCCACTCCCGGATAGCGGGATAAGAACCCTTCTAGGGGTTCACTACGAAAAACTACTTGTTCCAAAGGTACACCGCTCTCGAATTCGAGGAGGAAATCCAGTTGGGTTAGGTCATTCAGTTTTTCTTCGCCCTTGGGTAACAGAAAGAGAAAGGTAATTCCTCCTCCAAGGAGGAATAGGAAGGTAACAAGGATGGAGAGCCGGATGGGAACATTATGGTTAAAGACGAATTGGCGAAGGGGGGAAATGCGGGATTGAAAGGATGACGTTGGGGAGCGGCTCCTGTGGGTAAGGAACACTGGCAAGAAAACGAGGGTATAGAGGAGGGAAGCTCCTAGTTGGGCGGAAAGGGTGAATGCCAAGGGTTCAAATTGGATCCGGCTACCAGAAGACGCAAAGATTAGGGGAAGGAACACTCCAATGGTCGTCAGAGTAGAAAGAAGGATCGGGTCTTTTACTTCCAGAAGAACTTTCTTTAGGGAACCATCACCCCGTTCGAGGAATCGATCCGTCAGAATCTCCCCAGAATCGATCACGAGGCCCGCTCCAACCGTGAGGGCCGAGATAGATACCACATCGAGGGTTTTCCCAAGGAGGTGTAACACAGTCAACGCAGAGAACGTGGAAAAGGGAATGGCAAGGGAGACGAGGAAAGAGGGAAGGAGAGCTTTCAGGAAGATTCCGGTAAGGATTACTACACAAATCACCCCAATCCCCAGTGCCCAGAATAACTCTTCCAGAGCAGACCGAATCTTCGCCCCTCGATCGTATAGGATCGAATTCCCAGGGATGGATCTACATAAGAGGTTCAACTGCTCGGATACCTGAAGGGGATTCCCATCCCCCGAAAGTCGAAGGTACAACACCAGGAGTTCTGCTCCGTTCACCCGGGCCCTTCGTTCTTGAGGGACCTGTTGTTTCATTACCTCGGCTACATCCTTCACGGTCAGAAAACTCCGAAGGGGAACCTGTTCGATCTCCTTTGGATCCATGAGGAGGCGATGAAGCTTCATGGGAAGACTAGAGGAAGTGCCAAACCCACCACTCACATTCCAAGCTCGGACAACCTCACCGATCCTAAAAGGGACAATCCGGGCAGAAAGCCCTCTGTCTGGGATCCATCGAATCACCGTCTCCTCCTTCGTCCCTCCTCCCACCTCCACCTCTCCTACTCCCTCTACCGCCTGGAACCTTCGTTTCAGTTCCTCCTCCGATACATCCGGTCTTATGGGAAAGGCAGCGATGAACACGGGATCGTTTCGGGGATCGCTACGAAGGATCAGGGGACGTTGGACAGCAGGGGGAAACTGAATGTACAACCGATCCACCACTTCCCGGGTTTCCAGGTACGCGTCCTCCAGGTTGGACTTTTCCGATAGGATTAAGTGGATACGGCTCTGCCCTGGTTCGGTGAGAGAGAAGACCTCTTCCACTCCCTGAATCTCAGAGAGGGCGTTTTCCAGGGGAACCGTGATGATCCTTTCTATTTCCCGTTCAAATGCTCCCCTGTACTCGACCAAGACCTGTAAGGAAAGCTTGCCTACACCCGGAAGGTAGGATAAGGGTATCCTGATTCCTATCAATACTACTGAAGCGAACAAAAGGAAAAAGAGAAAGACAAACCGTAGGAAATGGGTTTCTGTAGTTTTTTCATGACAAGGACCGATGGGTTTTTTCATGCAGGATGTCCCCTGCGGTAGAAGATCCGATAGAGTCCGGGGTATACCGCGAGGATCCCGAAAGTACCTAGACCCAACCCTCCTCCCAAGGCAATGGCTGTGTGGGCTTGTGGACTCCCCCTTCCACCCAAAAGGAGAGGGAGGAGGGCCACGAGGCTCGTGTTAACTGTTGCCAAGAGGGGCCTGAGGTGAGTGATGGTTTCCTCGATGACTCCTTTCCCATCCTTTCCTCGATAGGCCGAGGTGAGCAGAATGGTGCCGTTTATGATAGTACCTAGGAGAACGAGGATACCTAGGAAGGAGTTGAGGTTCAGGCTGAATCCAAAGAGGTATAGACAGAGGAAGCTAGAAGCAATCGATAGGGGGAAAGAAACTAGGAGGAGAATTGGGAGTCCAAAGGACTCGAATTGAGCCCCTAAAACGAGGTACATGAGAAGGAGGGCAGTACCGAACACCTGTAGCATATGGATCCCTTGTTCGGTTATCGCTGAACGGGACAATAGCACTGTGGTGAACCCGTCGCTAGAAGGGTAGATGCGATAGGTGAGGGAATCCAAGACGGTTTCCAGTTCCTTCTTTTGCCCCTCCTTAGGATAGAAGGTCCAAGTGACCGATGGCTTACGGTCGGCCCGGTGCAATTCTGGGTAAGTGAACCCGGCTCGTAAGGTCCCTACCATTCCCGTATTGATCACGCCCCCTGAAAGGGGCAAGGGAACGCTTAATACGGATCCAGATTCTTCCCGTGCGGGTTCCTCCCGCCCTAGACGGAGGCGAAGATCGACATCTTCCCCCTGCAGGGGGAGGCTCGACACGATCGTTCCCCGAAGGGAGAGACTGAGGGTGTCTAGAATGTACCGCGGAGTAATTCCATGGTAAGTGGCAAGATCTTCTTTTATATCGAACGATTTTTGGGGTAGGCTTTTTTGGGTGTCTGAAACTGAGGAAACGATACGAGAAGAGACACCCTCCTGATGGAAAAGGTTTCCCATGACAAGTAGGAGATCTTCCCGCTGGGAGCCCTGAGCACGGAACTGGATTGTGTCAGTCGCACCTAACAGTCTAGAAGTTCCATCCGCAGGCACCTCTACTCGGTATTCGATTCCTCCTATTTCGGATAACTGGCTTTCCAGGTCCTTCCGGATTCGCGCGGACTCGTTCTCTTCGAATTGAACGGCTATGCGCACTGTCCAGGGGTTTCGATCCGGTGCACCTTTGTCTTTGAGGGATCTAGTTTCATACCCCGCTTCGGCGAATACTTTCCTTACCCCCGTTAAAGAAAGGATTTTCTTTTCCAGGGATAGGACTTCCCGGGAACTGACCTCTAGGGAAGTCCCTGGAGGGTAACTCAAGGTAAGGGTCAAGGTTTCCGGGGTCTCCTCGGGTAACAAGCGCTTGGGAAGGAAAAAGAAAGCTAAGCATCCTACACCAATGAGAAGGATACTCGAACCCAGGGGAATGGCGGGATGCCGAAAGGAGTAGAGAAGGTAGGATCGGTAGAACTCTTGGGTTCTACGAATGCCCGTTCTTTGTAGACCCTCGCCTTTCCGAACCAAAGGGGCGCTAGGGAAGGTGTCACCCTTAGGATCTTTTAAACATCTTGTCCGGGAAAAGAGGAGATACAATGGGGGCGTAAAAAATAAAGAGGTTCCAAGGGAAAAAATAAGTAAGACAGAGATGGTAAGGGCCAGGTCCTTAAACAAGGCACCCAGTACTCCGGGGATGAGGGCGAGGGGAAGGAACACCAGTACCGTGGTGACGGTGGAGGAAAAAAGAGAAGGGAACACCTCTGTCACAGATCGACAGATTTCTCGAAGCTCCCTAGCCGCTTTACGGTGAAGGGTTTCCAGTACCACAATACTGTTATCCACGATCATTCCGATCCCTAAAGCGATGCCGGAAAGGGACACAGTATTCAGACTGATCTGGGTAAGATACATGTAGAAGAAAACTCCCAGAGTGGAAAGGGGAATGGAGAAGGATATAATGAGAGGGGAGGTGAGGTTCCTAAAGGTGAGGGTAAGAACCAGGAATACTGCCAATACCCCCATTCCAATGGAACCGATTAGGCTTTGGAGGGAAGAGAGGATCCTTCGAGTAGGGTTTTGTACCACTCCGATACGGAACTCCCGTTGAAATAGGGTATTGAGATAGGGAAGACTTTCTGCTACTTCCTTTGCCGTGCGGAGACTACTGGCATCGGGAGTCTTGTGGAGAAAAATCCCAATGGCTTCCTCGCCATTCCAATGGAAGAAGGAAGTCCTCTCCTTTTCCCTCAGGGATATTTCTGCCACATCCTGAAGTTTCTGGGTCGCTAAACCCGTTGCGGAATGGTTCCGGATTCCTGACGCTTTATGCGGGTCGAGGCCGGAGCTAAATCTGAAGCTATCTCTCGAACCCGAACCAAGGGTTGATCCCGAACCTTTCCCGCTTCCAATGCTAATGGTTGACAAAGTCTCTACCGAATCCACTCCCGTATCAGCCTCCACGAGGTACTCCCGCTCTCCCTCGGTAAGAATTCCAAGGGAAGCTTGGAACACGTTGGCTTTTATCGTTTCCGCTAATTCCTCTAGGGATATAGTTCCTGCTTGTATGGGTCCCTCCTTTCCCTCCACGAGCACTTCAGGCTCTGAAGTCCCAACCATGCGAAGGGAAGAAATTCCTCCAATCCGGAGGAGCCGAGTAGAAAGCTCCTTACGAACCAGGGGAGTTATATCTTTCCGGGTGTGTCCTGATCGAGGAATTACGCCAAGAACCAGAACAGGGTCCGCATTGAGGTCTTCCGTGTAAACCAGTGGTTTGCGGATTCCATAGGGAAGGTAGGGGTAGGTGCTGTCGATCTTTTCTCGGATATCCACCGTAATAGTCCGAAGGTCTATCTTCCAATCGAAGCGGAGGGAAATGGTGGAAATCCCTTCTTTGGTAACGGCCTCCATCCCTCGTACTCCTTTCACGGCCGAAAGCCCGTTTTCCAGAGGGATGGTCACGAGGCGTTCCACTTCGGTCGCTGGAAATCCAGGATACTCGGTTACCACATGGACAACAGGAATAGGGAGAGTGGGCATGTACTCGATCTTTAAATATAGGAAGGACACCGAACCTAGAAGGAGAATGGCTAAGGCAAACATGAGGGCAGTGAAAGGTCTCACCACCACAGATTCAACCATCCGGTATAGGAAAGAATCTGGACAGGAGCTTTTTGCGGATGGGTTAGAGAGTTTTTTTCGTGGAGCGTTTTTCGAGTTGCCGGTCGAGGGCTCTCTAGAAGGTTTTCCCATGGAACCTCCTACTGTTTGTTCACGATCAGGGTGTAGGGATTGGAAAGGTGGTTCCCTAAATCGTCCTGTAATTCCTTCCGGAGGGTGAAGGTAACTGTGCCTGAAGTGAATACGGGAATGATGCGGCAGTACACCCGAAGCACCTGTACCTTTAGATAGGTATCCCCCACCTGTAAGGGGGGAAGGGTCTGGGGGGGAGGAGAGGTGGGGTTTTCCTCTACCCAAAGAAGGCGAAAATCCAAACATCCATTCCCCGCTTCTAAAGAGAAGGAGGAAAGGAAGGAGCTGGTGACAAGGGATGCGTTTGGCGAAAGGGAGACGTACACATCAAAGGCGGCATGATCCGAATCGATGAAGGTATAGTTATGACAGAACAGAAGTTCCTCATGGAGAGGGGTGGGGGCAGTGGTGTCGGGGATGTAGATAATTTGTCTTACCTCGGGTGGGATCGAAAGAGGTCCGTTCACCCGAAACCGGAAAGTGGAAGAGAGGATTTTCAACTCGTATACGGTGTTCCAGGAAAGAGGCTCTGAAAAGGAAAGGATTAGTTCGTCCCCGGCACTATTCCAATCCGTTCGATAGGCTGTAGTGGGATAGAAGAGAAGAATCGAATCCCGAGTTTCTGGGTCTATGGGAGAGGCGAATCGGATCCGGAAGGATTCGTTCTTTTCGATCCGAAGGGAAGGCTCCACGTAGGTCCCTGGTGGAGTTGGGGTAAGGGGAGTTCCATGGGAAAGACAAGTGATGGAAAGAAGCTTCGATTCAGATTTAGGAACCTGGAAGGAGAACCGGTAATCCTCCACTAGGCAATTTCCCGAAGCATCACAGACATCTTTTCTGAGGGTTACCTGGTAGGTTTCCCCCTGCCTGTAAGGTTCCATCGGTGTCCATACGAAAGAATCGGAGTTGTCGCTAAAGGAAAAGACCCCTGGTACAGAGGGGGTTAGGGTGAAACCCCGAAGGATGGACTCCCTCTCAATCGGTTCTGAAAAGGTGAACCTGATAGGTTGGAGAGGATCGGTAACCATTGCATTGGAACTCGGCGATGCAGTCAATACTTTGGGAGGAACCGTCTCTTCTTTTGTGTGAAAGGTGTGATGGAACTCTTCCAGTAAGGAGTTTCCCCACTTGTCTTCGGCGATAGTTGAAACGGATAGAATGTAGGTCTCCTTGTCGTTCAGAGGGGACAAAGGAACGAAAACGAGGGTTCGATCCCCATCCTCCCAGTGGAAGGTCCCTGCCAGGGGTGTGGTATTCGCTTTTAAGGAAAAGGCCTCCTCGGTATTTTGGGGTTCCATAGCAGTAGAGAAGCGAAGGAGGATCTCCGAAACCTCTGATGCTTTGATGTAGGGGCGGTCTGGAAAGTAGGAGAGGATCTTAGGAGGTTCCATTCTTTGGAACTCCCTGGCAAAGGAGCAGGCGAACAAAAGAAGGACCAGGATGAAGAAGGGTAGACAATGGAGACGCACTCATCTCCTCCCTGTAACAAGGAGTTGTACCAGATCCTCGGATAGGCCATTTCCGGACGAAGTACGGATCCCCCCCTCTTTGCCTTTCAGGGTGAGGAGGTAGTAGTACCTCTCTGTTTCGGTTGAGGGGGAAAAGCCCGTATAGGTGATACTCAGCTGGTTTCCTCCTACCCAGGAGTACCCTTCCGGAAGGGGACTTGGGGAAGCGGGAGGAAAGAGGCAGGAGAGTTGGATCCCTCTCTGAACGGCAAGTTTCTCTTCATTGGTTAGAAATGAACCACCGTGGAAGGTGAACCGGAAGGTGTAGTCTGACCAGCTCGGAGGGGAAAGGGTGAGGGTCTTACTGTGGGAAGGACTACAGGTGTCTTCATCCAAGAGGATTTCGTCCTCCACCAAAAGGATTTCTACCGTAAGAGGATCGATCTTTGGTGTGAAGGTGAGGGGAAGGAACGGAATGATTCGGTTCCCTGTACGGTCCTCTGCCGAGATCCCCACTTGTAGACTGTAGGACACGCCTGTTTCCCAACCTGTGGAAGGAAGGAAGAGGAGGACCTGGTCATCCAGCCATGTCCAGGTACCCGGAAGGGAAGGGGTGAGCCGAACGGCCGAGCGGGTTTTCTTTGCATCCATCGGTTCACTGAAAGTGATTTTGATGGGGTCGGTAGAGCGGAGAAGGGTGTTGAGGTCGGCTGCCAGCGGAGGGAAGGTAACTCCATCGTTCAGGGCTACCTCTACCGACCGAACGTAGGGTCGGTCAGTGTCCTCCTGCACTAGAAAGGTTGTGGGAAGGTAAGGCGCCAATAGCATCCCATCTCGATCGGTGATTCCATTCCCAAAGGAGAGAGTATACAAGGTCCGATCCTGCCAGGCTTTTAGAGGGGATATGCGAACGGTACGGTTAGAATCAGACCACTGTACCTCATGGGGGGTATTGGGAGATAGGGAGAATCCTTTTTCGAAGGAAGCAATGTCCATCTCCCGGTTAAAGGTGATCACGATCTCTTGGGTGCTAGAAACGATTTCCCCTCTGGTAGGCAGAACCGATTGGACATAGGGAGAGACTTCGGACCTGTACCGGTAAAAGAAAGGTACTGTGCGGTGGCATTCATAGGGTAGACCGTTAGCATCCCGAACGGTTCCCTCGAAGGAAAGAACGTACCGTGTACCGGGCTTCAACTGCGGTTCTGGCAGGAAGTAGAGGGTATTCCCTTCCCATTTAAACCGTCCCGAAATCGTACCCGTGAAATCCTTTAGCGTAAAAAGGGCTTCAGCGGATCCATGGTCGGGAGGAAAGGGAAAGGATACCCAGATGGAAGCCGTTTCCGATAGCACGGAGTTCGGCTCTTTGGGGTAGAGTTGGATTCCCGAAGAATCCCTCAATTCCCAGAGGTGACAGGAAAGGATTCCCACCCACAATACTCCAAAGAGTCTCCACGATTCTCGAGGTTTGAATCGACGCGTCATTCCCTCACCTCCACCTGTTCCCCTTCCTTGAGGGTTCGAGTAGGGTTTAGTACCACCCAGTCCCCCTCTTCGATCCCCGATCGAACCTCCACTTTTCCTTCCATTCGATCCCCCAGTAAAACTGTTGACTTAAAAAGAGTAGCATCCCGGACAATGAATACCATGCTAGAGTCTCCGGGCTTTGTATCTTTCACACCTTCCGTACCATTTTTTACCCGTGTTTCTTCGGGTAAGAGGGCGGACTCGGGAATTCGGATCATTTTTGTAATAGGACCTGTGGGAATTGTTACCCGGACAAACATCCCGGGGAGAACGTGAAGAAAAGTACCGGTATTACCCGGGGAATCGAGGAGAATCCGAACCAGGATGGAACGGGATTGAGGATTCAGGTAGGGAGTTATGAGATGGACCTTTCCCGATAGGGTTGTAATGGAATTGGAAGGTTCCAAGTGAACCTGTGCGAACTGCCCAATCTGAATTCGGGGTAGATCGCGTTCATGGACCTCTACCAGGGCATAGAGGAATGCAGGGTCATAGATAGAAAACAGGAGGGTATCCGGGAAGACCTTTTCACCCATCTCGATGGCTCGCTGGCTCACAATCCCCGAAAGAGGGGATCGAATCTCGGTCTCAGAGAGAAGGAGTTCGATCCGATGGAGTTCCGCTCTAGCGATCGAAAGTTCTCCTTGCGCCACATCCCGTTCAACTTTTAGAGTTTTAGTTCCAAGTTCCTTCAGGAGTGCGATCCGCTCTTCCTTCGATCCGGGTATCGAATAACCGGCCTTGACAAGATCCTCGTCTCGGAACCCGATCCGCTGGATCTCCAGGTCCCGAGCCGCCTGCTCCCAGTCGGTTTTACTTTTGAAATACTGGGTTCGAATTGTCTCCAGGTCCCCCCCTGGAATCCCTCCTGCTTGAAAAAGCTTCTTTTTAGTTTCCCATACCTCTGAAAGGTGGGCATGCTCCACCCCTTTCTGTGCAAGCTCGGCCTCTGCCTTTTCCATGGCAAGAATCCGGGCCTCCACAGAACGATATCCCTCAAAGAGTTTTTCCTCTGCCAGGTCGAGGAGTGCTTCCCGGCATGAAACTGTTGCAGCAGCCTGTTCCCGAGAGATAAGGAGTTTTTCTTTGGAAAGGGTGGCCAGTACCTGCCCTTCTGTAACTCGGTCTCCCTCTTCAGCATTTAGAGTTTTTATAATTCCTTCCTGGGACGAGTACACATCCGCTTTCCGCGTATAGGTAAGGGTTCCGAAGGTCTTTAGGGAAGGTCGAAACGGTTCTTTCCGAACCTGTAGTACCCGTACTGAAGGAAGGGGGGAGGGAGGCTTCTTGATGGTTCGGGAAGAACATCCGATGCAGGATAGGATCACGCCCAGAATCAAGATCAGATAAGGGCAGGCGGGAAACCGGGGATTCCGTTTCATTCTAACCACTGTTTCTTCTCCGAATCCCTGCCCCATTCAACTACCTCCTTCAGTAACGGTAGAGGCGGGCAAAATGGGAATAGGATACTCGCCGAAGGCGCCTTTCCCGCAGAGTTTCAGGATCAAAATCTCTTGGAGGAAGAGCTCAGTAATGGCTTTCAGGATATTGCTCCTGCTTTGGAACAGTTCTATCTCTCCTTCAAGGAATTCGAGACGGGTCACTTCACCGAGGGCTACTTTGAGGCGCTGAACTTCTATTTTTCGTTCAAGAAGGGCGCTTTTTTCCTTCAAGAGTTTCAAGGTATGCGATTTTTCACGAAACTTAGAAAAGGCCTGTTTTAGGTTGAATCGAATCTCCTCAATGGTTTGGTTATACTTGGCCTCGTTACGCTTGAGGTTCATGAGAGCCAGAGGAACCGATACGAGTCCTTCCAGATTCTCTGCCACCTGAGCTTCCCCATTGACTCCCCGTCTCCGTTCAGAGTACCCCTGTTTTCCCACCTGAATACCCATGGAGAAAGGGACCATGGGAGTATCCCAGCTCAACTTCAACGCGATGGAAAAACCGGGTTGGGTCAAAGGAAACTCCCTTCCCTCCATACTGAGTTCCGCCTGCACAGCAAGGGAAGGAAGGTAGGATGAACGAGCCTGCTGTACCTTGTGGCTCAAGGCGTCCCGCTGAATAGCTATCTCTTCTAAGTCTGTAGAACTCTGCAAAGCTAGGGCCATAAACCGTTCCTCTCCATCCAGAGGGATAAATCCGTTATAGGTAGGATCGATCCTGCCTAGGGGAATAAGTTGCCGGTCGGTAAACCCAAGGAGGGTGCGAAGCTCAAAGAGGCTTTGTTCTTCTTCCCGTTGAAGGATTGCCTGCTCTATTTCCAGGTCCTTCTCTTTCAGGAGGATCGAGAGGTAGTCGAACTCGGTAATTTCCCCGAGGGCAAGTTCGGTTTGGGCAATACGGTCGTGCTCGCGGGCGGTCTCGATGGCTCGAAGGAGGATTTCCCTCTGGAGGCGTAAACCGATAGCCTTCAGGTATATCCCAACCACTTTGAGGGAAAGCTCTGCTTCCTGCAAAGTAAGCAAACGGCGACGAAGCCGGAGGTTCTTTTCCTCTGTGCGAAGATCCGACATGCGTTTACCCCGGTCGTAGATTTCCTGCTCCATCGCAAGGGAGATTCGTTGGTTGTAGGTGTCTGGATGATGGTAGATCACCGTATCGGTACGAGAATATCCAAGGGTAATACGGGGGAAAAACCTGCGGTAGGCTAGTCGGTGTTGTTCCTCCTCGATCTGGTGCTGGGAGAAAGCAAGGGACAGATCGAGGTTTCTCTCCCGGGCCTTCTGGACCGCTGTGGGAAGATCCATTCCAATAGATCCCTTCGAGGGTGGTAGGCTTTCCACGCCTACAATTTCTGAGTTGCCAGAAAGCCGAGACAGGAAAAGGAAAAAGAAGAGGAACTGGTATAGGATAGATTGAAAAGAAAGCCACTTCTTCATCGAACCTCCCGGCTAGCCCGCTCGAGAAGAGAGTAGAGGTAGGAGTAGGAGGAGAGAGTAGAGTCCGTTTCCTCGGTATAGAATCCCGTGAAGACCCGTGTCGTGTCATCGAGAAGGGAAAGTTCCACTGTCACGGTATTCCAGGTATGATAGTCCCGGATGAAAGAATCTTCTTTTAGGGAGACCTCAAGGGAAAATGTGCACGAACCTATTTTGTTCTCGTTCCGTTTCTGGAAGAGGAGGCTCAAGATATAGCGGGAGTTTTCCTCGATCTTTTGCGCATCGAATGATCTGGATACGGAAACTCCCTGGATACGGACCACTCCCTCTTTGAGCTTTCCTTTATAGTTTTCCGACAGGTACCGGTCATGCACCACTTTTCCCCGATTCGAAGCGCAGGAGTTTCCCAGAACGAGCAGAATAAGGATTACACTCCACCACCTCATGGTTCCTCCAGAACCTTCAAGGATCCCTCCACCGTATGGTAGAGGGAGTTCGCTTTTCCCACTAAGTGCAAGGCTAATTCGAGTTCTTCCTTGCATCGCTTTTTAATTCCGAATTGTCTGTACAGGTCTGCCAATTCCAAGGGGATTTCAGCTAGCTTTCGTAAGGATGCCTTTCCCTTTTCCAGGTACTCGAGACCGGCTCGGGTGTCCCCTTTCGATAGACGAGCTTTGCCCAGAAGAAAAAGGCCTTCGGGGTTCTCCGAATCCAGAGCTAAAAGTTGTACGCAGATTTGTTCTGCCTCCTCCACCTTTCCCTGGTTAAGATAAAGACGGGCTAACCATTTCTGAGCTTCCGAATGGTGGGGAACCTGACCTAGTAAGTTCTTCCAGATCCGTTCGGCATCGGGAAAGGTGGAGCGAAAGAAATACGCCTTTCCCAACAGGAATGCGGCAGTGGGATTGCGTCCAGGTTCTTTAGCCGCTGGTTCAAGAAGCCGGATCGTCTCGGAAAGGTCGTTCCTTAGGTAAGCGTCCTTAGCCTTCAGGTAAATCGAAGGGGGTAGTTCAGCGCGAGGCACAACTTTTTGAACGAGGAGATAGATTCCCCACTGAAGGGGGGCTGTGCCGAGCCCTAGAAAGAAGGCAAGGAAAAAACCTATCCTTACCTGAAACCGACCTTCCCTTACCCAAAAGAGGGGGATCGAATGGGTGAAATCAAGGGAAAGGTTCCTCTGTTTCATTAGCGTCTGTTTTCTCATTCCACAGAGATAGTACGGGGTAGTTAGGAAAAGGAATTCAGAACCTGAAATATTTTTCGAAAGTTTTTCCGAGGGTAGAAGATTCTTGCTGAAAGGTTCCTTTTATGGGTTCGCTTAAGCGAGCGGTGTTAAAGGCCTTTATAGCCAGCGATCTAGCCAAGATAGAACAGCTTTTCGGCCATGAGCTGTTTCCAGATGTCCGGTATTGTACCGAAGCATTTTCCAGCGTTCAGACGCACCCAATGTCTCATAGGTTTGCGTCAACTCCCGGTCTATCCGGTCTAGTCCTTTACAGGGTGTCAACCGATCGTAATTCCCGTTGATGGATAGATGGGGCCGGGGAGCTATCAACCTATTGATGGTTACCGTGTCGAAGTGTTTCAGCAGCCCTGGCACGTAGTAATAGAGACTATGTCCATCGAGGCCCTGGGTATCGATCAAAGATTGGAAGTCCGTCATGCTGAAGAGATCGACACACACCTTCACCCGTTCATCCAAAGCGGCAACCCACCAAGCCATCGTGCTCCCCATGGAAAAACCCAGCGTTGCGATTCGATCCGGATCCACATCCGGCCTAGTTACCAGATAGTCCAAGGCTTTGAGGCTATCGTACACCATCATGCCCCAGAGGACTTGGCCTTTCCAGAGCATCTCCTTGAACAGTTCGGATTCGCTTCTGCCCCTACGTTCCCCAAACGCCCAAGCATCGATGCAGAGAACCAAGTATCCTCGGGAAGTCAACGCTTTCCCATAGGGAGGTTTCTGCAGGGAGTCCCTTCCCTGGAGAAGTTCCTCTTTCCCTATGTCCCACCGGTGTCCATGGGCGTGATTGTACAGGATAGCGGGATAGGGACCTTTATGGTTTGCCGGACGGGCGCAGTAGGCGGGCACGGGTTCTACCCCGTTCAGATCGAGGAGTAGTGTTTCGACGATGTACCCCTCCCGTTCAACTGTTTCTATACACTCGACCGAGACAGGCCTGTCTCGATCTGGGAGATCTCCCAATAGGGAGTACAGATGTTTCCGATGAATTTGTTCGGTTTCCATTCGGTGGCCTCCCTCGCTTTAAGAATTTAAAACCCGTTGCCAGTACCCCACGTCTAGCCATCTGCCGAACTTGAATCCTACTTCTCGGAAGTGCGCTACTTTCGTGAATCCCAGGCTTTCGTGCAGTCGAACACTTCGCTCATTGGGTAACACGATGCCTCCGATCGCGGTATGGATCCCCTGGTGTTTCAGTTCATCCAAGAGATGCCCAAGTAGGGTCTTCCCGATCCCTCGGCCCTGGTACCCGTTACGCACGTACACGGAGAGCTCTACGGAATACCGGTAGGCGCTCCGAGTCTTCCATCGGTTCGCATAGATGTAGCCGTACACTTCTCCTTCTTCTTCCGCGATCAACCAGGGATAGTTGGAAGAGACTTCACGAATCCGGTTTTCCATTTCGGGAATCGAAACCGGTTCCTCCTCGAAAGTGCAGATACTGTGGGTGACATAGTAGTTGTAGATTTCACAAATGTTAGGGGCGTCCTCGATAAGGACCCTACGAAGCTGCATGCTGGATCACCTCTCTTTCGTTCGTTTCCTCAGTAACCGTCCATCTATAGCAACGAGACCGGCACCGATTAGGGCCATACCGATTCCATGCCGGAGTTGAAAGGTTTCTCCTAAGAATAAGATTCCAAGAAGAATTGAAGTAACGGGTAACAGGAACGTCACTAGGAGAACGTTGGTGGCTCCGGACGTGGAAAGGATCCTGAAGTACAGCACGTACGCGAGGGCCGTGGAAAGGAAGGACAAGCCAAGCAAGGCGCCCAACGGATAGTAGGAGGGAAAGGGAGTTGACCATGGATTACGGATAAACAGGAAGACAGGTAGCAGGACAATGTTCGAGCACAAGAGTTGTCCTGCGGCTGTCTGTAGGGGAAGAACTCCCATCGTTTTGAATCGCCTGCCCCACGTCCCCGCGAACGCGTAGGAGATCGTGGCCCCAAGAATGGCGAGCTCACCCCATACCGCATTATGCCCTCTACGGAGGGATTCGAACCCGATCAGGACTGCCACTCCGAAGAAGCCCAGGAGGATTCCTGATATTTTGTATAGGTTCAACTTTTCGTCCTTCGTGAACAGGTGGGCCACGATCACGGTGAAGAATGGGGTAGAGGCGTTTAAAAGGGAAGCGAGCCCGGCCGAGATGAACTGTTGTCCCCAGGTGATCAGACTGAAAGGGATCACGTTGTTCAGAAGACCCATCACGAGGAAGGCTCCCCATACAGGGCGGCTTCTGGGAAGGGGGATCCCCGTTATCCGAAGGAATCCAACCAGTAGGATCGCCCCAATGCAGATTCGGAAGAAAACAATGGCAAGTGGGTGGAAGGCGGCGAGGGCAACCTTTATGAAAAAGAAGGACCCTCCCCAGAGAATGGAGAGGAGTCCCAAGAACCCCCATTCAAGGGCTCCCATGGCACGGATCTGGCTCATTAACGGGTTCCCCGAATCTCCCGTACCCGCTCGTGGAACAGGTCCACATGCCACTGGATATGCCGGAAGTAGTCCTGGATAAGGAACTGGAGAGTTTTCTTCTCTGAGTTCACCACCCAGGCGTGATCCAGGCTCTTGGGGTCCACGTTCTGGATCAGGTGTAGGAGGAACAGGTTGTACTGTCTCCAGAAGTCGATCAGGAACTGGTAGTCAAGGGAGTTCGCTTTGGAGACTTGTCTCCACCCTTCCGGATCGTACGGGGGAAAGGTCAGTTCCGCTACCAGTTGGAGACGAATAAACCGCTGATGGTTATTGGATGCCGAATCGATCAGGTGTCCAACCATCTCTTTTA
>CAKZQO010000124.1 GCA_937140905.1 uncultured Spirochaeta sp.
CACCCGTCTTACTAGTTCTACCTTCTTTCGGCCTTGATGAATAGCAGACCGCTCCTGCAACCTCTCTGCCACAGAGCCAAGGAACGTACAAAGATCGTCTAAATGCTCGCACTCTGCCAGGGCAGAACGAAATCCCTTCACTCCACCGGGAAGGAGCAATTCTGCATCCTCATGCATGATCTCTGGTAAGCGATACCCAATGGCGGCACGGGCGTAACGGAATAGATCGGGATCTCGAGCTTTACGAAGACATTCCCCTAGTTCGGACAGGGCTTTCTTCGCGTCAGTGGAATTTCCGGTTCGAAACGCCTGTTCGAGGTCTTTCAGATCGAGAGGAGACGCAAGGGAAGTTTTCTCGGTAGAGGGAGCATTCTCCCCCCACATGCTATGAGAGCTTTCCCCAAAAAGCACAGGGATGAGTTCTCCCCTCTTCCTTAGAAAATCGATGCGAAACGCTTTTTGCAGGAACGCATACCCTTGAGGGAGTTCCCTCGCCTCCATAGAGCGTTCTATGTAATATCCACCAAACTCGATGCCATACGTGGTCTCTAAATCCCTCTTCAACTTTTTAAATCCTTCTTCCGGATTCCCCACTCCCCCTCCATAGATCAAGACGGCTCGTTCCCCTAATTCAATCACTTCCACTGCTTTAATCCCTTCCCTTCCCAATTCTTCTTCTACCAGCTCTCCAAAAGGTAGTAGCTCTTGATCCTTTCCTTTTCTCGTTTCTCCGTCCCACACCCCAATAGCCATTGATAAAGGTTTCCTCCATCGAGAGAGATAAGTCCCATGGAACATCTCTCCCTGCATTTCACTTCCTTCCGGATGGATCTCTTCTCGGAGAAAATCTAGAATCATCTGCTTCTGTTGTAGCTTCCGATTGATCTGTAGAGAAATCAGATAGGAACCTAGAATCGCAAAGAGCAATAGCCCAAACGAAGATAGGATGGCCCAGTTTCGGACCCTGAGGACCGGACCAAAGAGCGAATCCTCCGAAGCAAGGGTAACGAACCGCCAATGGATCTCTGGATGATCTATCCAGGTGGCAATCCAACGCTTTCCTTGTTCATCCCGTACCGTTCGAACGCCCTTCGCCTCCGGATCCTTGATGATGGAGGCGAATCGGCTATCTTCTTGGGCGAATCCCCCAAAAAAAGAAGGTTCTGGATGGGACAGGAACCTCCCCTCTCCATCCAAGATATACATGAGAGAAGATACTGTTTGACCCCACAAAGCCTTACGAATCTTTCGTTCCGAAAGGTTCACCACCAAAGCGTACCCAATCCGATGTCGGGATTGACTGATGGAGCCAAACGTAATGGTAAAGAAATTGCGTGGGCCAAGTTCTCCCCGCAAGATTACTTTC
>CAKZQO010000125.1 GCA_937140905.1 uncultured Spirochaeta sp.
CGGTAAGAAGCATGGCGTAGTCCTTCGATCCCGTAAGATCGGCAAAGATCTCCGTCATACCCGAGTAGTGGATCCCCGCGGCATTCATCGCCTCTTTGTTGATCGGTCCTGTAACAACCCCTTCGATCTTCTTCGCCTTGGCATCATCTACCGCTCGCACGATGAACTCGAAGGCCGCTTTCCCGCATACTGCCTGCACCTTGCCGTAGTCCCAGGTGTCGGGCATGTTGTTTAGAGAAATTAAGTTCATGTACCCGTCCTGGTATTCCTCCGGTTCTCGGAGGACTCGAAGATCCATCCGAGGAGGAACGATCTTCATCGCTCGCCTCATCACTTTTTCGTCCCCATAGAGGATGGGTCGACAGATTTGCGTAACTTCAGGTTTGTTCAGAGCCTTGATGCAGATTTCAGGACCCGCTCCCGCGGGATCCCCGATAGTGAAACCTAACAAGGGTCGATCGGACATGAAACGTACTCCTTCCTATTTATTGAATGCCTTATCTTATACGATTTTAGTTCTCCTTACTACCCCACCCTATAATGATCCATTCTTTTCTTTACGCTCTCTAATTCGGTTCTTTCTGGCTGTAGACAGGGCAGAAAGCAAGGCAAGCACTAAAAAACCAGCTGAAATCGGACTTGTTAAGAAGGGCAGGAAGCTCCCTTCACTGTGCATTAGGCCTCTACGAAGATTTGTTTCTGCGATTGGTCCTAGAATAAATCCTAAAATGATAGGAGGTAGGGGGAAATCAAACTTCTCCAGCACATATCCCAAAGTACCAAAAATCAGTATAGTAACTACATCGAATACTCGATTGTTTACACCATAAGCCCCGACCACACACAAGCTCAGTATTGCGGGTAGCAGATAGTACTTAGGTATTCTCAATAACCTAACAAAAAGTTTGATACCATAATACTCTATGATAAGCATTGCGATATTTGCCACGATTAAAAGAGCAAAGATGGAGTAGACTAACTCTCCATTATTCTGAAAAAGTAGAGGCCCAGGAGCGATCCCATGTATCATCAGACCTCCCAACAGCATGGCAGTGACAGTATCCCCTGGAATCCCGAGGGTAAGTAGAGGTACAAGAGCTCCTCCAATAGTAGCATTGTTGGATGACTCGCTAGCAACGATTCCATCGATGATCCCTGTTCCGTATTTTTCTGGATTCTTTGAACTGTTTTTTGCAACCGAATAAGCGACAATGTTTGAAACACCACTCCCAATTCCTGGTAATATTCCTATTCCCGTACCAATCAGACTAGACCGTATGAAATTGATCCATTGACTGTTAAATTCCTTCAAAGAAAACCCAAATCCTTTAATTTGGAATGATTTTATCTGAACATTATCAATAGATTTATCTGATTCCGCAATCTTCAAGATCTCAGATACGGCAAACAGACCAATCAGTGCGGGCAATAAATTGAATCCTCCTTCAAGGGCATGGATCCCATAGGTAAATCTTGGTAAGGTATCAATCGGTGCAGGGCCTACCGAAGCACAGAAGACGCCAATCAGCCCACTAGCCAATCCTTTTACCAACGATTTACCGGACAAGCTAGAGATTAAGGTAAGAGAAAAGATTGCAATTGAAAAGTATTCATAGGGGCCAAAACGTAGGGCTACCTCAGCTAAAGGAGGAGCAATAAAAAATAATGTTATGAATCCTACCATTCCACCTAGAAAAGAATACACGATTCCAACACCCAATGCCTTTCCTGCTTCCCCCCGTTCTGCAAGGGGATACCCATCGAAAGTAGTAGCAATGGAAGAAGGCGTTCCTGGGATTTTAATCAGAATAGCAGAAATCAGCCCCCCTGAAATACCTCCTATATAGAGAGATAGAAGAATTGCCATTCCCTCGACGGGACCCATTCCAAAGGTCAAGGGAAGACAAAGCGCAACCGCCATAGTAGCTGTAAGCCCTGGAATAGCCCCGAATATAATTCCTACCACAGTACCTACCATTACAAGGAAAAGGATCTTGGCAGAAAGGATCATTGAAAAAGCAGTAACAAACATATTGACCATGGTATCCTCCTTTCACCCAAGCAACCCGGTGGGAAGGTAGAGCTGAAAGCCATATACGAATATCCCATATATGAGAGAAGACAATAAAATTGCCACACTAATGATTACGGGAATCTTCTGTTTCTCTTTTGGAATCAGAATAGAAAATTGAAGAATTAGATAGATAGTGTTTGAAATGAGAAATCCGAGTAGCTCTATTGAGGAAACATAGAATAAAATTGATAGGAAAGTAGTGAAGACTGCCCGTTTGGGTCTATTAGGCTGTTCAGAAGCTTCAGATAAGTCATTTTTGTTTCTTACTCCATTGATCAGGATTGTCCCACCTACTAGGAACAATCCTATGGCAACTAGTCTAGGAACAAAGGCTGATCCTATCCTAGAGACGGTTAGATGTTTGATACCGAAAGTGGAAAAAAAAATGAAGACAGAAAATACTACGATACAAGTCCCCGAAACTATATCTTTTTTTTGCATCATTCTTTGTATATTCATGAGTTGAACCCTACCCATAAAAGTTAAATCGTCGGTCAGACGTTACAAATCTAACCGACGATCATTCAGACAATCTTCATTTCGCAGGTTTCACTGTTTCTTTGTACTTTTCAAACTTTTCTTTCACTTCGGAGAAGAGTTTCAACCCTTCTTCTCCGCTTTTGAAGTAAGGACTCTGTGTGTAAGCTTTTGCAATATCCTCCGCATATTCTTTGTTCGTTTTTGCTATCTTTTCCACTGCTTTTGAGAACTTATCTATAATTCCTCTGGGAGTCCCTTTTGGGAAAAAGAAGGTATACATCATAGGTACTACGATATCATAACCTTGTTCCTTGCAGGTGGGAATATCGGGAATTAAAGGATTACGTTCCTCACTTAGAATTCCTAAAGCACGGAACTCTCCATTCTGGAGGTACTGTTTGATGCTCCCATATGCATTGGGAATCAACTGTACATGCCCTCCTTTAAGAGCTGCTAATCTATCTGCAGCGCTTCCAACATCCACGATATTAAGATTCGCTCCATAGGTAGTAAGGAGTAAACACTCCATCTGGGTTAGCGAGCCTACTGTTCCTGCAGCTTTGAGCTTGTTGTTTTTCGAGTATTCAATCAATTCTTTCAATGTCCTGTAAGGAGCATCTGCCTTAACAGTAAAAATATCGTAGTTAACCGCTCCGATGCAGGCAATCTCGAAATCCTTAAACCCAAAATCAGCTACCCCTGTTATCTCTGTCATGATCATGTTTGTGTGGTTCATCAGAATCGTATACCCGTCCGGAGCCGATTCCTTCACCTTTCTGCTTGCGATCGCTCCTCCACTTCCTGTAATGTTTACAACTGCGATCGGTTTTCCTAGTTCTTTTTCTAGATACTTTGCGTAAGTTCGAGCATTGAAATCTGTGTCTCCACCAGCCGCATACGGAACGATTAATTGGATCGATTTCTTAGGCCAATCCATCTCAGGCTGTTCCTTTTTCCCTGCACCCCAAAGAGGGAGAAGCATGCCTACAGCAAGTACAACCGTCCATGCACTCAGGGAAAACCTGTTTACAATTTGTTTCATACTTAGCTCCTTTCTCACTAGAGAATGTATATTTTCAATAAAGCCTATCGAGGCTTTATTGGTTTCTACCAAATCAGAGCTTATCTTGAAACTCTGTCTTTAAAACCTTTTCCAATTCTTCATCTATTCGTGGGTTTCTCGCTTCTACTGGATTTCTTGCGGGTCCCACTGGATAGCCGAGAAGTTCCATTGCCCGTTTGATTACCGTGTTTGGATTTCCTAGCTTCATTACATCCCGAAGAGGTCGTAACAATCGCTGTAAACTCTTCGCTTCCTCAATGTCACCGCGTTTCCAAGCTTCATATATTCCAACAACCCATTCGGGGAATACGTTTGAAGTGCCTGCAACCGCTCCCCTTCCCCCAGCAAGCAAAGTCCAAAGAATGAGGGAATCGTTCCCCGAAAGCACCGAAAGACGTGCTTCAGTATCCTCTATATAGCGTAGAGTGTTGTCGAAATTCCCACTTGAATCCTTAATCCCCACAATATTCGGGTAACAACATAACTTCTTGACTGTGGTATATTCGATATTGT
>CAKZQO010000126.1 GCA_937140905.1 uncultured Spirochaeta sp.
GAAAAGTCCAAAGAGATGGTAACCAAATTGAAACTATCCTGGAAATCCAGTGATGAGGGATTCCGAGAATTGATTCTTTCCGTGAATTCCGACGGTCTCATCCGACGGATCGAAGGGATCACGGTGGGGTACCAGAAAATCGTGTTCGACTTTAAAAACATCCGGATAAACCAGAATATTCCCGAGAGCCGTTTTCGATACGATCCGCCGGCCTCTGCCAACGTAATAGAAAACTTTCTCTTCGATCCGGAAAGTTGAAGCAGGAAGGAATGTGTCGATGGAGTCTGTAGGAGAGAAACTTAGGAAAGCTCGAGAAGCAAAGAACGTTTCCCTGGATCAGGTATCGAGGGAAACGAATATTGCCAAACGGTATCTCCAGGCGCTGGAAGAGGAGGATGTATCCCTGTTCCCAGGGGATACCTATGCGATAGGTTTTCTCCGCAACTATGCTGAGTACCTGGGGTTGAATTCAGCAGAATTGATCACCCTGTATAAAAACATGCGTTTACAGGAACAGCCAGTTCCCATTGAAGCTCTTCTAGACAAGAAACGTTCGATCAATCCCTTTCTACTCATAGGGGTAGGGGGAATAATCCTGATGGCCGTGGGGTTATTCCTTTTTCTTCGTCCCACAGAGGGAAAGAAGGAAAAACCAGAAGTTACCTCCCGGGCTGCCACCAAGGTGCAATACAAGGGAGTTCCGCTGGAACAAGCTTTTATCGAAGGGGACGAAATCCTTTTCCCCGAAGAGATTGGTGCTGTTCGAGTGGTAAAGGTGGGTTCTACAGTAGAATTAGCGGGTACCTTTGGCCGCCTAGTGATGAAACAAGGTCAGGAATCTCTTCTGGATTTGCCTGGAGCAAAACAGTTAGTCAAAGTAACGTGCAGCACTCTGCAACGAGAGGGAAAAACGTCTAAAGCTCTGCTGAAGTTCGAGATGGTGCAGAGAACGGGAGGAGCCATTGCAGCTGAAGGAGGAAAAGCTGGAACTGAAGTATCAGGTTCAGCGGTTCCTGTGGGTAGTACCAGCGATCCCGCACGAGTTCAACGTTCCCGGGTCGTGCTCGAATCTCCTAATAGAACCCCCTTTACTCTAGAAATCGAGTTCACGGGATACTGTTTCTTCCGATACCGGGTAGACAATGGAGAGCGGGAAGAAAAGTACTTTCGCAAGGGAGAGACCTTCAAGATAGACGTCCAGAAGGAAATCGTTCTAGGATTTTCCAACGCGGGAGCCCTACGGGGAAGGATTCAAGGCAAGGAGATCGAGTTTGGAAGACCTGGCCAAGTGGGAGTAGGGATCCTTAAATGGATGGAGAATCCGGGCGGTGGCTCTTTCCGTCTAGAGTTTGTTCCCGTATACTAGTTACGTACCGTGGGGACAGAAAGCCGTAAAAAGAAATTTTATATAGAAAACCTCGGTTGTGCGAAGAACTTCGTAGATGGGGAGTCTCTCACAGGGAGGCTCCTTGAAGAGGGATGGGAGGTTGTAGAAACTCCCCAAGAGGCGGAGTACCTTTTAGTGAACACCTGCGGCTTCATCGAACCGGCCAAGGAAGAGTCCATCAATATCACTTTGGAGTTTCGAAAGCGATTCCCCTCTAAAAAGATCCTTCTCACCGGTTGTCTGTCTCAACGGTATGGAAGCGAATTGTTTCACCATCTTCCCGAAGTAGATGGGGTATTCGGGAATCGGGATCTGTCGAAAATCGTGGAGGTCGTGCAACGAATTGAAGCGGGGGAAAGGGGTCTCCTTATTCCACAGCGGTTCGGCCCCTCACCAACCCGCCCTGTCCGAGCTACCTCTCCGGGTTCTACCTATATCAAGATTGCGGAGGGCTGTCGGAATCGCTGTTCGTACTGTGCCATCCCGCTCATCCGGGGGGATCTCCGTAGCCGACCAGAAGGAGAAATCCTAGAGGAGATCCGCACTTTTCTCCAGATTGGAATCCGAGAGTTCAACTTGATTGCCCAAGATCTAGGTTCCTACGGAAGGGATAGGAACGTTGAGGAAGGGTTAGTTTCCCTATTACGGGGAATTCAGAAGCTTCCTGGGAAGTTCTGGATCCGTCTCCTCTATATCCATCCGGAACGGTTCCCTATGGCAGTACTGGAGCTTTGCAGGGAGGATTCCCGATTTCTCCCTTATTTCGATCTTCCCTTCCAGCATGCTTCGACAAAAATCCTACAAGCGATGGGACGCAGCAAGGATGGCAAAGAAAACTTGAAGTTAATCGAAACGATTCGATCCACCCTGCCTGATGCGGTTCTCCGGTCCACGGTTCTCGTGGGATTCCCCGGCGAGACAGGGGAAGATTTCGAGGAACTCCTCAGGTTTCAGGAGGCTGCGGCCTTTGACTGGTTGGGAGCCTTTGTCTATTCGAGGGAAGAAGGCACGCCCGCAGCGGAGTTGGATCGAAAGAGAAGCCTCCATGTGAAACGGTCAGTCGCCCTATCCCGAAAACGAACGATCGAAGAAGTCCAGCTAGGAATCACTGCTCAGAGGCTGGATCGATTCGTGGGAAAGAAACTGGAAGTACTGGTAGAAGAACGGGTGGAAGGGGAAGGTCTTGCCCTTGGAAGAGGATACCTCCATGCGCCAGAAGTGGACGGATTGGTGGTGATCCACGACGGGAAAGTTGTCCCAGGGCAAACGATTCCCGTTCAAGTAATCCGGAGAAATGGGATCGACCTGGAAGCTATTCCACTAGAAAAAGAGGCCGTCCATGGGCAAGGATGACCTTTGGTATCTGGCCGGACTGAATCCCCAACAGAGAGAGGCGGTCCTACACAAGGGCGAGCCTCTTCTAATCCTCGCAGGTGCCGGCTCGGGAAAAACGAGGGTTATCACGGTAAAAATTGCCCATTTGATCCTGAGCGAAGGGATCAATCCCCGATCCATCCTGGCGGTGACCTTCACGAACAAAGCCGCCCAAGAAATGAAGGAACGAGCCATCCAGATCTGTCCGCAGGCAGAGGATGTACTGATCAAAACCTTCCATTCTTTTTGCGCATGGTTTCTCCGACGCAACGCCTCGTTGGCAGGACTGGATCCCCATTTTTCCATCTACGACGAGGAAGATTCCCTCGCTCTACTCCAGTCCCTCTACCCTGATCGAGAAAAAAGACACCTCGCCTCCTTTGCCTTTGCCATAGGAAGGGCAAAGGACTATGGGCTTTCTCCCTCGGATCCCCTCGATCGAATCTCCCTCCATCCAGAACTCAGAGAAGTGTACCAGAGGTATTCTGAAAGGCTCCGACAGATTGGAAGCTTGGATTTTGGGGATCTCATTCTCCGGAGCCTCGAGGTCCTACGGCAGTTTCCCGAGGTGAAACGGCGAACCCAGGATCGGTTCCGTATCCTTTTAGTGGATGAGTATCAGGATTCTAATGTAGCTCAGCATCAATTGTTGAAGGAATTGTATTCCCCCGAAACCTATATCTGTGTGGTAGGGGACGATGATCAATCCATCTATCGCTTTCGGGGAGCGGAGGTAGGGAATCTGTTAACGTTCGCCGATGAGTTTCCCGGTACCCGCATCATTCGGTTGGAACAGAACTATCGATCCACTGAAAAGATCCTTCAAGCGGCCTCCGAAGTAGTTAGGAACAATCGGGGAAGACTGGGGAAAACCCTCTGGACGGAACGGAAGGGTGGGAAAGAACCCCTGATCCTTTCCTGTATGGATCAGGATGAGGAAGCTAGAATCTGTGTCGATCTGATTCGAAAGAATCCGAACTTGGAAACCGCTATCCTTTATCGAATCAATGCCCAGAGTCGCGTGTTCGAGACCTTGTTTCTGCGGGAAGGAATCCCATACCGGTTAGTAGGAACGGTACGGTTCTACGAGCGGGAGGAAGTGAAGGACGCCCTTGCCTTCTTGCGGTTCCTCCAAAACCCTAAGGACGAAGTCTCCTTTCGACGGATCGTGAATAAACCTAGTAGGGGAATAGGGGTAGCTACAGTGGAGTCAATCCTTTCCCATCGGGAAGCGGTGACCGAAGGGCTACTCCGAGCCATGGAGGTGGAAGCGTCCTCTCGAAAAGGCAAAGCTCTGGAACATTTAAACGGGTTCCTTTCCCTCTGTCGTCGCCTCTTGGAGGAACTGGAAGCCCTAGATCTTTCTCGTTTCGTGGAGTGTATGATCCATGAATCAGGACTGGAGGAGTACCACCGGTCCCAGGATCAGATTGCGGGCTCCCAAAAGCTTAGGAACTTGGAAGAATTGGTAAATGCAGCGGTCGGGTACCCGAAAGGGCGGGAGGGCCTGGCGCAATTCCTCGAGGATATTGAGCTGGATGCAGCCGCGGTTGCCGATGAGGAAAACCGTACCGAGAAGCCCTTAGTGACCCTCATTACCATGCACAACACTAAGGGATTGGAGTTCGATCGGGTAATCGTGACAGGGATGGAAGAGGGGTTGTTCCCCAGGGGAGGGGACGAGGCAGAGGAGGACCTGGAAGAGGAGCGAAGGCTTTTCTACGTGGCCATTACTCGAGCAAAGGAAGAATTGTACTTCACCTACTGCAGAACCCGGCGCCTCCATGGACGCACCCAGGAGGTAGAACCTTCTAGATTCTTGAAAGAGTTGCCCGACTCGGTCTGGAAGCAGTCAAAACCCTTTCAGGATCGGTCTTCCTCTGGCTCGTTTGGGAAGAACGGGTTCGAACCAGGCGCCCTCGTGTACCACGAGGACTATGGGCAGGGAATGGTGATTCGGCAGTGGGAAAAAGATGGGATCCTGGTCGTTTTGGTTAGATTCGAGAGTGGCAGGATGGCCCAGTTTATTCCGCGGTATGAAAGACGGTTGGAGAAGGTTACAAGGGATGGATGATTCAAAGGGGATCTATGCGATTCTTCCAGAGGTTCACCGGGCCAGGGACTGCCGGTTGTACGACCGGAAGGGGAACCGGTACATAGATCTCTGGCGGAATGGAGGACGAGCCCTCCTTGGGCATCGGCCGGATAAAGTGTACCGGGAACTAAAGAACGTTCTCCAGAAGGGGATAGTGGCCGAGTACCCCTCTCTCTATACAGTTCGCTTAAAGAAAGCTCTTCGAAGTTTGGTACCCGGGAACTGGGAAATCCGAATCTTCACCACACAGGATCGTGCGCTTTCAGTTGCCATGGAACTCTTCTACCAAGATAGGAACGTAAGCATTGAGAACATCCCTGTCCTAGAGCCGTTCCTGTATCCTAATCCGAAACTAGCGGATCGGGTGCTAAATATGGGAGTGTTCTACCGGCCTTTCTTTTCTTTCCCCTACCAAAAGTTTCCTTTGATCGTTCCTGTGTTACCATTCCCCGGAGCTTTTGCTCCCCAGCCACTCTTGATTGGGGAACCGTTTTCAAAGCAAGTACTTCCCCTGGATGATCCCGTATCACCTGTTCTTGTAGCTACCCTTACCCGTGCGGTCTGGCATCTTATCCGGATCAGCCGAATAGCCCTACCCAAGTGGGAAGAATGGGAAGTGCGCGGGTGGACTCGAATTTCCTGTTACGGGATCCCGCAGTTCGATCGATCCCAATACCCTAGAATATTTACAGCATTCCTAAACCGGAAAATCCTCATACCACCTACACCTAGGGACCCCCTTATCTTGCCGATGGAGTGGTCCAAGGGGGAAAAAGCCTTAGTGGAAGGAACAGCCATAGAGCTCATGGGGGAAGGAGGGCAATATGGGAATGGATAGTGTGGTATTCTTACTGAGTCGTTTGATTGTTGGGGGAGGGGCTACCTTTTGTGCCATCCTTCTCTGGTCCAAGACGAGGGATGCAGGATGGATGTTGGTTGGACTAGGGGTTATTACAGGTTATGCGGAAATCATCTACACTACCTTGAAAAGCTTTGGTGTGATTCGTTCTTTATTTGTAGTGAATAACATTTCTATATTGGAAGTGTTCCTAGTGAATCTCCCCTTTCTTTTCATCATGATCGGATTCATCGTAACCATCACTCGCCGGTCCCCTCGTTAGGGATGGAACTTCATCCTCTTCGAATAACAGCGCTCCAGATGGGCAATCTTCGGCGATCTGGGCAACTAGGAGTTCTTCTTGTGAGGTAAGGGTTCTTCGGCGAACTTTAGCGTGAAAGGGACCCATAAAAAATAATTGGGGAAGGGTTTCCGCACACAACCCACACCCGACGCATCTGGAAGGATCGATCTTTACTTTCATACGATTCTTTGAGTTAAAAGTACTTAGAGGGGAGCTTGAAATCAAGCGGAGAACTTTCTATAATGGCTCCATGACTGCACTATTGGTTGGTATCGGTCTCGTTCTAGTGGCAGTGTATCTGGTGCTGCCAGTATCTTGGTCCCCTCAGTGGTTGAACTCGGTTCTGGAGTTCCTGAAAGGCGGGATTCCGCTTGGAGCCTTGATGATAGGGTTATTAGCCATCTTCATAGGCATTACGGACATCAAGGATCGCATAGAGGCAAAAAAAGAAGAAGAGAAAGAAAAGTCCGAAGAGTCTTCCACCGAAGAGAAGGAGAAAACAGAGTAAGCAGTCGGTATCCTACGCCTTTCGGAGGTGTGTATCCTAACCAGTTGAAGTCCCTACTAGCCCCGGGGGATTTTCGATGGGTTAGGGATAGATTCAGACCAGAGGGTAGGATGCTGGTAATGATTAAATTCGAATTGCCAAATAGAGGATAGGTATGAAAACGATCTTTGTAAAACCACACGAAGTGGAACGAAAGTGGTATATTGTCGACGCAGCCGGAAAACGGTTGGGTAGGGTAGCCGCGAAGGTGGCTTCTATCCTCCGGGGTAAGCATAAGCCCATTTATACCCCACACCAGGAAGTGGGCGATTATGTGATTATCATCAACGCGGATAAGGTGGTAGTGACAGGGAACAAGAGGAAGGATAAACTCTACTACCATCACTCGGGTCAACCAGGGGGACTCAGGGTGGAGTCTTTTGAGAAGGTAATTCAACGAAAACCCACGTATCCGTTGGAGGTAGCGATCAAGGGGATGCTTCCCAAGAATCGATTGGGTCGTAAGCTGTTCAAGAATGTAAAGATCTATGCCGGAGAGGCCCATCCTCATGGGGCTCAAAAGCCAGAACCATTACAGATTCCATAAGCTAGGAGTGGTACTGTGAGCACGAAAGGAAATACGAAAGTAGGTACAGGAAGAAGAAAAACTTCGGTGGCCCGGGTATTCATCCAACCGGGAACTGGGAAGATTCAAGTCAATGGGAAACCGGTGGAGGAATATTTTGTCCATAAAGAACACATCTACATGGTCATGCAGCCCCTGGTGGCTACCGCCAACGAGGATAAGGTGGACATTTCTGTCAACGTGAAAGGTGGGGGCTTGAGTGGCCAAGCAGGGGCTATTCGACATGGAATAGCTCGAGCTCTGGTATTGCTGGACGAAACGAATCGATCGGCCTTGAGGGCAAACGGGTTCCTGACACGGGACTCCCGTATGGTGGAACGGAAAAAGTACGGACAGCGAAAAGCCCGGAGACGGTTCCAATTCTCCAAACGATAAGCTTCCCAAAGGTTCTTACAAAGCCCTTCGCCAATCAAAGGTTGGGGGGCTTTTTTTATTTTAAGGATCACGGGATGGATCGCTGTTATCTACGTGCTCTTAAACTCCTCTCTCGGGCGGAACATTCCAGAAAGGGACTGGAACAGAAATTAACCCTTCGAGGTTTTCAACCAGAGGAGATTTGTAAGGCCCTCGATCGACTCGAAGAAGAGGGTGCGTTGGATGATCGACGGTTTGCTGAACAATGGATCCGGAGCCGCCTCAGGAAACATCCCGAAGGAAAGAGGTTGTTGGAGTTGGGCTTAGAGAAACGAGGGGTCGATGAACAACTTAGCCGGGAAGTGGTGAAACGGTCTGTTTCCTGGCCAGAGTATGGAGAAGCATTGAAAAGGTTGTATGTAGGTCTTCTTTCTAGTGGAATACAGGAACCCCGCGAAATTACTTCATTTTTACGCAAAAAAGGCTATTCTTCCTATGAGATTCGAGGCCTTTTTGAAGAATTAGGTTGACGTTCTGGATATAATACATATAATCTAGGGTGTAAAGTTTCCACCCTCAAAGAAGGAAAGAGTATATGGCAAAACATGAAAAAAAGGTGAGAATCTTCTCTGCATTGGAAGTGGCGAACATTTGTGGTGTGGTGAATCAAACAGCGATCAATTGGATTAAAAATGGATACCTCAAAGCTTTTACTACTCCGGGTGGGCAGTATCGAGTGTATGCAGAGGATCTGGTGGAGTTTCTATCTTCCCGGAATATGCGTATGCCTGCAGAACTCCTTGCCTCTGTGGAAGGGGCGGTGGAAAAACGAAAGATCCTGATTGTGGATGACGATCAATCATTGAACAACATGATAAAAGGGTATCTAGAGAAAAAGTTTCCGGATTTTCCCATTTATCAGGCCTTTGATGGATTCGAGGCGGGTCGTCTCATGGCGGAACAAAAGCCTTCCCTCGTGATTCTCGATATAGACATACCAGGAATCAATGGGAAGGAACTTTGTCGCAAAATCAAGAGTGATCCTAGTCTGGGTTCGCCCAAGATCCTTGTGGTTACCGGTCTAACGGGGGAACATCTGGAAGAAACCATGAAGAAGGAAGGGGCGGATGCCTATCTTCGGAAGCCTTTCGATTTCGACGAGTTGACTGGGCAGATATTCGATCTACTGAAACGAACGGGATCGTAAAATGGAACTATCAATATGGGAAATAAAAAAGCGACTATTTTGATTGTGGAAGATGAGGATGCCATACGCCTCACCTTACGGGATTACCTTCAGGGCAAAGGGTACACGGTTCTTGTTTCTTCCGATGGGGTAGGGGCTATCAAGCATCTTCTGGATCATGGAATCGATGTGATTGTCTCCGATTACCGGATGGATATCCTCGGCGGAGATTACTGGATTAAATTCTTGAGCACGTACTGCAAAGATAAGATCATCTTCATCACCAGTGGCTTTCTGCAACCCAACTTTCCTATCCCGTATGAGGTACTCTACAAGCCGTACGACTATGCGGAATTGGAAAGCATGATCGCCCATGCTCTATCGAAACGAACATCCAATGGATGAAGGATCCAATGTCCAGAAAAAGGCTGCTCGGCTGCGAATTTTTGGAAGGGTACAGGGGGTAGGGTTTCGGTATTGGACCAGCCATATTGCCGAACGATTGGGGGTTTCGGGCTGGGTGCGGAATGAAAGAGACGGAAGCGTTACAGTAGAATGTGAAGGCCCCGAGGATATGGTGGACCGCTTTATCAAACAGGTGCGACAAGGACCTCCCGGTTCAAGAGTAGATCATGTGGAAATTACCCCCCTATCCCCCAAAGGCACCTATCGACGGTTTTCCATCGAGTTTTAAATCCAAGAAAACAAAAGGACGAACCCCCATTCAGGAGTTCGTCCCTCTTTTCTAAGGAGAATTATCCCCAGTTACCTTCGGATAGAATAGAAAGCAGCCATCCCCGGGTATTCTGCGGTTCCTTCCAGTTGGTCTTCGATCCGCATCAGCTGGTTGTACTTACAGATCCGGTCCGTCCGACTGAGTGAGCCGGTCTTGATTTGGCCGGTTTCTAGTGCTACGGATAGATCTGCGATAAAATCATCCTCTGTTTCACCCGATCGGTGCGAGATGACCGTCGTGTATCCTGCTTTCTTTGCCATGTTGATGGCTTCGATGGTTTCGGTCACTGTGCCGATCTGGTTCACCTTTATAAGGATCGAGTTCGCACATCCTTTTTTGATTCCTTCTGCCAAACGCTTGGGGTTGGTTACGAAGAAGTCATCTCCGATGATCTGGACCTTATGCCCTAGCTCTTTAGTGATCTTGGCATACCCATCCCAATCGTTCTGATCGAGGGGATCTTCCAGAGAGATGATAGGATACTTGTCGATCCATTTGCGGTACAGCTCGATCATGTCATCGGTGGAGAATAGTTTGTTCGGGTTGGATTTCCAGAACTTGTATCCTTTCTTCCCTCCCTCTTCGAAGAGCTCGCTTGAGGCGCTGTCGAGGGCGAGCATGAACTCTTCGCCAGGTTTATACCCTGCTTGCTCAATGGCTTTCATGATGAAATCCAACGCTTCTTCGTTTTCCAGGTTAGGGGCGAATCCCCCTTCATCTCCTACGGCTGTGTTATGGCCGGCTTTTTTCAGGATACCCTTTAAGGTGTGGAATACTTCGGCGCACATCCGCACGGCTTCCCGGATGTTTTTGGCTCCCACGGGCATGATGAGAAACTCCTGGAAGTCGATTTTGTTGTCCGCGTGTTTTCCACCATTGATGATGTTGGCCATCGGAACAGGGAGGAGAGTCGTGTGGACTCCCCCTAGGTACTTGTAAAGGGGAATCCCAAGACTATTGGCAACCGCCCGAGCAACAGCCATCGATACTCCGAGGATCGCGTTGGCTCCAAGTTTGGATTTATTCTCGGTGCCGTCCAGTTCGATCATGTACCGGTCCACATCTACCTGATTCAGGGCGTTTACTCCTTCCAGTTCGGGGCCGATGATTTCGTTCACGTTATTGACAGCCTTCAGTACACCCTTCCCTAGGTACCTCTTCTTGTCCCCGTCCCGGAGCTCCACTGCTTCATGTTCTCCCGTGGACGCCCCAGAGGGTACGGCAGCGACACCCACGCTCCCATCGTCCAATTCCACTTCCACCTCGATGGTGGGATTCCCTCGGGAATCTAGTATTTCCCTTGCCTCTACTCGTTCGATAAATATCATCGTTAACTCCTGTTTTTTTGAAAAGATTCATTAGAATATGCGTACTATCTAGGGTAATGTCAATACAGCGCGTTGCCTCATCGAAATTCTAACCCAAATTAAGGTAATGCCTCATCCAAAAATCTAACCCTGAGACACTCCTTG
>CAKZQO010000127.1 GCA_937140905.1 uncultured Spirochaeta sp.
CTATTCGACTTCATTCATCGAACCGAAGGAGTGCGCCCGGAAGCCGAACATGTGATCTCCGGACCCGGCATAGGGCGGATATATCAATACCTGAAAGCAAAGACCCCTACTAGAACTTGCACAAACGAAGATACTCAGATGGATCCGAAGGATCTCCCTTCATGGATCGCCTCCAATGCAGAGACCGATCCCTTGTGCGGGAAAACAATGGAATTATTCGTACAAGCCTACGCTCGGTTTGCCTATAACATCGCTCTTACTTTTCTACCTACCTCTGGGTTGTATCTGGCAGGAGGAATCGTGGCTAAAAATATGAGCCTTTTCCAGAAAGACTTCCTGTTCTATCGCGCCTTCCTGAACACCCCAAGACCTTTTCATCGTAAGATACTCGAAACGATACCCCTCTACATCATCAAGGACTACAGCGTCAGTCTACTCGGGGCTGCCCACGCAGCCTACTCTCTCTTGTAACCGGAAAGGAGCCCCCCAAAATGGTCGACTTTTCATCCTTGTACACCTTACCGTCCGTTGATTTTTACTTCCTCCGGCACGGGAAAAGCGAAGGGAATATTCAGGGCCTTGTTCAGGGCAGGTTGAACTATCCTCTATCTACCCTAGGTAAGGAACAAGCGGAAGCCACAGGAAAGTGGTTCGTCGGAAAACCTATTCTGAAGGTGTTTACTACCCCCCTAGATCGGGGAAAAGAAACAGCCCGGATCATAAGCGAAGTAGCCTCGCTCCCCGCACCTGAAGAGCTTCCTTCCCTAATAGAACTCGACACGGGGGTATTCACCGGCATTACATTGGAAGAAGCAAAGATCCAGTACCCTGAAATGTACCAACAATTTCTTAGAGATAGTTGGGAAGGCGTAAGAGGAGCGGAAAGGATCTGGCAGTTGAAAGAACGGGCTATCCTCGTTTGGAAGACCTTGATTGACGGAGTCAAGGAGGTAAAAAACGTGAAGGGAAACTCGATCGGTGTATTGGCGGTTAGCCACGCAGGACTGCTTCAATGGATCGTTAAGATCACCCTTGGCTCCAACTCCTGGTTTCCTCTTCTTCCCATGGGTGACTGTGGAATCTATCATTTATCTTTACAGGGCACAGTAACTCGCTGGGCTCTATTGAACTTTCAAGCGCCGGGGGTGAGCGGCCACAGGTAATTGATTCTTACCCTAGAGCTACGTCTAGGGTCATCATAATGGCAAACCCCAACATTGCCCCCATGGTGGCAAAATCACTATTCCCACTACCCTGCGCCTCAGGAATTACTTCCTCTACCACCACGTAGATCATGGCTCCAGCGGCAAAGGACAGGGCAAAAGGCAGAAGCGGCCGCATCACGGTTACTAACAATGCACCTAGCACGCCCGCGATCGGCTCTACTATTCCAGATGCTTGACCATAGAGAAAGCTTTTCCATCTGGAAAACCCCTCTCTTCGGAGAGGGACGGAAACCGCCGCACCCTCGGGAAAGTTCTGGATCCCAATTCCCAACGCCAGTGCCATGGCGCTGACAAAGGTGGCCGAAGGGATACCCGCTCCTACGGCTCCAAAGGCTACCCCTACCGCCATTCCCTCGGGAATATTATGCAGGGTAATGGCCAGTACCAGTAGGATACTTTTCTTCCAAGTAGTAGGTATTCCTTCTGCTTGTTCCGTCTCCAACCCTATGTGAAGGTGAGGAAGGATCTTGTCTATACCTTTCAGAAACACACCCCCCAGGAGAAACCCTACAAGGGGCGGTATCCAGGGTAGGTATCCAAGGTTTTCCGAAAGTTCTATGGAGGGCGCTAGCAAAGACCAGAAGCTAGCCGCTGTCATCACTCCGGCTGCGAACCCTAGCATGGCGTCGAGGATCTTCTTGTTGAACTCTTTAAAGAAGAAAACCAAACCAGCGCCTAGCGCAGTGAGCCCCCAGGTGAACAAGGTTGCCAGAAGTGCAGCCCATACCGGTGATATGGCACTCGAATCCATATTGTCCTCCCTTAGGGAACATACCAAGAAAAAATTGAGCCGTCCACAGGTATCTGCGGACGGCTTACAATGAGGTAAGGAATGAAAAAACCCGTTAGCCTGCCTCGATGGCTTCTACCGGGCAAACAGCAGCACAAGCGCCGCAACTAGTGCAGAGATCCGGATCGATCCAGCGGGCATCGTTCTTTTCGCTGATCGCTTCAACGGGACACTCTGATTCGCAGGCACCACAGTTCGTGCATGCATCAGTGATCTTATATGCCATGGTACTCCTCCCGTCACAATAGGTTTTAATACTATACCATAAGAGTAGATTATTCGCAATAGGCGCTAGTACTCTTTCGGCTAATACTCTTCAGCTTCAGTGATACTCTTAGGTCGCAAAATTAGGTTCAGTACTACTCCGAAAATCGCAGAGAGGCCAAGACCCGATAGTTTGATCGCCCCTATCTCGAAGCTAGCTCCCCCTAGGCCAAGCACCAGCATGGCAGCTGAAATGATAAGAAGCTTGGGATTGGAAAGATTCACCCGAGCATCCACCATATTCTTGATTCCAATAGAGGAGATCATTCCAAAAAGAAGAATGGAAATCCCTCCCACCACGGGAAGGGGGATGGATCCGATCAGGGCGGTAAACTTTGGCACTAGGGAAAGAAGAATGGCAAACATTGCGGCAATCCGCATCACCACTGGATTATAGACTCCCGTAAGGGCCACAGCACCGGTATTCTCCGAATACGTAGTGTTGGCAGGACCACCGACCAAAGCCGCCAAAGAAGTCGCCAATCCATCACCGATCAAGGTGCGATGGATCCCTGGATCTACGATGAAATCCTTCCCCACCACATTCCCTACCGCTAGGATATCTCCAAAATGTTCCACTATCGTCACAATGGCAATAGGAACCATCACTGTAATGGCCGATGGAGTAAACCGGGGGAAGGAAAAAGCGGGTAATCCGAACCAGGGAGCTTTCTGGAGTTGTGAGAAATCAACAATCCCAAGGAAAAGGGAAAAGGCATATCCGGCTATCAGGGCAATAATGACAGGAAGGTTAGAGGCGAACTTGAACCCATACTTGCGGAACCCAATCTTCACAAAAATACCGACCGCAAACGTGAAAAGAGCGACCCCCCAACACCCATTGGTTCCGATCAACTCCCTCACCTCCTTCGCATTTGCGCCATTCGCGTTGGAAATGGCAACGGGGGCAAGGATTAAGCCAATTAGGATGATCATGGGCCCCGTTACATGAGGGGGCAGCACTTTATGGAGGGTTTCTATGGACACGAATCGGAAAATAATGGCTACCACCACATACAATAACCCCGCGATCACGATCCCACCCAATGCAGCAGGCAACCCTTCCGAAGCTTTTACTGCCAGAATGCCGGGAATGAAGGCAAAGGAACTCCCCAGAAAAATAGGCACTTTAAACCGGGTGACTAGATGAAAAAACAATGTCCCCATTCCTGCGGTGAAAAGGGTGACCCCCACATCCAATCCTGTCAGAATTGGCACGAGAACCGTCGCGCCGAACATGACAAAGGTGTGCTGTAATCCCAGCACAATGTTTCTTCCTGTTAGATCCTCTTTTATTGCCACAGAAACCTCCCTCTGTTTTTTAAACATACTTCGTAATAGGTACCAAATTGTACCATAGGCGAAAACCCTTGGGAATCATCAAGAAAACGTTTGACCTTTTCCTACGCATCAGTGTATAGTATACGCCAATACCGACCGGTTAGTCGGTATCAGCATCGCTTAGATGCACCCCAACTAAACAGGAGTAGAATATGCTTGGAATACCGGATCCCTGGGTACTAGCTGCATATCTCTTCGTTCCCACAGGAGCCCTCCTTTGCATCGGGTATGGGATTATGAAATGGAACAAAGAGGGTAGCGTTACAGAGGAAGAAGTTTTGGAAGAGAAAACCTGGTTGAAAGAAGAAATTGAGATCGATGAAGAACTATCAGGGGAGGAACCGCAATGAACCTTTTTCTACTAACTGTCGTTGTTATAATCTACCTCGCCGTGGTTTCTTACCTAGGGTACCAGGGCTACAAGAACACGAAAAGTAGCCTCGACTACAATGTGGCAGGAAGGAACATCCATCCGTACATAATGGCTATGAGTTATGGTGCTACCTTCATTTCTACCTCAGCTATCGTGGGATTTGGAGGAACAGCGGCTCAATTTGGGTTCAGCCTTCTCTGGCTCACCGCATGCAACATCTGGATCGGGATCTTCGTTGCCTTCGTGTTCTTCGGAAAAAGAACACGGAGAATGGGATTGAACTTAGATGCCCACACCTTTCCCGAGTTCCTAGGAAAACGGTTGGGAAGTGTGTTCGTGCAACGATTTATGGGTATCATCATCTTTCTTACCATGCCCCTCTATATCGCAGCCGTATTGATAGGAGCTTCCAGGATTTTAGAAGGATTGCTGCGGATCGATTATAACGTAGCCGTAGTTCTCTTTACCATTCTCGTTGCCGCCTATGTGATCTTTGGAGGTCTGAAAGGAGTAATGTACACGGATGCTCTTCAAGGAACGTTGATGTTCATTGGAATGGTAGTTCTTCTGATCGCGGTGTATTTTTCTTTAGGTGGAATTACCCCTGCACATTCTGCTCTCACCAACCTTGCTTCACAGATTCCCGAAGGGTTACGTAAGATCGGGATGACGGGTTGGACTCAGTCTCCTGTTCCAGGCAGCCCTCTATTCTGGATTCTCTACTCTTCTCTCGTACTGGGAGTAGGTGTAGGGGTATTGGCCCAACCACAACTTATCGTCCGATACATGACGGTGAAGAGCAACCAGGAAATAAACCGGGCGGTCATCATTGGGGGGGTGTTCATCATGGCCATGACAGGCACTGCGTTCGTGGTTGGGGCCCTTTCCAATGTATACTTTGTTAACTCCTCAGGAAAAATCGCTTTAGCCATGGTGGGAGGAAATGTGGACGCGGTTATTCCAAAGTTCATCGCGGACTTCATGCCTTCCTGGTTCGGCTACCTGTTCATGCTGGTCATTTTATCCGCCGCCATGTCCACCCTGAGTTCTCAATTCCATGCCCTAGGAACCAGTATTGGACGAGACGTATATGGAACGACTTTGAAGGGAAAAGACAAACTCAAAAGCTGGGAAATCCTGGTAACCAAACTAGGAATCGTGATCGGTCTCATCATTACCGTATACCTGGCTTACCATTTAGGGGAAAGTGTCATTGCCCGGGCAACTTCTATCTTTTTTGGTCTAATGGCTAGCTGTTTCCTTGCTCCCTATGCAGCGTCTCTGTACTGGAAACGCCTCACCCGAAAGGGAGCCATCGCGGGGATGATGGCAGGATTCCTCGTTTCCCTCTTTTCCTTCCTCTTCCTCCATATCTCCGAATCCAAGGTGTTTGGTCTTTCAAAACTATTGTTTGGAAAGGATAGCCTATTGTCAGGGAGTTCCGTCTTCATCGATCCTTTGGTCTTCGCTCTTCCCGTTTCAGTAGTCACTACCATTCTCGTATCCCTTTTAACCAAAGTAGAAGAACCCGACCACGTTGAGAGATGCTTCAAAGGGATATGAAAGATAACATATTCCTTTTACTTACTAGAGGCGACGACTTGTCGCCTCTCTCTTTCTATAGTATGGTAGGACCTGAAAATGAAAAAGACCTTCGACAAACTGCCGGAGGAAAAGAAACAGAAGATCCTCTCTGCCTGCATTGAAGAGTTTGGCGAAAAGGGGTACGAACATAGCACGTTGGATCGGATCGTGCAACGGGCAGGTATTTCCAAAGGGGGGTTGTACGAATACATCGAGTCGAAGGAAGACCTGTACTTCTATATTGTAGGACTCACGTACGACGAACTGTATGACTATATCGAGACTCAAATCAGTCTCCGCTCCATTCCCCTGCCTCCCGATATCGTAGATCGGATGCGACTGGTAGCGGAAATAGCAATCGATTTCTACATACACCATCCCCACTACCTGGAAATTATCGTTGGGACCTACCATTTACCAAAAGCAGAGCTTGCAGAAAAAGCTCGAAGGGTTTTCATGACTCGTTTCTTGCACCTTTTCGGGGATGCAAATTTTGGTTCCATTCCCTACCCCAAGGAGGAAGTGTTACACCTCCTTACCTGGATGCTCCTACGGACTCGGTACGATTTCTTGGTCGAGTATAAGCAGAATCGGGACGAGGGAACTGTACGGAACCGGTACCTTGCAAAATGGGATTTCTATGTATCGGTTTTGAAGAAGGGACTCTACCAGCATTCCCCTTCTTAGCAGTACCTTGTTGTTCTTAGGCAAACACAACTTGCCTCGGGGAACCCTATACTAAAGAGGCAGTCTTACTTCCTTACCAGTTTCTGCACTTCGGTAGATGGCTAGTATGATCTCCACAGCTTTCCGAGCCTCTATCCCGTCTACAGAAGGTCGTTTTCCCTTACGAATGGAAGTAACCACATCCTCGAACTGTAACTTATGTCCCAAGTACCCAATCGCTGCAGGATCTGCCGCTCCTCCACCAAAGGTTGCTCGGGGAGCGAAACGTTCCCTAATGGATGCATCCTCCGGCAACTCAGAGGCAAACTGCCAACATTTGAAGGACTCTTCTTCCAGGATCACGCTTCCCCCTACCCCGCAAATCTCGATACGTTTGAGAAATCCAGGGTACGCAGCTGTAGATCCTTCAATTACCCCCAAAGCCCCGTTCTTGAACTGTAAAGCAGCTACGGCTGTGTCTTCCACCTCGATCCGTTCATGCCCTAACGTGGCACAATAGGATACTACTGAATCTACAGGCCCCATGAACCACTGAAGGAGATCAACCGCATGGATTCCTTGATTCATCAAGGCCCCTCCCCCATCGTACTTTTTTGTTCCTTTCCACCCACCCTTATCGTAGTACTCTTGGCTCCTCCACCATTTGATATAAGCGCTTCCTAGGGTTAACCTTCCGAACCTGCCCCCTTCTACCGCCTGTTTCAGCAACTTTGCTCCCTCATAGTACCGGGACATAAAGACACCCGAAAGGGTTACTCCATTCTTTTCGCAGGCTTCGATGATCACATCGATCCTTTCCAAAGTGATCTCGATAGGTTTCTCCACGATGAGATGCTTACCTGCTTCTGCAACCTTCACCGCTGCTTCCATGTGAGTTCCCGACGGGGTACAGACCGTTACGATTTCCAAGTCTGGATGCCGCAGGAACTTAGAAAGTTCGCTATACGCAGCACACCCGTACTTGGCTCCAAAAGCCTCTGCCCGTTGAGGAACCACATCCATACAAGCAACGATTCTACATCCAGGAATCTCGTTGATCGCCCGTGCGTGAAAATCAGCAATCAATCCTGTACCAATGATTCCAAAGTTCATACTACCTCCTCTATCAACAGCACTTTTGCACCCCTCTTACCGCGGTTCCGGAGTTCTTCCAGGGCACGATTTGCCTCGACAAGGGGGAAGGTCTCTACCTTGGGAAGGATAGGTACCTTCACAGCCAGTTCGAGAGTAGCTTTCAGATCCTTGCGAGTGACATTTGCCACCGATTTGATCTCTTTCTCCTGCCATAGATCCCGGGAGTAGTCCAGGCAAAGGAGAGTTTCTTTGTCTTTTTCTTCCTTCCGGATCGCATTGATCACTAGCCGCCCGGAAGGCTTTAGATTCTTTAACGCCTGCACCACGGGCTTCCACGCGGGAGTGGTGTCTATGATAGCTCGAAGTCGTACCGGAGACTCTGATTCCGGTTCCCCTGCCCAACTAGCTCCCAACTGGAGGGCGAATTCTCGTTCTGCCGGGTTTCTGGCAAACACGTATACCTTTGTAGTTGGGTACAGGTAGCGTGCCATCTTCAACACTAAATGGGCCGAGGCTCCAAAACCCGTCAACCCCAACGGATCTCCGTCCCGAATTCCAGTAAGAACGAGTGATCGGTACCCAATTGCTCCCGCACAGAGAAGGGGGGCAGACTCAACGTTCCCTATTTCTTCGGGAAGAAGGACAACAAACTCCGCCTTTGCCAGTATATACTCAGCATACCCCCCATGAACATCCCTACCCGTAGCCTTGAACTCCGGACAGAGATTCTCCGCTCCCTCCTTGCAGTAAGAACAGGTCCCGCAGGCCGAGTAGATCCATCCTATCCCCACCCGATCACCAATCCGGAGTCCTTTTACTTCCGCCCCTACCTCCACTATTCGTCCCACCACCTGATGCCCTAACGCTATGGGGAAAAAGGAAGGAACCATTCTTCCTTCGATCTCGTCCAACTCTGTATGACATACTCCGCAGGTAGCTACCTTCACGAGCACTTCTTCGGGGCCAGGAACGGGTACAGGCAACTCCATCATCGTCAAGGGCGATTCCGTCTTAGTAAAATCGGTGATTCCCCTAAGAACCATTGCCCGCATGTGCCGCATCGGTTCCTCACCGTTCTCCCGAACTCGATTGACCTTTGTAAGCATGAGCGGCTTCCACCATGGCCTTTAGATTTTCTACCGGGCTCTGCATCACCACCTCGCATCCCGAACCAAGGATGAACCCTCCCTTTTCTGCCTGCACTGCTCGCATGCAGGCTTCCGAAGCAGCTCGTACCTTTTCAGGAGTTCCTCTGAAGAGGACTTCGGTAGGATCGAGGTTTCCCATTAGCGCCACCTTTCCTTTCGTAAGGACCTTTGCTTCGGATAGATCCACCTGGGAATCAATTTCCAAAATATCCGCTCCAGTTTCTGCCATCAGGGGGAGAATCTTCCGGGTGTCTCCACAGATATGCAGAAGGGTCACAGCACCCTTTGAATGGGCTATGGGATTAATTGTAGTAAATACCTTCTTTTCAAAAGGATACACGTACTTTTCATAGATAGCTGGGGAAATCATGCTCAACGAAGCGAGGGAGTCCCCCGCTTGAGCTACATCGGAACCTGCTTCTAAAAGAGCCTTGAGGAAAGCGATCAACGCATCGGAAGATAACTCCATCAACCGAAACAGGAGTTCCTCCTTCTGTTTGTCCTCCTCCATCTCGGCAGTAGCTATTTCCATAAGGAAATTTTCCGTTCCACCTGCCAGGTAACTAGCTAGGCTGAAAGGACCAGTTCCTGGCCCCCGGACAGCCACATCCTTTCCGAAATGTTTCCTCAAGAGGTGTACCGCTTCCAGGTACACGGGCATCCGTCCATCTCTGTAAGGATCTGGAACTTTGAGGGAATCGATCTCTTCCAGCCTCTCTACGGCCGGTTTTACCAGATGGGGAGTAAGGTTCTCCGGTTGATGGATCACACACCCAAACCCCTGGGCGATATAGTAATTGTCCGACTGTGCTACTACCACATCATGCCCAAGGAGTTCCCACGTGCGTATATGAGCCTCCGCCATCAGTTTACCATCCGTGTTGTACTTAGAAAGAGGGATCCCAGCCAGAGCAGCCCCAAAGTTCCCATTGTACGGCGCAGCCGGCACCCTGTCCGGGATCTTCTTCTGCGCAGCGAGTAGGAATCGTTCCCTGGAAGTCATTCAATCACCCCCTATGTTGGATCAGGCTTACCTTAAAAAGAAAGCTCTCCGGACATTCATCCAACCGGAAGGATCTAATCGAAGTGCAACCCGCCGTTCTGATCGATGATCTCACCCGTGATAAACCCAGAAAGAGGATGTACGAGGAAACGGACAGTATGGGCGATCTCCTCCGGTTCGCAGAATCGTTTGACGGGAATCTTTTCTTGGAGAGCTTTCTGTTGCTCCTCGCTGAGGAAATCCGTCACCATCGCCGTCTTCACGTAGGTAGGAGCAATACCATTCACTGTCACCCCAAAAGGTGCAAGTTCTGCCGCTAAGCTGAAAGTAAGGCTAATCAGGGCTCCCTTGGAAACGGTATAGGCTGTACCCGCGGTAATTCCCCCACTCTTGGCAGCTAGGGAACTTATATTCACGATGCGACCCCATCCCTTCTTCTTCATATCCTCCATCACTGCCCGGGCAAAGTAAAACGCGCCATCGATGTTCACCGCCATCACCTTACGCCATTCCTCTGGAGTGGTCTGGACCGCTTTGTGATTAGAAAGGATTCCTGCGTTGTTTACCAGTACATCCACTGGTCCCCAGACCTTTTTCACCTGCTCGACTGTTTTCTCCACGGCGGTTGGATCTGTGATATCACAAGATAGGGGTAAGGTTTTCCCCCCTTCAAGGGTGGAAGCGAACTCCTCTAGAGCACGCTGGTTCAAGTCCACCAGCACCACTCGATACCCGTCTTCCAGTAGTCCCTTAACGATCGCGCGGCCGATGCCTCCCAAGGCTCCAGTCACTAAAGCGATCTTCGATTCCATTCCGAACCTCCGAATGTTTTTACCTGCATTCCTTCCGTAGTGATCCAACCATCAACTACCCAGTACCCTGTGAAGAGCCTGTCCCAACTTTACCGCTTCCTCCGCTGTAGGCGTCGAAGTTTGAATGAACAGTCCTTTCCTCCCGAAAAAGTTCACGATTCGGTTGGAATATTCCACAAGATCTACCTTGGCATCTTTACCATGATCCCAGTAATAGTGCCTAAGGCATAGAGCGGTTTTCCCTGCGGCCGCATTCCGAATAGCTTCCCAATTAGGATTTTGAGGAATGGTAAAATCAAGCCCTCGTAATCCTTCTGTTTCCATCATAGGTTCTACTACATGCTGTACATCCCCACAGCTATGCACGACGATTCCCCCAAAAGCTTTGGAGATCATCGAGTTATACCGCACCCCGAACTCTCGATACAGATCGGGGGAAAGGAGGGCGGCCGTGTCATCGCTGATCCGGACACCCAGATCCTGTGGAAGATGCCACATCTCGTGGCCCATTGAGTAGAGGTTTCGGATCCGTTTTAGCTGCTCTTTAAGGTATAGAATCGTGGCCTCCGTTACCTTTTCTAAAAGGGCATGAACTTCTTTAGGATAGATCATGGTAGCTTCGATAAAGGAGGTGTAATCCCATATAAGGGATGCGGTAACCAGGGGAGAAGGAACGTTCACGAGGCGCAGGGGAAGGGAAGAGTGTGTTTGCAGGTATTCCACTCGCTCCCACGCTCTCTGATAGATAGGGGTGCTAAGGGGATCTGGAATTGCAAGTTTATACACATCCTCCACGTTCTCTTCCCGAATGATAGGGGTTACCCAGGGATCCGCCTCATCGTTCGGGGTATAGGCACAACCAAAAGCGGAGGCTACGATATTGATCCCCATGTTGGGCTTGATGTTGGGGAATCCGTAATCGTACACCTGTTCCCTCTGTCGGTGAAACTCCTCGTTCCAACCTAGTTCCTCTGCGTCACTTTCGAAGTACCGTTTGAAGGCCCCATGAAAGGGACCGATTTCGATGAGAAAGGGGACTTCGTCTACCTTCTCCAATAACCAATTCCGACGAATGAGGTCCTTCTTTGTTTCGATAGAAAGAGGGGTATCCATACTCAACGGGCTCCTCCCATCAGGAGATTCGGCAAGGCTGTTACCAGCCCTGGAAAGAAAATGATCAACACAAGGACTACAAAGAGAGGGAGTAGGAAGGGTAAAGTCGCTTTGACTACTTCCTCGAAGGTTAGTCCCGAAACTTGAGACATCACGAAAAGAACGATCCCAAAGGGAGGAGTGAGGAGACCGATCATCAGGTTCAACACCATCACTACTCCGAAGTGAACGGGATCGATTCCTACTTTAGTAATTACGGGCATGAGAATTGGTCCAAGGATCAGGATAGCCACGGTGGAATCTAGAAAGCATCCCACCACTAAAAGGAACAGGTTGATGATGATTAGAATGACCAGAGGGTTCTGACTGATGGTAAGGAGCCCATCCGCTATGCGAATCGTCAATCCAGACCGCATCAATACCCATCCGTATAAAGAGGAAGCCGCTACTACGAACGCTATAATGGCTGTCTCTCGAGCGGTTTCCAGGAATACCCGTACCACGTCCCGTAGTTTCAACTCTTTTACCACCAGTACGCCAATGAACAGCGCGTAGGTTACAGCCACCGCAGCCGCTTCCGTAGGAGTGAATACCCCTAACCAAATCCCTCCCAGGAGGATAACGGGGGTCAAGAGGGGGAGAAAAGCATCCTTTAGACTCTGAAAAGCGGCCTGCCATGTAGGGAAGGGTTGACGGGGAAAGTTATACTTCTTTGCGTAGGCAGCCACCATCAGCATGAGGGTAATGGTCATCAATAATCCTGGAACTACTCCACCTAGGAACAACCGCCCGACCGATATCCCCGACACAAAGGAAAACACCACCATGGGAAGACTAGGGGGGAAAATAGGACCGATGGTGGAAGAAGCTGCTGTCACCGCTACACTGAACTTCATAGAATACCCGTTCTTCGTCATGGCCGCTAGCTCGATCTGCCCCAATCCGGCCGCGTCTACCACGGCTGCTCCGGACATACCGGCAAAGATCAGGCTAGCAACCACATTCGCGTGGGCTAATCCTCCGGGCAAAAATCCCACAAGGGTATCGGCGAACCGGAAGATCTTTTGGGTAATCCCAGCGGTATTCATCAACTTCGCCGCTAAAATGAATAGGGGTATGGCTACTAGTATGAAATTCTGTAATCCAAATTGCATCTTTTGAGCATAGGCGGTAAGAGGCACGATGGATCCACTCACTAGGATAGCTCCAAACGCAGAAAGGGCCACTGCTAGGGCAACGGGAAGACCTAACAAAAGCAATACCACAAGTCCCAGGGTAAGCATGAGAATCATACGTTACCTCCCCGGAGTTCCCTGTAACTGTTTCGAAGAAGATAGAAAATCATGGCTAATCCAGACAAGAAGAGTACTAAGTACATGTACCCAATCTTCATCCAAGTCACGGTTGGGATTTCCACCGTCCAATTGAGCTTCACGTTCCCCCACGCACCGATCGTAAAAGGAACTAGAAAGAGAAGCATCAGGATCCTTCCCAAGATTCGGAGGGTCTTTTGAATCTTGGACGATAATCGGTCAACCAACACGGTAATCCTAATGTGCCCCTCATCCTCCATCACGGCAGCAGCCCCGATGAATCCAAGGAAGATGAAAGAGTATTGGGCTAACTCCTCTGACCAAGATGCGGGTATCCTTAGGATTACCCGAAACACCACTGTAAGAATGGTAATGCCATACATGGCCAACAAGACAAAACCGTTGATACCTTCCAACACCCGCTTCACACCCATTACCTCCTGAAAGAAGAGTATGCCGCTTTCCTACATGGAGAGCGGCATACCAATTTTGAAACCTATCGTTGAAGCAGAAGTAG
>CAKZQO010000128.1 GCA_937140905.1 uncultured Spirochaeta sp.
CTGGGAACAAATCCTTCCCGTTGCTAAAGCGAGTTTCGAGGAGTATGGGAATAAGTTTGTCCTAGTTTCGGATGCCCGAATCCATCGAGGCATCACGGGGATCCTGGCCGCCCGGCTTTCGAACTTTTTCAAGGTTCCTGCCGTTGCCTGTGCGGTTCTGGAGGATAAGGTGGTAGGTTCCCTGCGGAGTAATCGAGGATACGGGGTCAAGCATTTTCTAGAGCGATGTTCCGACTTGTTCCAGGACGCGGGGGGGCATGAATTTGCCGCTGGGTTTAACCTGAAACTAGAGGATCTACCGAGATTGATGGAACGTCTAAAAGGGATCCTTCCCGAAGTGTCCCTCAATGGGGAGGAAGAAAGTATCTTAAAAATAGATGCCGAAATTCCCCCCGCCTACATGAATCCAAAGGATCTGGAATTTGCTCTAGAGTTCTTTTCTCCGTTCGGAGAAGAAAACCCTCCGCTCGTATTCCGAACCACGGGAGCACAGATCCAGAGTATCGATTTTATTGGTCGAAGGGAGCAATCTCATACTCGCCTTCTCATTCGCACCGGTACCTATGCCTTTCCTGCCGTGTTCTGGAACTCGGCAGAGCGGGTGGGAAGGGATTTTTCCGTGAATGATACTGTTTCCATCATTTATGAAGTACAGAAGAATACCTTTCAGAACCAGGAGACGCTGCAGTTGATGATCCTCGACATCGAAAAGGAACCTTGATCCATGGGAAAGCGAACAATCCTTGTCCTTTCCTTCCTGTTCTGCCTATCCTTTACTTTGGCATCGAGCGAGGGAATAGTACACACCCTACAGGAGGTGTTCCTTGGGGATCCTCTGCCCATTCGCCTCTATACGGATCCTGGACTGGAGGAAGTAACTATTCTGGTATGGGAAGATGAAGCTAAAAAGGGCCTCCTATTGGAAGGAAAGGCATTTAGAGTTCCAGATCTTCGGCTGACAGGTATGGAAAATTCTGAGAATGAAAAGGAGGTGGCCCTCTGGGTAGGCTTGCTAGGGATCCCTTCAGTCGCCCAGCCTGGATCGTATCGGTTGGAAATACGGATGGGAGAGGTTTCTCAGATAGTGCCCGTCAGTGTTCTGGGAAGACAATTCATTCACGAAGAGATACCCCTCAACAGGGAGATGACCAAACTACGCACGGAAGAGGATGCTCGTAAAATTTCAGAAATGAAGGAACTCTTGGAACGGATTTCACAGTTCAATCCCCGGTCGATCTTCCACGTAAAACCCTTTCGTGCACCTGTGGAGGGGTTTCGACGAACTTCACGATTCGGGGATCGTCGGAAGTACCGGTATGCCGATGGAGGCATGGACCAGGCCATTCACACGGGGATCGATTTTGCTACCCCACGGGGGACTCCGGTGGGAGCTTCTGCTTCCGGGCACGTTGGGTTCGCAGGGCCTAGAATCCTTACAGGGAACACCGTTGTACTGGAACATCTACCGGGCGTGTACTCCCTTTACTATCACCTGGACAGGATCGATGTAAAAGAGGGGGCTCAAGTGAAGGAGGGGGAACGAATCGGCACCTCTGGTGCCACGGGTTTAGTCACGGGGCCCCACCTGCATTGGGAGGTGCGAGTGGGAGGAATTCCGGTGAATCCCGATGCCTTTCTTCAAACGGGTCCTCTTGACAAATTCTTTCAACTGAGGGAAACTGCGGTAGATTTCAAAGAGGGGAGGTGATTTCCATAGCCTTTATAAGAGTCGACGAGGGTGAAGCACTGGAAAAAGCCATCAAGCGGTTCAAACGAATGGTGGAGAAAGAAGGAATCATCCGCGAATGGAAGAAACGGGAATTCTACGAAAAACCTTCGGCCATCAAACACCGAAAGGAAAAATCCCTCGAACGAAAACTGATGAAGAAGGTACGAAAGCTTCAGGCCATGAAATCCTACTAGTGCCATGAAGGGTCAGAAAACCTTCCGAGCCGTCCCGCGAATAAGGGGGGCGGCTTTTTTCTTTAAGAGTTATATCTTAAAAACCCGTCATTTGGGTAAGAAGGTCCCGTCTGCTTTGCTTAAGATTTTGGTAGCCCCGCTCTTGGTCTTTTTTGTATTCCCTTCCTGCAGTGGAAGGTATCCTAGAATACACGAAGTTCGGTATAGAATCGTGTTCCTTCAAGGAGCGAACGATACCAGTAAACAGGAATCCCTTTCCCTTGCTCTCGATGTGACCGACGAAGATGGCATCGAAGATCTGGAAGCTGTTGCGTTGGTGCAGGACGCAGAAGAACTATATTGGAAGATCCGACGCGATCAGTGGGAATGGAGGTCATTTGGTGGAGGAAAGTGGCTCGTAACTTCGGGACTTCTATCCCAGCCAGGAAAACCTTTTCCTAGGGGTGAGTACCGGGTAGTGGTAACAGACCTGGCAGGCTACCGAGCAGAACGGGAGTTTTCCCTTAGGGCTGAACCGTTTTGGGGAACCTTCCCTTCGATTCAAAAGAAAGACGATATGATAGTTCTGACTCCAGGTTCTGGGTCTACTCTTATAGTGCTTACCTCTTCGACAGGTACTGTACTGGGAAGTTTCCCTTTGAAACGGGGGGAAAACCCCCTGAAACCGATCCTTGCCTCACCTGCGATTCGGACCCAGGTGAAAGAGTTTTACCTCTACTCGAAAACCTCCGATGGGGAAGGACCGATCTGGGTAAAAGGGCCCTATGAAGGGTCAAAATTTTTCTTTTCCCGTGAGGAAGCTAAAGATCCGGTACAGAAAATCCAGTAGTTGGGCTTTCCATCCCTGCCCATATCGGATGCTGAAATCCTCTACCGCTTTGGAAACGGGATAGTTCTGTCCGTACTTTTGCTTCAACGCGTCCCAATGGCGGGAGATCCAAACGTACATATCCGCGGGTGTGCGACCCGGGAATCGTGACAGAACTCCTCCCTGTTTCACCAGATCTATGATGGGTTTGAACACGTTGTCATGCCAGGAAATCATCGCCTCCTGAAACGAAATTTCCTTGTCCGATTTCTGGTTGATGAAATACTTATGCACAAGAATATGTTCCAGAATCTCATCATATCGGCCCGTTGCGGTGAAGACCAACTCTTCGGGAGGAAACAACTTGTCGTACCCTGTTTTTTCGAAAAATTGTTTTTGTTCCCACTGGATCACCTTCTCTTTCAAGGTGTCTCGAGTAACGTCAGGATCTAGTTGAATTTCCGAGTTCAAAGAAATGACTTCTGCATCGATGGCTTCCACTCCCTGCATCCGGGCAACGGAAACTCGATGGTTTCCATCTCGAACGAAGTAGAGACCACCGATCTCATAGAGTTTTATAGGAGGAAGGATGATATTTTGAAGATGAGCCAGATCGATGTTCATCCATCGTTGTCGAAGATATTCATAGCGGGGAAGATATTTTTTATCGAAATCTCGGTACCTTCCTTCACTTCCCACGATTCGGTCTATGGGCACTGTCTGCATCCCTTTATAGGTCTCGCTCTTGGGCTTTAAAATTTCTTTGATCTCATCCAGGCTTAAAAGATCTGCCCTACCCGGTTGCCAGATAGAAAGAATTCGGTTGATCGTCTCCTTCCAACGGGCGCGGTTAAAATCCTGCTGAGCTTGTTCCTTCAGATGGCCACTCATACGTCCTTCACCTCTATCTCGATGACACAGTGATCGTAGGCATTTACTACTTCGGTTTGATAGTACCGTTCTGTCCTTTTCGTGTTTATATCATACAGATGAATATGGCCATGAATCAAATACTTAGGCTTGAATACCCGCATGAACCAGAGAAAGGCTTTGAAGCCTCGATGACACTGGTCCGGCTGATCATGGATTCCAAGGGGTGCGGCATGGGTCAAGAGGATATCTAAAAATCTGCCATAGCGGATCTTGTTCCATAGAAGTCCTGGTATGAGTTTGAGAATTTTTAGGTACATTTGGAAATCGGTATACTGGTTCTCACCCTCGTTGTACCGCATACTTCCCCCAAGGCCCGCGATGAGGAGCCCTTTGACCCGGGTGATTTTCCATCCCGTGTGGGTAGCCCCAAAGGTATTCTGCAGCTCGGGGTCGTATTGCTCAATGGAAGAGTAGAGGGAGATTTTTTTATTGAAGAGGGTAAGGCTTTTCAGGTTGTGGTTACCGAACACGAATACGATGGGTCTGTTTAAGGTAGCCGATAGGAATCCTAGGTATTCCATGGGAAGATCCCCAGCAGAAAGCACCAAGTCTACGTCCTTGAACCGTTCTTTTACCGTGGAACTATATACAAGAGGATCGATATGGTCTGCTACGCAGAGGATCTTTATTCGCATCAGTTCCGTTGACTCGATTCCCTGGGAAGGGTTTTCAATAACTCCAGGAGCTTTTCCTTTCCCCAAAGTTCTATGGGACGAGATTCTGCAAACTCCAACGCTAGCCGGCTAAAGGAAGAACTGGTGAGAATGATCCCACGGGTGACATTCAGCTGTTTCATTTGTTCGTGGAGAGATCGAACGGAAGACTCGTCGACTGGATCGGTGGTACGGAGGAACCACAGGAGCTTGGGAATCTTACGGGCATTTCTCCACTTGGATTGGGCTTCTACCCCCAGTATTTGGCATCCATTGTGGATTTCCGTGACATCCTGGACACTCAATCCCATGGTGGAAGCCATATTCTTACATTGGGAAAGAAACTCTTCCCTCCCTACAGTGAGGAAATCTTTTACCCGGTCGTCTTGGCGCAACTCTTGGTACTGGTTGAGTTTCTCTGCCACGTCCTTGAAGTTAGGTTTCTTAACGTAGATGGCTTCCCAGTGTTCAATAGCCCGTTCCAGCTCTCTGAGTTTTTCGTAGCAGTGGGCCAGGAAGTAGTGGGCGTAGAGAAGTTCGTTTTCTTCCCCCTCCTTGGCGGTTTTCACTGCTCGTTCCAGTTCGGAGGCGGCTTTCTCGAAGTTGTTCATGCTCATGAAACAAGTTCCCCGTTCTATCAAGGCCTTCGTCTTGTAGAGGGGATCTTTTTGAGCCTTTTCGAAGGCCGAGAGGGCAGGGGTATAGTCATGGTTCTCTTTCAAGAGTCGTCCCAAGTAGAAGTAGGCTGCATAGTTTTCTGGGTTTAGCTTCAAAGAAGCTTCCAACGCTTCCTTGCTTTCGTTGGTTTTTTTTGCCCTATACAGTACCATGCCCAGGTGAAAGTGCGCTTTCCAGTTCTTAGGGTCCAATTCAATGGTCTTTTGGTAGAATTCGACTGCCTTTGCCCCTTTGCCCCGTTCCTCGAAGAGTTGCCCGATTAGAAAGTAGTACTCGGGCTGGTTGGGATCCTTCTTTACCAGAAGGAGGTATTCCTTCAACGCTTCCTCAGGTTGATTGAATTTGGTGTATAGTTCTGCTATCTTTCTTCTGAAGGGAACTTCCCGACAGAACTCTGTGAACTGCCCAAGAGAGTTCACCGTCTTGAGTTCCATCAGGGCCAGTTCTGGTTTGTTCTCTGCTAGGTACGCTAGTCCTAGGAAATAATGAGCATCTACATTGCGGGGATCTTTTGCTATCATTTTCCGGGCTAATCTGATGGCTGCAGCCGTCTTGTTTTGTTTGACTAGGTTTTCCAGAGTGGCGATCTTTTGAGGGATGATGATGGAGCGGATCAAGAAAAAGGCAAGGAAACCGATCCCCACTCCGAGGATAATAATAGCTATGATCATTAAGGGCATCATGATCCTTGCGCTCCGATTCCGTAAGAGTAAAGTTTTTCTATTTCTCTGTCAAACCATCCACTCCCGTATGGCTCCTTTACAGGATGTTTCGATTCCCCTTGTCCAACCGGCGAGTCTAAAAACCCCAGGCTGCCCTACTCGTTGTATCCGCCCCGTATCCAAGCTTGGGATGTTTTTTCTTATTTTCTTATACCTCCTGGTGCAGGGAACCGTTGCACAAGCTCAAACAGCTTTCCAAGAAGGGGAAAAGTTCTTCTTGAACAACAACCCCCGTGCGGCCATCCCCTTGCTGGAGCAAGCTACAGTACAGGAACCGAGAAACGAACGAATCTACCTCTATCTAGGGATCGCTTACGAACAGATAGGAAATTATGATCAAGCCATTCGGGTGATGAAGCGAGGCTTGGAGTTCGCCTTACAATACAAAGATCTATTGTACTTTAATCTGGGGAACAATCATCTGGCGAAAGGTGAAACCGAGACCGCCATCGAAATGTACACCAAAGCCCTCGAAACCAATGGATCTCTAGCCGATGCGTTCTTGAATCGAGCAAACCTGGAAGTGAAACTGGATCGGTTGTCCGATGCATTGAAAGACTATACGTCATACCTGAACCTAGTTCCGGATTCTCCCCAAAGACCCCAAATCGAACGCATGATGGCCCTCCTTAAATCCATCCTGGAAGACCGGGAAGCGAAGAGAATCGCAGAAGAAAAGCGAAGGAAAGAGGAAGAGGAAGCGAGACGGATTGCGGAGGAACGGAGAAGACAGGAGGAAGAAAAGCGCAGGCAGGAGGAAGAAGCTAGACAGAAAGCCCTGCTGGAGGCAGTCTTGAGTTCCTTAAAAGCCTCTACCGAAGGGGTAGGGAACCTTTCCGCTGAAAAGGAAGATATCCGGGAAAAACGGATAGAAACAGATATAGAAGAGTGAGGGAGGGAACTTAGAGCATGATGGATCGAAAAGTTTGGATCGGGGTCGGGATCGTTGCCCTGATCCTATTGGTAGGAATAGGATATTTGGTTTTAGCTCCCAAGGGTGGAAGCGTACAATCTGCCCGTAAGAATACCCTTCTTTTGGCAGAGGATTACAGCAAGAATGGAGAATACCAGAGGGCTTTGGATCTTTTGGATCGAATTCTGATCGAAAATGCCAACGATCAAGAAGCTAGAGCTCTGAAAGAGAGGATCCTTGCAGACAAGAAAAGGGCTGAAGAGGAAGCGAAGAATCGGGAGCTTCAGACCTTACAAGCCCAGAAAGAGGCGTTGGAGAAATCCCTCGAAAGGTTGGCTAGGACGGCACGACCTTCAACAGGGGATGACGCGGTGGCTAAAATGCTGGAAGCTCAACGGCTACAAGCCGAACGAGAACGGAAAGCGCGGGAGGAGCAGGCTCGCAAGGAGGAAGAAGCCCGCTTGGCCAAATTGAATGCCGAGCAGAGGGCCAGGGAAGAAAAGTTGAAGGCCTTGCTCAAACAGGGGGATGAGGCTCTCCAGATCCCTAACTATCTCCAAGCAAGAAACCTCTATGAAGAGGTGATCCAGATGGAGAAGGACTCTTCCCGTTCCCCGTATGCGGCAAAGGCGTTCGCTCGGACGGCAGAAGCCTACTTTCGAGCGAATCCAGAGAGTTCTGAGAATCGACAAAAGGCCTTAGAGGCTGCCAATGAGGCTATCAAACGAGATCCAAACCTCTGGGAGCCCTACTTTACTCTAGGGAAGGTGTACGCAGCGGCTCGGAACAACGATGCAGCCATTAAAGCTCTGACCGATGCTGCCCGGTTGAATCCTCAGAATGCGGAGATCTTCTTCGAACTGGGAAAGGCTCAGTTCAGGGCTGGGTTATTCCGAGAGGCTCGACAAAGCTTTGAAACTTGTGTCCGTTTCGATCCCAACCACGCGGTAGCCTATTTTAACTTGGGGGCTACCCTCCTGCGTCTTAAAGAACAAGATAGGGCCTACGAAGCCTTCTTGAGGGCAACCAAGGTAAAGCCGGATTATGGGAGAGCCTACTTCGAGATGGGAGAGATCCTCAGGACGAAAAATGATTTCGCTGGCGCGGCCTCTGTCTATGCTCAAGCTTTAAAGTACGAACCGCAGGAAGCGAGGAACGCGAGGGGATTAGCGACCGCTCTGTATAGGATGGGGAAACTGGAAGAAGCGGAATCCTGGTTCCAAAAAGCGGTAGAATTGGAACCGGAAAGCGATGTGAACAACTACAACATGGCCTTAATTAAGCTGGAGTTGAAAAAACCACAGGAAGGTCTTCCCTATATCACCAAGGCAGTAAAACTGAACCCTCAATCCGCAGAGTATGCCTTCACCATGGGGCAGATCAGCGAAGCCCTGGGAAGCAAGGAAGCAGCCATTGCTTCCCACCAGAGGGCAGTACAACTGGACAGGAACTACATAAAGCCTCGGATCGAGTTGGGTCGGCTATACGATGAAGGAGGGCAGTACGACAAAGCCCTGGAACATCTACTCACTGCCTATCGCATCGATCCTGAGTCGGTGGAAGTAAATAATAATCTGGGAAGTGTTTACCTTCATAAGGAACTGTACCAGGACAGTATCAAGCATTACCTGAAAGCAATTTCCAAGCAGCCGAACGTATCCCTCATGCGATACAACCTAGGGCTGGCGTACGTAGGAGCGGGGAATTACAACGAAGCGAGGGATACCTTCCGTCAATTGCTCAAGATGGATCCAACCTATTGGGATGCGTATTTTGACCTAGGGAAGGTCCTAATTACCTTGCAAGATAAAGGGGGAGCAAAAGCGATCCTCCAGGAGCTACTATCCAAGCAGCCCAATTATTCAAAGCGCAAGGATGTGGAAAGGATCTTATCGAGCCTATGAAAACCTTTTAAAGAACCCACAAGCTTTGGGGTACCTTCTGTTCCTTATATGATCCGCCTCACTCCTCGTAAGAGTTCCTCCCGGGAGATTTGAACCCAAAGGGGTCGGCCATGGGGACATCGAGGGTTATCAAGGGAGAACACGTACCGTAAGATTTCGTAGGCGGAGAGGGGATTGATCCCTTCTCCGTCCTTGATGGCTTTCTTGCAGGCGATCTGGGCAAAGAGTTCCTGTTTCAGTGTCTCTAACGACCCTGTTTGGGTCTTAACCAAAGTTATTACCTCTTCTTCTCCACCTCGATACGCTCCCGGAAGGGCCGTCAATGCCCAGATTCCCGATCGGATTTTCTCGATCTGTACTCCCAAAGCGTTTACCTTTGAGGCATTTTCCAAGACCCGAACCTCCTCTTCCGGCTCTAGAGTGAACTCCATGGGAATCAACAGGGGCTGAGGAACGCTGTCCCTAAGCAGCGCATCGTAGATGAACCGTTCGTGGGCGGCGTGCTGATCTACCAGGAATACAGTATCGTTCCATTCCACCAGAAGGAACAAACCGAACACCTGCCCTTTGTAGAGAAAAGGAGAATTTGGGAAATCCAGAATAGATTCGGCGGAACGTGGGAAAGGAAAAGAGAGGTCAACTTTCGTAGAGGAACCCCCGTTCTTCCATTCAAGAGAACGAGGAGGTTCAATGGGTGGTTCTTCTTTGGTGGTCCCTGGCCCCTCCCCTACCCAAAGGGAGGCTTGATTCTTCAAAGGAGTGTAACCAGAAACCTGTAAGTTCCGAAGGGAAACTCGCCCTCGGGAGAGCAGGAATGAAGATAGTACCTCTGAAATTCGTTTTCGAATCTCCTCCGCGTTCCGGATCCTGGCCTCTTTTTTCGCGGGGTGAATGTTGAAATCTACCCATTCGGGGTCAATCTCCAGAAATACGTAGCAAAGGGGGAAGGTCCCGCCGGGAAGATAGGATGAGAACGCATACTCGACCCCTTGCAGGAGGGAGAAATCCCAGATTCGCCGCCGGTTCACGTAGAGTTGAAGGTGCTTTCGATCCTTCCGGTAGGTTTCGGGAGACCCGGTAACGATGCGGAATCGGAACCCGGATCCGGAACCGGTTAGTTCCTGGAGGGTGGTTTGGCGGGTTTCTTCGGGATAGGCTTGGGAAACACGTTCCGTTAGGTTCCCGACAGGGAGGAAATGGGTCAGTTTACCTTCGATGAATAGCTTGAACTCCCGGTCGGGAAAGGGAAGAGCTTTTTCCAGGAAGGTGATCCTGCAGAGGTTCGTTTCCGTTGAAGGGCGTTTTAAAAACTTCCGTCGAGCCGGTATGCCGAAGAAAAGGTCCGAAGCAGTGACTACGGTTCCGGGTTTGGCCGCATGAGGTTCAAGGCTGATCAATTGCCCGCCGTGAACGACCAACCGATGACCCATTTCTTCATCGGTGAGCCTGCTGAGGATCTCCAACCTAGAGACATTGGCCAGCGCGGAGAGGGCTTCCCCCCGGAATCCAAGGCTATGTATATGAAGGAGGTCCTCCTCTGATTCGATTTTCGAAGTGGCATGGGGAAGCCAGCAGAGTCGTAGATCCTCTTCCGACATTCCCCACCCATTGTCTACCACGCGGATCGAGTCGATTCCTCCACCCGTTATATAAAGGGCTATCTCAGTGCTTCCCGCATCGAGGGAATTATCTAGAAGTTCTCGCACCGCTGAAGCAGGTCTATCGATTACTTCTCCCGCTGCAATCTTTCGGGCAACAGAATCCCGAAGGACCCGTATGGGGGTCCTTCGGATCGTAGGTTCGGATGACACAGATAAAGGTACTAGAAGTGAATCCGGGTTTCAATCCCTATAGAGGTGGATCGTTTCGGCTTCCCATCCGCATCGTACAGGATGGCGCCGCTGGAATCCCTATCGACCGTGGTGGTGAAGGAGATAGCGAGATCCAGGGTGGGAGCGATGGGGTACACTAGCTCGCCCTTCACCACCGTATTGGCATCGAAGAGATCTAGGTTCTTGCTTTCCCCATGGAGAAGGGTGGGGATGAACTGAGTTCTTCGATAGAGGAAACTGAATCGCATTCCACTGAAAGGAGGAACAGGGACCAACCCTTTATCAAGGAGTAGAGACACATCCAGTTGATCGTTGTCCGAGGTGCGGATGGTACTACCTTCCATCTCCCATGGCCAGAAGTATCCGACTTTGAACGTAAGTTTCTTGAATAGGGTGAACCCACCATCTCCATACACTCCCAGAGTAACCTTGTCATAGGCAGGGTCCGAGGGATTGGCTAAGTAATCGAGGATCTTTTTAGCCTCTAGGGGCCTGGATCGATCGTATAGACTATCGAAATACCCAAGACGGAAGATTCCATGGTACTGTCGATACTCCAAGCGCCAGTTGAAGAGGGATATACTTCCCATTGCTCCAGCCATAAGCCCATAGTTCCTTACCTTCAGTTCGCCATCTTCCTGATCGAAGAGAGCCTTGGTGATAAACCCCTGGGTTCCCAGTACGCTGGCAGGGAAGTCCCTTCGCAGGTAGGGAATCAATCCCGCCGCATCGGCAAACAGGACGAAGGACAGGAGATCCCCTTGCAGAATGGGAAGATCGAGGTCTATTGCAAGGGCTACGGGCACGGGGTCCACGTTCCGAATGATAGGAGATACAGGAGTAGTCCCCATGATGGAGGGTAGATCTCCGGATGGATCAGAATCTAGTGCAGCGGAGAACCCTAATGCCAGTTTCCAGGGATAGAAAGGCCTTAGGTAGATACGGCTGGCAAAGATCTCTGGTTCCGCCAGATCTGCCGTAAGGGCTTCCAAGCCCACAGGACCTGCGTCGATACCCAGGTTAAGCCCAACTCTTCGGACAGCGGGAAAATCAGTATCGTTGGCGTAATCCCTAACGAGTGACCCATGTCCCACCGTAACATTGTGGATATTCCCCACTTTGAAGAAGAAAGGATCCCGCTGGGACCCATACTCGATGTACTGAATCTTCAAGGCCAGATCCCGGAATAGGTCTCTTACCCCTTCTTCAGGTTCCTTGTTCCAATTTTTATCGGTTCCAAAGGACCACTCATTGTTCCCCTTGGGGCGATAGTAATCGTTCGGATTGAACAGGTCTCCCGAGTAAATTATGGGCAGGTAGAGGGCTGCCCGGAGTTTCCCTATGGAAAGGGTAGGTTGTAGGATCAAGCGGGAGTAGGTCTGCTCATTGATGGTAACCGACCCGATTTCCATGGCCAAGCGGTCTTTCAGGAAGTCGAAGGGACCGGGTTTGGGGGAGGGGGGAGGAGCCTCCTGTTTAGGTGAAACGGGTGGAGGTGTTTCAACCCTTGGAGGAGGAACTTCCCGTGGTACTTTTGCAGGATCGAGTTTTTCGAAGGGCACATCTTTGAACAGTTCTTCCATCTGTGCGGGCGTCAAAGAGATAGGCTGAAACACAGGGGCAAACACATCTGCTGCTTGACCCGCCGTTAATGAAATTCGTTCCCCTGTTTTTTTTGCAAACTCTACCACTCCCTCTCGTACTGCCACACCTTCCCGGACGCCTTCCAGCACTTCCATTCCAAAATCGGTCCCCCGCACCCCACAGACAGCCGAAGGGGTTCGAACTTCGTAGGAAGATCCCATCTTTTTAGCAGCTACGGTTCGGAGCTTCCCGGAAACCAGGGAGAACGCGTTGGTATCAGGACTCTTACCTCCGCTTAACGATTCGATTCGGAATTCGGTGTTTCGAGAGAGCTTAACAATACTCCCGTTGGGGGAAAGACGGAGCTCCGCAGTAGAGGCAGTGGTATGGATGCGGTCTCCTTCGGAAAGTTGCATGCCAAAGTACACCTCTACCACTTTGTAGCCTTCAGAATCCAATATTTCGATTCCTTTGGGATTGTCGAAGTATTCCAGGATGGCTACGGGTTTGCCCTGAGCCAGTATCCAAGGGCTCAATCCGATTAGAATCAGAGTCATGCAGAGAGTGATTTGCCGAAACTTCATATGAATACCTCCGTCAGTAGAGGGAAATGGTACTGGAAAGGCCCGAGGTTACGATCCATTTATTATCGCCGGGTGCGGAGGGATCGTACCTTAGGTTGTACACCAGGGAAATAACTGCGGGGCCGGTTCGATAGTTGATCCGAGCCCGGATCAGTGCATCTTCTCTCCATCGTTGAAAATCTTTCCAGTCATCCATGTTCTGTTTTTCGTACTGAGCATCGAAGGAGAACCCCGGCACGATCCCCTCTTTCAGAACAAAAATTGCTCGCCAGGTAAAGTAGTTCCCCTCGATTTCTCCCAAGGGACCTTCCGCGTTGGTAGTGAAACTCAACTTATCCTGCAGTACCGAAAATCCCAAAGAGGCGAACCAACCCATTCCTCCTTTTTTCTCCACTGTACCGTCGTACACTAGGTACTGAAGGGGTCTAAAGAGGTCGTAAGACGCTCCAAAATAGGTGGGAATGAACTGGTCCTGCAGGTAACGCAACTGGGCCCCATAGGTAAGGAAGCGGAGAGCCCGTCCTCCGGTGCCGAGCATCGCTCCCCATCCTTCCTTCTGAGCCACACCGTCTCCAAATAAAGCGAGGTTCAACAGATCACCCTTTAAGAGAGGAAGTTTGAAATCTACCCCATAGATAAGGACTGAGGCGTCCGATGGAGGTAGGAGGGCGGGAGGATAGTTGGAATCTTTCTT
>CAKZQO010000129.1 GCA_937140905.1 uncultured Spirochaeta sp.
TAACAGGCCAGGACTGGCGGTTACGGAAAGGACGCGTTTGGGTATTTCATTGAGCAGATAAACCGAAAGTATGGCATGTCCCGATTCGTGTACCGCCACGAGAGCCTGCAGGTCGTCCTTTCTAGTGGTTCTTAGTTTGTCTAAGGTAGGCGCGTAAGGAACCGTGCATTGTTCAACGATCGTATCGTCTAAAGTGAATTGAATACCTAACTCTGTCCCATTATAGGAAACGCGCACCTCAGTGAAATCGCGGGAGAGGTTGATTGCCTTTAGCAATGTTTCACAGAGAAGGGGATAAAGGATCCGGTTCAAGGTAGAGAGTACCGATCGGGCGCCCTGGGATGCGTATACACCATCACGATAGATTAAGGTTAAGATGGTGGGGTCAACGTGAATAGGTTTTCCCAATAGTTGTTCGAATTTATGGCTGATTTTTTCCGCTTTTAGTTGAATCAAGGCGCGATACTCTGCTTCGCCAAAGGTAGGATACACGAAATGAAGGTTCCCCAGTCGGGCGATCTGTTCGCTACGGAACCGCTTCGATAACGCTTCTTTCACCTGGGGAAGGGTAATCGTCTGAAAGTGTCTTTTTAAAGTATCAGGCACGTAATCCGGGCTTGTCTCGAATCCTTTCGGGTTCAGTTCGTCGAGGTTCCCTAACACGAAAATCAGAGCGTTTCGGCATTCGATAGTCCGCTTGGTAAAACTTTTTTTAAGCAAAAGTTCCAGCAGAGCGATTGTTTCTTGCGCGTCGAGCTTTCCCAAGGTCTCTGTCACGTCTATCTCCGATTGGAACCTTCCGGGGTCCACGTAAAACAACTCGTCGTGGTATTTTTGGGGAACGAAAGGAATGGGTAAATCCATGTCGATTTCCGAATCGTAGTATCCATGCATCAGACGCAGGTACGCGGTCGCCCCTTTCACGATATACCCATTCTGGACTTGCACGCCCTCGCGGACGCACGCTTTCAGTCGGTAAATTAATTCACACAGAAGCGAACTGATCCCGTACCGGTAGTACCGGAGGGATTCAGAAGCATCGATGGTACCCGTGTCTAAAAAGTCCCAAAGGTATTGAAGGCCTTTTTCAGGTACTGCGTCGTTCCTTTCCAAGTTGGTGGTTTGATATCGCTGAAACTCGTCCCATAGGAAAACCGCGGGTCGTTTGTCTCCATGGAAGGCGAGTTTGGTGAGAGAGTATTGCAGGTAATTCGTCACTTCGGTTTTCTCCATAGAGAACCGGAATAGCCTGTCCTGAAACCCCAATAGTTCCACCAATCGTTCGACCAGGGACGTTTTTCCCACCCCCGTCATGCCCCATAGGTTGATGACCAAAGGCCGTTCTTGAAGCTCGGGAAACAGATACCAGGGACGTATGGCGGTCAACACGCCTTCAATGATCTCGTTGATCCCAATGAACTCGGAACAGAGGACCCTTTTGACATGGTCCAACTGCTCCACGCGACTTTGCGGATCGAGGATTTGCGTTTCTACCCCATTTCTTTTTTCTGTTATGTTCACTTCCATGGGGAATACTATAATCGGCATATGTGACAGAAATGGGCACAAGTGAGTAAAAATGTTATTCTTACTTGTTTCATTTAAACGGGATAAAAAATCCTTTTACATTTTTCTCCCCTTGCCGATTCCGATCGATCACAGTACCGTAATACTATGAATAAATCTAGAAAGCCCGTATCGCAAACAGTGACCCTCTCTCCAAAGTATCAGGTTGTCATACCCAAAGGCATTAGGGAGTCCTTACGCTTGCGTCCTGGGCAGAAGATGTGTGTGTTCGAATACGAAGGTAGAATAGAAGTGATCTCCGAACCGGATCTTTCTACAATGCAGGGATTTTTGAAAGGTATCCGCGCGGATATCGAGCGTGAGGAAGATCGGGTATGAAATATCGTGGGCTATCGGATAGTATCATTCTGACAGTCGCGGAATCGTACCGGTGCGTTATCTGGACCCTGGATGTGTGTTTTCAGAACATGAAAGGGATTAAGTACTTTCCTAAAGGATAGCTTCGTTAAACATTAAAAGAAACTGCGCCGGCCCTAACCCGCGCGTAATGAAACGGTACTCTTGATCGGTTTTCCCTAGCATGCAACAGCTGCGTGACCTCCATTACCTTTTTGCTCTTGCACAGCTAAGTGCCACCGTTGACCTGCGGCACCATTTCTATTTTATCCCCTTGCGAGGCGTCCCCCTCCCTTATTCCCCTTCCCTTCTTCCCGTTCCCCCTACAGCGCCTTCAGGATCTCCTCCGCGTGTCCCTCGGGCTTCACCTTAGGGAACACGTGGGTGACGCGGTCCTGTTCGTCCAGGATAAAGGTCGAGCGAATGATCCCGAAAAACGTTTTCCCGTACATCTTCTTTTCGCCCGCGGCGCCGAACTCTTTGATCACCTTCATGTCGGGGTCCGACAGGAGGATGAAGGGAAGCTGGTACTTGTCCCGGAACTTGGCGTGCTTTTCCACCGGGTCCGCGCTGATGCCGATCACCACAGCGCCCTTTTTCGCGATCTGCGCGTACACGTCCCGGAAGCCGCAGGCCTCCTTGGTGCACCCGGGCGTGTCGTCCTTGGGGTAGAAGTAGATTACCTTTTTCTTTCCCGCGAAATCGGAGAGTTTCACCTCTTTCCCGTCCGCGTCCTTTAGCGAGAAGTCCTTTACCTGTTCGCCTACCTGTTTCATCTGTCAATCTCCTTGGGGAAAAGGTAGTGATTTTTTCCCGGGCGGGCAATTTCGAAAAAAAATCTCAATAGAAGGAAACTATGCACTGATTGCGTGCTTGCGGGGCGAATATACACAAAACAGCCAATACGCTGCATCCTTTTAAAAGGCAAGCGCGACCACGGGTGTGTTTTCCTATTCCCCGTAAAAGGGAAAAGTTGTATAAACGGGTTACAGAGAAAAGCCCCAGCGGTAAACCTAGATTGGGCGGAGAGATCAGGGAAAGGAGAAGAAACCCATGAAAATAGGAATCATCATCGAAACCAAAGAACCAGAGAAAGCGTGGAACGCCTTCCGGTTCGCGGTAACCGCGAAAAAACAGAATCATGAAGTAAAGGTATTTCTGATGGGGGAAGCCGTCGAATGCGAGGGGTTGACTCATGAAAAATACAACGTGGATGAACAGTTGAAGACCTTCGCTTCTCTGGGAGGCGAAATCTTCGCGTGCGGTACCTGTTTGAAGTCCAGGCAGAAGGAGGGGACGGACACCTGTCCTATGTCCACCATGCTGGATTGTCTTAAGATTGTGGAGTGGGCAGATAAGATGGTTACTTTCTAAAAAAATTAAGTGGGGCAAGAAAGTCCCTCTCGAACGGATGATCTACCATATAGCCTCCCTTGTTGAACCACCAACAAGGGCTCGCTTGTCGTTCCGCCGTTTCCGCCACATAGAACCCCTGTTGCGCCACAAACAAACGAGCCTGCCGGTCCCAAACGCGGCGCCCCTTTCGCGAACCATCGTTCCTCTTGACATACTGTACTAGTACAAGTAGTATTGTACTATATGAATAATACAAGTCTGGGGAAGAAGCTCACCATTCAGCTGGATGGGTCTTCGGGGGTACCCTTCTACCGGCAGATCA
>CAKZQO010000130.1 GCA_937140905.1 uncultured Spirochaeta sp.
TGTTCCCCCCTTGGAATGAAAAAACTCTTCCCCACCTTTCTGGACGCTTCTTGCCGTTCACATCGCAGGATCATTATCAGCGGTGGTGCTCTGGGGGTGCAGGTGGAGATTTCTCCAGAAGACTTACAGAAACTTACGGAAGCAACGATAGTTGATCTATGTGTGTAAAGCTTTGAAAAACGGCCTTATCCGGGAAGGCGGTGTTGAAGGTAGAGTAGTTCCCCTTCCTTTGTTAGTGGAATGATGGTGTTTCGGTAGAACTCTGCTACCACTTCGGCATTCAATTGAGTTCGGATGGGCGTTCGAATCGTTGCCTGGATCGTACAGGCCTTCTCTCGCACCCTCTTCACAATGGTGTCTTCCACCTCTTTTCGGGTGAGCGCCTCTATCAAACCTTCCCGATCCCCTAGGGACACAAGCCGTTCGTACTTTTTAGGATCCTGGCGATACTTCACCTCCCCCACATAGAAGGCTCCGTAGTGAATCCTTCGAGAAATCGCCTGCAAGGCGTACACATCATGCTCGCAACTGGAACCATAGTGTCCATCGTCTCCAGGAGGGCAGATGCGGGGCAGAAGGGAAAGGTAGTCTTCGAGGATGTGTGGTGTAAGGTTTACCAAATTGTAATCCGGGATATGGAGGGGCGAGTCAGGATCGATCCTCTTCCGTTTGGGAGGGGGGAGATTCGATGTAAAGGGCCGTTCCTCAGGAACCATGAAACGGCCGAATAGGGAATCCATCTCTTCCTGGTATCGCAGACGAAGCTCGAACAAACTGGCAGTCTCACCGGGGAAGCCGCTTTTTCCCGGTTGGTACACGGGTTCATTCCTCTTGAACTGGATTCGATCGATCAGCTTGTAAATAATAGTCTCTTCCAGCCCCTCCAGAACGGAAGCAATTCGATCCAGGGAGAACTCAACCATGTTCCCTCCTCCCGGTTAGTCTACACAGGGGAACCATAGGGGATCCTTGCAAGTAGGATCTCCATTGTAGTTGATCAGGATCTCTTCCCCGGGTGCGATATCCCGGAGGGCAACGATTTCGAGTGTCTGGTTCGAATAGTTTCTTCGATAGTACGCGTTTGGATGGTACGAATGGTTGTACAGGGATCCGTATCCAAGAGCCAAGGCATTGATCCCATCCTTCCATCGATAGTAGTAGTTCGCTAGGGGGGTAGCATCGATGTGTCGGGCATCCTCGCTGTCGTCGAACAGGAGTACAGGACAAGCCTCGATCAGTTCTCCCTTAGAGATTCTATTCTCAGTAAACACCCCCCGGCCTTTACCGGGGGATTCTGCAATATAGAGAAAAGATGACGTACGAATTTTTTCCAAGAGTAGATTTGTCGTGTTCATACTTCATTCATCATCTTACCAATCGAAAGATAAGTTTCCTTCCCGATCGAAGGATAGTTCTTTCGGCTCCTCCAGAACTTCCATCTGGGGATGTCGTTTTACCTCTTCGAGGAGGGCTTCGGAAACCATGATTTTATCGATATGGGAGGTATTCTTGATCCGAACGATTTTTGGTTTGGATTTATCGATTCCCGTGCAACAAAAGATCGCGGCTTGGATGGCTTCTCGATCACTTTTGAGTACCATGGGCATTTTTACCACATTTACGATCGTAGCGGTAAGGGCGTTTGGATAGGTGGCATCGAAATCAGTCTTATCGAACAATCGTTTTGTAGTGAAATCAGCCATCCCTATACCATTGGCGTTTCCATGGGTTTCGTCGGATAGATCAAGGATCACGTACTTTTGGAACTCAGGGCCACCCGAAGCGTAGGGAGTAGCGTAGGTTCCCGTGATGTTCGGGTCCGCTCCATCTCCGGAAAAGTTCTTGCCGATCTGGTCCACGATGAGGATATCGAATTTGGGGATAAGTATCTTGGGCATCAGGTTCTTTGCCAGCTCTAGGAGCTCTGCTTCCCGTTTTTTGAACTGCTGGGGAAGGATCGCTTCGATCAGATAGGTATCATCGAAGGCGTTTTCTACGATACCTACCCCAAAGAGAATGTTCATCTTTGCCATGATCACATCGGCGTATACCTCAACGTTGTAGGCCATGCGGCCGAACCCTTCATTATGGCAACTCTCAGCCCCTTTCTGTTTCCCCATCCCGATCACCATCATTTTTAATAGACCGCTTTCCCACGTTCCTCGGAACGCCGTGTGGGGTTTTATACGTCCTACGACAACGATTCCATCCGCTTCCGAAGCGTTCTTGTCGATGTAGACAGGCTTACCTTCAGGGGTATGGCCAATCACTACGGTTTCCATACTAGAAATGACGGGAACACCCATCGTCTTTTCCGTAATACCGTAACTCTCCAGCACCTCTCTCTGTCCTTCCGCGGTAGCCCCCCCATGACTTCCCATGGCAGGAAAGATGAAGGGTTTCCCTCCAAGTTTCTGGATCTGTTTCACGATTTCTTTGGTAATCTCGGCAATATGGGCAATCCCTCGACTTCCGGATGTGATCGCTATCCTCATTCCTGGTTTGATACGGGAAGCGATCTCGGGTTTCTGGAACTCTTTGGCAATCGTGCCCGCGATATCCTTCAGTCGATTGTCTTCGAAGGTCTGCTTTACCCTCGCCATGCGAGGAACTTTGCACTGCCCTACGATGGAACCAATTACTCCGTGTCGATCCCAAATCGAATTTCGCATCCGTTCACTCATTTATCTCCTCCGTGGGTAATGATCACTGCAATGAGACGTAAGTCGGTTTTCTGGTCGTTCAGGATGGAGTGTTCGGCTCCGTGTCCTGTGATCACACAATCTCCCGCCGAAACCCGTACTTCTTTCCCATTATCCATTACAATCCCCGATCCTTCCAGGATAATATAATACTCGGTTTCGTTGAGGTGTTGATGCTTCCCGATCCCTGCACCGGGTGGAATCCGAACATCGGAAATCAGTCTACAATTCTTACAGGGACCCTTTCCACCCGTGAGATCCGTCATGAAAAGTGTGCCTGGTCCTCCTCTTAGGGTTGTTTCCTGGACGGGCATACTCGCTCTTTGTACAACCATACTAGCTCCTTCCTAGAATGTATCTTGCGGTTCCTCTAATGAACCGGTATAGAGAAACCAGTGGTACAAGGGTAATGTGACGCTCTTCTCTGAATAAGAGTGGAACGTTACTTCCCCCTGTCCCATCT
>CAKZQO010000131.1 GCA_937140905.1 uncultured Spirochaeta sp.
CTAATTCATTCCCTATTCTACCCAGATCCGTTGGATCTGCGTAGGTCCAGGGGGTACCTTCTCTTTTAACACTCCAATAAAAAAATCCCAAAACAGAGAGCTATTGATTCTTCTTAAGGGCGAATCTATTGAAAACTCACCACGTCTACCGCGAGGGCGGAAGAATAGGCTGTATCCCCCACATCCGACACCACGAACACAACAAAGGCGGGTGTACCGACTGAGATCCCTGTGACACTGTAGTCCTTCCATCCCGTATGCCCCGCGTACTCGTCTCCCTCGTCTGGTAAACCCGCCAACCCTGTTACCTGGGTGTTGCCCGCTTTGCCTGCAATATTGACGGAAGTGATGGTAAAGGCTTTCACCCCATTGGGACCATAGATGATCACCAACGCTGTATCATCGAACTCGGAATCTACGAAGTCGTTGAACTCTGAAGAGGCGAAGTCAGCTTTGAAGGAGAGTTTCGAAAAAGACGTGGTGATCGGTCCGGCTACGAGGACACTGGTGGTATCGTTTACCGCGTAACCAGAGGACACGAGAGCTTCACCCGTGGTGATTACGGCAAAAGAGTTTCCCGCAGCAGGGGATACACCTCCCTGCGCGCCGCTTAGCACAGCGCCGTCGCCAAAAAATCTAACCCCCGTGCTTCCCGATTCAAATCCGGTATTAGAACTGAACGAGGTGGATGCTGTGGTGGATGCGGTTGTGAAATTCAACTCGAAGTCGTAATCAAGGGGTTGTCCTCCATCGTCTTTCACGAGTTGGGTCAAGGTAAACGTGATTGTTGCACTGGGAGGGAGAGCCTCCGTGGGCTTGAAAATCAATATCGCGTTTCCCTGCGCGTCCGCGGAAATGCTGAGGGATAGATCCTTTGCAACCCCATTGGCTGTAAGTGTGTAGTTGCCCGAGAGGGAAGGCTTTAGGATCTGTCGTCCATGAATAGTACAATGGGTGTATTCACATCGATCCCCGTGGATCCATTTGCTGGAAAATACGCTTTGATAACGAGAGACATGAAATCCGAAGTATCTGTAATCGTGTCGACGGTTGCCGTGCCGCTGGTATCGGTGAGGATAGTTCCTACTGTTGAACCTCCAGAATCATCGTCTCTTCTATTAATTCTAATACAAGTGAGCGTAAAAAGGGCATGAAATTAAAACAATTCGCAAGCTTCTCTGTGATTCCTCCGGATCCCTGCAGAGCAAACCCTTTGAAAAGCATACCCTTTCGTCCGAATCGCGATTGGCTTAGAGGGGGAATGAGAGCGCAGTCGCTACGGTGTCCATTTCAATACAAACATATCGTAAGAACCGTTGTTCGTTTGATCATTTATTCACCCAGTAACCCTTCTACCTCATCCCGCAATTTGTACAGCCGAGGCTCGGCAAGGGTTAGGGCTTTCATTCGTTGGATCTGATCTTTTTTCCGGGTTTTAATCTCCCGGATCCGCTCTTCCATCGTGGTGGAGTTCCCATCCGGATCGATCAGATAATCGGTGTAGATCACGATCTTGTTTTCCAGGGAAGTAGGCAGGTACTCGGGTTTTTCGATTCCCCGTAGAAGAAGGATCTCGTACGGGTAGGAGTGGCAGACAAGCTCCGCCAGTTCAGGTAACCCTTCCTTCTTGAGAATTTCCACTGAGTTGATCTCGTGTTCCCCGGGTTGGGATTTCCCGATATCGTGGAGTAGGGCGCCGATCCGTACCTTTTCCGGATCTAGGGTTAGATCCGGATGCTTCGCGCGAATCCGGGAGGCTAGTTCATACGCTTTTTCCGCGCACCGTTCCGAATGATAGATCGTCTTCTCGTCGGGAATATACTTACGCAGGAGTGCAAGCGCCTCCGAATAGGTAAGGATGGGACGCTTTGGACTCTCCCGTGGGTGGGAAGGCAGGGATGCGTTTTCCTGTGTGCTCTCACGCTCCATACTTCTCCGTCCTTCCCATCAGGTCCATCTGGATCATGAAGATATCCCGGGCGCTGAGGTTCTGGAGAGACCCGCTTCGGAAAAATCGTTCTCCCGTTCGGTTGATCCCATCCTTCCGCACGTCAGCCCCGGCGATGCAGGTAGGCACCGGGTCTCCCGAATGATCCCCCACTTCGCAGGGAGTGGAATGATCGGCGGTGAACCCCACATAGCACCGGGATAGATCGATTTCCTTCAGTAGAAATCCCATGGCCTCATCCAGTCGTTCGATGATTTCCACTTTCCCTTCCGGTTTGTGGTCATGCCCCGCTAGGTCCGGAGCCTTCACATGCACCAGAACCCAGTCGTAGTCCGTATGGAGAAGTTGGAGGGCTTTTTCCAGCTTCCCCTGTAGCCAGGTATCCGCTTCACCGGTGAACCGCGGGTCCGTGAAAGTATCGAACCCCGCCATCCGGGTGATCCCGAGAATGGTCTTGTCGCCCGCCACGCAGGCAGGCTTAAGGGGGAATCGTTCATCGAGTTTCGGTAAAGGTCCCATCATCCCAGGCCCCCGCAGAAGGATGAAGTTGGCGGGAAGGGAGCCCCGTTTCTTTCGCTCGAGGTTCACCGGATGGTTGGAAAGAATGTTAGAGGCTTTTATCGAAAACTCCCGGACGAGGACGGCGGTTCGGGCCGCTTCGGGGGTAGCATCGAGGGGTGAAGGATCCTGCCAGGGGTTTCCCTCCGAGGTAGCTCCCGGATCCGTGTCCTTAACAGAAGCGGAAAGCCCCGCGCCCCGAAACACGACAGCTAGGCGGTGGGAGGTAAGTTCCTTGGCCAAGACGATAACACCGTGCTCCAGGGTCATGCCATTGAGGGCACGGGCCAATTCGGCCGTACCTTCCGTGATCCTTCCCGCGCGCCGATCGATGATTCGCCTATCCCCGTCCACGGTGGCGAAGTTTCCCCGGAAAGCCACATCCCCAGGCTTTAGATCGATCCCCGCGCTAGCCGCTTCTATGGGACCCCTGCCGTAGTAGTATGTTTCCGTGTCGTACCCTAGAATGAGGAGGTGTCCCACGTCCGTTCCTACCCGAACGCCGGGTTTATAGGGGTACACGTTCCCCACCATCCCCTGTGATACCAGCCGGTCCAAATTGGGGGTGGAGGCGTGTTCCAGGGGAGTATCTCCGTTTAGTCGCCCAATGGGCCGGTCTCCCAGCCCATCGCACACGATCAGAAGTCCTTGTTTCCTACGCATGGGTTCGATTTCCCGTTTCAGTCCTGTTTGTTCGTCGGAGCTTTTTTAAGAACATCCTTCCGTTTTACCAGGAAGAATACGGCAAGTCCGATACTGATGACCCAAATGGTAATGTTCCTGGTTGCCGGCTGTTCGCACACATCCAGAACAAGTTCGTAGTTTCCCCCGGCCTTTACAGCTGCCGCTTTGGGTGTTACCTGTTTATGACCATCTTTGACAGAGAGCTTGAGATCCTCGAACTTGGCAGGTTTCGTCACCTTTAAGATGTCTTTCCCCTCGGGGAGCTGCAGGGTGATGGAATACTTGCCAATGTCCACGGGTGTGGTGTTTAGGAAAGTGCGGGTGTAGTTGGTGACTCTGCCGGGGTAGGTTTCCCCTAGTTTGGATTCCTTTTCCTTCACGATGTCTTTCCCTTCATAGACAAGGGAAACCGTGACGGCCGTGTTTGGCTTATCCACCTGAATCCGGAAATAGGGAAGATCCTTCAGTTTTCCATCCTCTCCCTTGGGATTTTTCAGCTCAGCGCCTTTCACCGTGATCTCTTTTACGGTAAGCTTGGCCCGACTGGGCAAGTACACGAATCCCTCCGGGTCAGAGACGCATTCCGCCTGAACCTTCATCGTTTGCGTGTCCTTCGAGAGAGTCACAACTTCTGAGTACGTTTTGATCTTGGGCCCTTCCTCCGCGAAGATACTGACGTTCCCTAGGATGCCAATGAGAATCGTACTGAAGATTACGGCCCATGGTTTTCTTTGGTTCGCGTTCATCGTTCTATCTCCTTTTCCGTTCTTCAAGGGGTCATCCCCAGTAACCGGTACAGGGTAAAGGAGGCCACGAATAGTAACCCCCACTTTACCAAGAGCACGAGGATGCCGTACCACAACTGGTCCAGCACGGTGAAAAAGCCGGTACTATAGAAGATCAGGTTCGGCTTGCAGTGAGGGGGTAGGGTAATGGAATCGCTGATGGTAAAGGCGGCGGGAAGGGCCAAAGCGATTGGATTGATCCCTACCGATTTCGCCAGGGCCACGATTGTGGGGATCAGGATCACGGTTCGCACCGTCTTGCTGGTGAAGAGCATGTGGCTGAAGCTGGCGATGAAGATCACCACGGCGAAGAGCACGGGGAAGCTCATCCCTTCCACGCCCAGTTTCTGGAACACGCTGCTCAACGCCCAGGAAGCCACACCGGTCGAGTCGAGGGCCATGCCGCCCGCGTAAGCGCCGCAACTGAAAATCATCAGATCCCAGGGGATCTTCGTTTCCTTCCAAGAGAGGATCCCGATGTAGGGCATGAAGAATAGGCTAGCGGAGATCACCGCGACAAGTTCCAGGCTGATCTTCATTCCGAAGAGGGAAAGGTGCCACTGATCGCTCACCCAGAGAAGCACGGTAATGAGGAAGATGGTGAGGGCTTTCACTTCGATCGGTTGCATGCGGCCGAGGCTCTGGAACTCCTCTTTTAGCTTTGCAAGACCGTTTTGCCCGCCCGAACTGCCGCCACCCGGCACGTTGAACTCCGGTTTGAATAGTTTAAGACCAATGAAGTAGGAGGCCACGAGGGAAAGAAGGGCTACGGGAGCGGCCGCGAAGAACCACTGGGTCCAGGACACGCTCTGGCCCGTGAGGTCCTTGATAAACCCGATGGCCATGATCTGAGGAGCCGTGGCGGTCACGATGGAAGAGGTGGAGATGTTGTTCGCCTGAAGGCTCTGGATCGCCAGGAGCTTTCCCATGTTCCGGTTTCCATCCTTCACCTGGTAGGTTTCCGCGATCAGCAGCACGATGGGGAACAGGATCGCGGCCCGGGCGGTGGTGGAGGGAACCACGAAAGCCAGGCCGTAGTTCACCAGCATGAGGGAGAAAAGGATCTTTCGGGCGGTGGAACCGAACTTGCTCACCATCCAGAGGGCGAGGCGTTTGGCGATCCCGCTCTTCTCCATCCCCGCGGTGATGATGAAGGCCGATACCATCAACCAGATCACGCTGTATCCAAACACACCCAGCACGTTGGTTTCATCCCACCCACCGGTGATGGGCAACAGGACCAGAACCAGGAGGGCCGTCAGGTAGGTCGGAACCGACTCGCTTACCCAGAGGATCAACGCGCAGGTGAATACGGCCAAGGCCATCTTCCCACTGTAGGTAAGCCCGGCCGGCGTGCTCATGGTGGCTAGCAGGGCGAACACGATACACGCGGCCGGCATGCCTAAGTAGTACATCAGCTCTTCGAACCGGCTTCGCTTCTTTTCTATAGAAACCATACGATTCCCCCTATGTGATTTGGGATTCTCTCTCAGGTCCCATTGTACAGAAGGCAGGACATATTGTAAAATTAAATTATTTAATAGGAAGGATTGGTAAACTTAATAATAGAACCATTCTATCTTAAATATGGTAAGGGGGGTTCTTGCTTAAGAGAAATCGATTTCTTCATCTCTAATTTTAGCACGTTCTTTCCTTTCCAGAAAAATACCTTCCTGCCAGACGGCCCATTTTTTAATTGCATCGTCCGGATCGTCTTTCCAATTCTGAAGGACACTGATTTTTTGATCTATCCAACCACTCTCCGGTCCAAACCATGTTCCACTGTGGAAATTAGAGGAAAGAGGTCCGTACACCTCTCTTCTATCACCCCAATGGATGATCAATTCTCGAGCCAGGCTCCCCGATGGATGATCCGGTACAGTTGTTGCATAAGCTACAGGGGCTAACCGTTTGTCCGGATCTTCCCGTATCCATTCAATAATCAGGCTCGGATCGAATGAATCGATCAGGCTTCTTCCTTCCATGTAGGTTTGCAATGATCTTAGAAAAACTATATTAGATTCAATTTCAGGACCCAGAATCTCGAATAATACCTTACGAGGCTCCTTTGCCACACAGAGTTGAAGTACCCCTTGTAGGTCCTTTCTATTCCAATATTCTTGGATAGATTTTGCTACAATAACACACAATTTAGCGACTCTAATAGCATCCTGGTTTATCATCTGTTTTGCCAAATCACACCAATTATCTACGTCGAGAAGTTTATTTCCCCAAAAAGCAATCGATTGTTCCAATAGCAACCATGCTACATTATGCAGCATTTCCGGGAACTGTTGTTGTAGATTTACGTATTGTGCTAGTATATCCAATGCGCCTGCAATAGCTTGCGGCTCGTTTATTTGAACGCAAGCAGTGAGTAGCTCCTCTAGAGCAGCTACTTCCACTGATTTAGCCCAAAAACCTAATACTAAATTACGAGTAAACCCCAATGGGATTTTCTTGTTTTGCAGGAGTTTTGTGAGTCTTTTCGCTCCACGTTCAGTTGAGGTGCATTGCCATGTCCCAAATGCTGCAAGACTAGCCGTACGATCCTCATTTGAAAGGTCATCCAATACATTTTCTATCCATTCCTCGCCATTCTTATCGTTTAATCCTTGTAGGTAACCTGTGAAGAAGCGATGATCAGCTATAGAAGGATTCCAGAATGAAGTAATAAGTGGTAGAAGGGTTTCACTATCATCCAGTAAACCTATTTCTCTGCCAAGCAAATACCCGGAATTCGCTTCGCCACTCGCGAGCCACGGCAGTAATGAAGACATTTCTTGAGGATTTTTAATAAGCAACATTGATATATCTCTAATTTTCTTTTGGTATCGCTCTTGCTCCTCAGTTGAATATGGATAGGACCATGGCCCGGTAATTTCTTGGACTTGTTCTTGGATAGTTCTACCCGAGAGAATATTTCGAATAGTCACTAGGTCTTCTCGATATTTTTCAGTTACTTTATCTGTATGATGCAACCTCCGATCCAATGCCTCCAATATGGGGATGCGTTCTGCCATGGGTAAATTCTTTATTGATGAAAAGATTTCGCGGACATGGTTCACGAGTTCCAAATTGATCAAATCATACAACCTGTCGCGAACTACCTTTAGTGCAATCTGGTGTACGGTAAAATCGCTGTCGTGTATCCTTTCTATCAAATAGGGAATGAGCCCTTCGATAATCGTTCTCCATTCCCGGTAGCTGGCAGGCTGCCATCTTCCGGGTGCTGCTTTGCCAATATTCCCGGAAGGACCTACAGATCCAATGATGGTCCCTGTTTGTAATGCAGCGCTTAAGGCTTCTAAGCCGAGAACCCGGGCTATTGGATCTTCAGAATGCAAAGCCTCTATCAAAATGGGAATTCGGTCTGGATATGGGGTTGCTGTTCCCGCAAGTATAACCTGAAAAAGACTTCTCCAGATGCCTGTCGCATTGTTGGCATAATCTTCATTTTCCGCAATCGAAAGTTTCAGAAGTAACTTTGCTGCCTGTGGAAAATACTCGGGGTACCATGCCAATTCCTCCAGTGCCCAGACAAGATCCCTTCTAGTCCCTATCATAGCTCTTAACTCTTCAATAGTCGCTCTATCGATTACGAATTGTATTCGTGAAAGGAATAAATCGGGAAAAGTTCCACTAAGCAGACGGACTAAGTGAGCTATACCTTCTTTATTTAGCTCTTCTAAAGAATTAAAAAAAAATTCTTTCGAAAAGAGTGTGTTAATGATCGAACGCCCCTCCTCACTCTCACCGACTTGTCGAAGGCGTTCTACGAATCGAGTCCGTCCATCCTCGGACAAGGCTCCTAAAAAATCTTTTATGCGTTCAATGAAACGGGGCTCTTTCATGAATCTCCGGGTTAGATGGATCGCTAGAAGATCGGGAGTTACATAAAGGAACCTCCCTCTCGAAGAAACGACCCCGATTTTGATTAATTCTCCTGCATAATGATCTGCCAGAGTAAAATCTACACCTACAAGAGTACATACTTTAAAGCCTTCATTTGCCATGTCCTCACGCCAACCTGTTCGGGTTAGTAGTGACAATCCTTTCAATAAAATGAGAGCCTTTTCCCCGACTATCCGCAACCAATGTTTTTCTAAGTACTCAATAACAGTCTCATCCTCTTCTATTTCAGAAAGAGATGTAATAGAGCCCGTTTTTATTTTTTTGCGATATGCTTCGCCGACGAGGACAGCGAGTTTTGGGTATCCCCGACAGCGATCTGCAATCTGCCTGCGCAAGGGATGGAATATACCCGGAATATAGTATTCCAGTATTTTCTCGATATCTTCATCTTTCATCTGGCCAAGTTCAATCGAGTTTCCTCTTGCCCCTCTATCGGTTTGCCCAATCAATATAACAGAGTACCCGTCTGGAAGAATTCTTGCTTCTTCTATCATTTTATCAACAATCTGAGGTGTACACTCATCGATAACCAGAATTCCTGTTCCTCTTCTCTTACTGTTATAAAGATCCCATAAAAGCGATGAAGCACCACTTTCTGCGTCAGGGTGATACAGTACTATTTCCCGTATTTGCATTTTATTCAGGGCTTCTAACACTGTGCGAGTTTTTCCAACCCCTGAGCAGCCCCCTACACGGAGGATCGATTTACCTTTCTTGATATGTGCGTGTATTGTTTCTATCAGGTCCTGTCTGGCTTTATCGGGTATAAACGGATTTTCCATGAGTTTTAATTTTCGCCAATCCTCGATATTGTACCACCCATGTAGATCAATGCTATTAAACTTATGTGCAATTGCCGGGAACGCAGATAACCATTCTGCGATTTGATCGATTGTATAGAACCTATAGCGAGGAACTTGATTGGCTTCTTTATAGGCTTTCTCTATCAAGCTTTTTTGTAATTGTAGTTGTTTATCGGCTATGGAATTGCTGCATAGGATGCAATAGGTAGCACCCTGCGACATGGCATTTATCACACCAGGTTTCTTCAATTCTTTACGGAGTTGCGTATGCGCAAATCTGCCTGACTTATACTGCCACGCACTAATTCCTTCAGGAATCCAATTGCTTGGCTTTTCTGCGGTTCTTGCATCTAAGCGGGCGTCAATACCGCCGTCGGGCTCTCTTTCGTTTACCGTAGTATCTATAAACCGTTGCTCAATGCCACATATATAGGACTCCAGACGCAGTAGAGTATTACAGAGACAATGAAATCTTCCTGAATCTAACTGTTGGAGGGTTCTAGGGTCGATCGAGAGCGGTGCTATCATTTTGTTAATGTTAAATTATAACACGCCCTTTATTTATTCACAATGTGTCTATGGAATACAGCACGGTATCTAGAAATATCTAGGATATAATTGTTGCCAAAAAGCACACAATGTGATACTCTCTATTAATGAAGCAGATCGTATGGGATGCGGAAAAGAATTCCTTGCTCCAGAAGGAACGGAGTGTTTGTTTCGAAGACATTCTTCTGGCGTTGGCCAAAGGCGATCTGTTAGACCATCTTGTGCATCCCAATCAAGGGAAATATCCTGGCCAAAGCATCATGGTAGTGAAAATACGGGATTATGCGTATTTGGTTCCCTACGTCGAAACAGAAGAGTATATATTCTTGAAAACAGTCATCCCAAGCAGGAAAGCGACGAAGAAATATCTTAAGAAAACAGGAGGTCGTCATGAAACTCACGAATGAAGAGAAGGACATTCTTACCTCCTTTGAAAAGGGAGAATGGATTTCTTCCGGTACGATTTCTGAAGACAGGAAGCAGCTCGCAAAGTACGCGAAGAACACTCTTCGGAAGGATAAGCGGATCAACATCCGTATCTCGGAAAACGATCTGCTCCAATTACAACGAAAGGCCGTGCAGGAAGGGATACCTTACCAGACCTTGATTTCCAGCATCCTCCATAAGTTCGTGAACGGCCGGTTGGTGGAAAGAACATCGGAATGACCTACGAGTTGATCGCCACGTTTGTCTCCCTCGCCCACACGAAGAGTTTCACCAAGACCGCGGAAGAGGTGCACTGCACCCAATCTACCGCGTCCCTTCGGATCCAGGCATTGGAGGATCTCTACGGGCTGAAGCTCTTTCACCGGATGGGAAAACAGGTCCAGTTAACAGAGGCGGGGGAGGTGTTTCTGCCCTACGCGGAACTGATTTTTTCCACCTTCCACGAGGCGAGGGACCGGATCGAACAACTCAAGAACCTTTCCTCGGGAAAGATCGATCTAATTTCTTCCCATACGCCGGGGACCTACATCCTGCCGAAGTTGCTTGCCGAGTTCAAGGCAACCTATCCGGGGGTAGCGCTCAATTCCCATGTCCAGTACGCGAAGATGGTGATCCAGGAGATGGCCGAAGGGAACCGGTTCGACCTAGGGCTGGTGTCCCAGCCCTGGCCTGTGGAAGATCCGCGGCTTACCTGCCGGTACCTGATGGAGGACCGGCTTGCCCTCGTGGTGTCCCCCACACACCCCTTCGCCCAGCGCAAAGAAATCGAGCTGGGGGCGCTCGGCAGGGAGACCTTCCTTATCTCTAACAGCGCCTCTTCCCTGGTCGAGTACCTAAAGAGCCTCGCGACGTACGCGTTGGATTTTCGGAACATCACCATCGTGGGGAACGCCGAAGCGGTGAAAAAGAGCGTCAAGATGAACTTGGGAGTTTCCATCCTTTCCGAGTTCGCCATCCAGGAAGAAGTGGAGAAGGGGGAGCTGGTAAAGATCCGGATTCTCGACGCGGAAGCCCGCCGGAAGATCTATGTATTGGAGCGAAAACAGCGGATTCCCTCGCCCGCGACGGTAGCGTTTACCCGGATGCTCTTCGAGAGGGTGGGTTCGAACCTGTATCCTAGGTAACGCTGTACCGTAGAGATTAAGTTCCACGGAAATGCGGGGCTTCCTTTGCTTTGTTTTTTAATTACTAGAAAAGTCAATTTTTATCTTGACTATTCCTATAGCTTTAGTATGCTTTAGTGAAACACATTTAGGATGGCCGGCCATCCGGGAGAAAACCAATGAAAAGAAAGAGTTCCTGGTTCCGTTGGGTCTCGATGCTTACGGTGCTTTCGGTCGCGCTTTGGATGGGAGCCTGTTCGTCCGCGGGGTCGGGTGGTGGGGATGGGACCCCTTCCGTATCGTTACAGGACTTTCACGGAAGCTGGTTGAAGGAGTTCGATCCCCAAGCGGGAACCTTCGAGTTCGTGCAATCCCATTCGGCAGATACCATGCTGTTCGAGTTTCGCTCTCCCGACCAATACATCGTTACCTTCTATGAACAGGGTGACCAAGCGTGGGAGGGAGGGCAGAAGGGAAGGTATCGGATCGTCGGAAGTTCCCTCGAATTGATCCCCTCGGAATATTGGGACAATGTGTGGACGACGGAGGATCTTTCTTCCAACTGGATCAATGACTTGAGTGATTATCCTCGATTCCCCTTCACCTTAAGCGGTTCGAATCTCACGGTCACGATCCCCTTCGCGATTCCCAACAACTCCCAAGTCACCCTTACTAAGGTTTCCTTCTCCCGCCCTGCGGAGCTTTTGGGTTCCTGGAGCACAGAGGACTCCTTCGTTTCAATCCATCTCCAGAGCGATGGCACGTATGAACTATGGATCGACAATAGCCTTTCCGAAAACGGGACGTCCTGGGGAGTCACGGGAAACGCTTCCGGTTATTTCAAGAGAGAGACTTCCACAAGCGGGAAGTTGGGGTCCTTTACCTTCTCGGAAGGCAACTTTACTCTCCACCCGGGGAAACCACAGGAACAAGTATTGCGGCAGTCCTGGGAAGAACTTGTGGCATCCAGAAGATAAGTTAAAAGATTCCACCCTATCCTGTTAGATAGGCTCGAAGGGATAGAGCTAGGGGTCCTTGCGGACCCCTAGCTTTTCTTCAAGGGTAGAAGGGGAAATTATTGAGATATCTTTAACACGTAGGTACCATTTTCCCCATCCACTGTCAGAAGCATGGTCGAACCGGAACCGGATTTAGAGTACTTCCGGAAGGATAGCTTGTCCACGGGGATGTCGTAATTCTCCCCTGTGTGTTCCCATTGCATCAGTATGTATTCCCCGCAGGTCTTGAGGGTTCCTTGACTATACACATCCTGGCTTTGCCCAGTGTATTCATGCCATGTGTAAGGATGGGTCTCTCCTGCTCCCACAATGAACTGGATTTCGTACGCTCTTTGATATTTGGGTCGTAGGGAACCTTGAATATTTGGATCGTATTCCCATTCATGAATAAGGTCGTTATCGAACCCAAACGGAGGTTTTTTGTACGTCCGGGCGTTTGTTCCGATGGGGAGCTGTAGGTCCATATAGGTTTCCGCGTATAGGTATGTGAAAGTCCTCTGGGCCGTCGCGTCAACCCAGAAGTTCGTCGGGTCCCAGTTTTTAATTGTGGTCAATGTGATGGCCGCTGTGGTCTGGGTATAGGTGCATTTCTGACCTCCTACCTGATTGGTCTTGTTGAAAAAGTACAAGTTGAAGTTCGTCGCGTCGATCTCTATCAGGACCCTGTCCGTCAGGTTCGAGGATTCGTCGTATTGCACGGCAGGAGAAAACTCCACGACCCATAACCCCTTAATATCCGGGGGAGGTAGGCTTTCTCCGGTACCGGTTCCGTCAGTTTCCGTGCCTACGTCCGTACCCGTACCACTGCCGGTTCCTGTTCCTCCATCTGTGACAGTTGCGTCCCCGGCTCCAGAGGAAGCGCAACTCATCGAGAGAAGTAGTATGGATAGAACTGCAGTCGCGAGGAAAAGAATCTTCTTGCCGATTATAAAGTTCATGGAATTATCCTCCTTTGAACTGAGATACTTCGGAGGAAAAATAGGCAGGCCATTCACTAGTATAGGATATTTTTAGATCCCTTGCAAAAAAGCTGAAAAAAGAGATGAAGGCCGATTCCAAGCATTCTATTCCCTTTCCTGCCCCACCAGAGAACTCCCGCATGAAGCCTTCTGGAAAAAGAGTCTAAATAAATGGAGTAGTCCTCGGAATAATCCGCGGGAGGGCATTCCAAAGACGCATTTCTTTCCTTTTGAAATCCCTCATCCCTGTGTTAAACTTGAATTAGCAATCCGCAACCGATGTTCCGGGCGGACCGATCCCCTCCGTGTTAAAGCGCTTCTACCTTCGTTGAGCCATCTGTGCATGAAATTCCTTTCCGGTACAGTCCTTTGTCAGGCCCCTCGATAAAGAGGAGGTACTCCATGTCGAAAGAATTAGGTTCTTTAGACTCGAAAAAGATTTCTGATGGTGTGTCAGCGTTTGTCGTGTCAACCTTGCTGATACTCTTAGTATCCTTTTCCTGCATGTTATTCCCATCCGGCGACGATACCAAAACGGAATCCCCCGCCCTTCCCGGGGTGCCCGTTCACGCTGCTTCAGCCGTAACCTTCGAGGACCTCGACGCCGGGTCCGGCGAAGTCGCGGGGCTTCTGTCCATCACTAAGGCCACGGATGAAAGCGACGTGACTCACTATGTCCTGCGCTGGGGAACTGGTTCGGGGGTAAAGCTCGTAGGCGCGCCCGCCATCGCCGAGTTCGCGGCCACGGGAAGCGACCACACCCGGTTCTTCCCACCTGATACCATCATTCCATCGGGAGCGACCTGCTTCGTCGTTTACACCAAGAACTCCGCGGGGGAAATGACCTCGGGAGCCTCCTGCGCCCTATCCGACCTATCGGGTGCCGTGTATAGTGGATCCGAAGGAAGTAAAACCGCTCCAGTGTTTTTAGAGTCAAGCATAGGGGGTATCACCTATACCAAACAGATAGGGAAGGGGAAGAGCTATTATTACATGACTGCAGCTGGCACCTTCCTTGGAGTCAACCTGACGGGGCTATCGGATGACGTGGATCTCATTGGATACGGGAACGACTCTACCTTTACCACGGAGGAGAGTCGTTCTTCCTATGGACGCAGGGCCAACGAGTCTCTCTATGGATCGGGACCAGGGTACTATTATTTCGTGGTCGACGGCGGTCCCACGGGGCATAAACTTAACGCGGCCGGGGCGGTGTTCAAGGTAACCGTTTGGTCCCACAGCGGGGCGACATCGGGGACATGGCCCAACGAAGGAACGGCGGAGGAACCAGCGGACCTTGTGGAGGGGGAGGTCGATTTCGGTTCGGTCAACACGGAGAGCTACTATCGGGTTCCCGTGACCAGAGGCTCCGCCTATTACGTAAATACTAGCGCCGGGGTGACGGCCGAGGTCTATACCGATACGTTCATGACCTCGGTATCCTCCCCTCCCGTAACCGCTACGGGGTCTTTTTTGTATCTCAAGGCCATGGGGTCGAACACTGGCTTCCGGATCGAGGTAGTGCGGGATGAGGGCACGGAACGGATCCCCGTATACCTATAGACCGCCAAAGACAACTACTGCCTGGTCGGGGGCAGTTCCAGTTATTATTCCTTTGACATGACCCCCGGAAGGACCTACACCGTTACGGTCTCGGATTTCACGTCCTATTTTCACCACAACTTCGATCTCTTCGTGTTCCAGGGGGATAGCTTTACGGGCCCACCCGCGGCCACCTCCGCCACGAAGAACGACCCAGAGTCTTGCGCTATTGCGGCAACTTCGGGGACCTTGTCCGTGCGGGTTGACGATAGATCGGGAACCGGAGGGGTGTTAAAGCTTAAGGTGGAGTGATTTCGCTCAAGAGGATGCGCCCTTCGTTTGAGACCTTGACGAGGACTTTGCCATTCTCCTATCATTCCCAGAAGGCTTAACATTGTATCCCTTCTGTTCTAAACTACATCCCCAAGATGCGCTTCTACGCCGACTTGCATATCCACTCCCGCTTTTCTCGCGCCACGAGTAGCCGACTTGTGCCTGAAGTCTTGGACCGCTGGGCGCGGGCAAAGGGCCTAGGGGTGATCGGGACCGGAGATTTTACCCATCCCGGTTGGCTCGCGGAACTGAAGGAGAAATTTATCCCTGCGGAAGAGGGGTTCTTTGTTCTCTCTCCAGATATCCAGCGACAGGCAGCGCAGGACCCTACCCTTCAAGAGATCCCTCAACCCACCGAGGTGGAAGGATTAGATGTGCCCGCGCAGACCCGCTTTATCCTTTCGGCGGAGATCAGCACCATCTATTCCGTGGGTGGGAGGGTCCGCAAAGTGCACCACGTGATCCTCGCGCCAAACTTCCAATCGGTGGATAGAATACGAGGAACCTTAGATCGGTTAGGGAACCTGAACTCCGACGGCAGGCCTATCCTGGGTATCGATTCCCGGGACCTATTGGAGATCGTTCTGGAGGCCGATGCCGCCTGCGTTCTGATTCCCGCTCACATCTGGACCCCCTGGTTCTCCGCTCTAGGCTCCAAATCGGGGTTCGATTCCATACAGGAAGCCTACCGAGACTTGGCAGATCATATATTCGCGATAGAAACAGGCCTTTCCAGCGATCCCCCCATGAACTGGCTCTGCTCAAGCCTCGATTCCTACGCTATCGTGTCTAACTCCGACGCCCATTCCCCGGAACACTTAGGTAGGGAAGCGAACCGGTTCGACACGGAACTTTCCTATTCGGCCCTTACCGTCGCGCTACGGGAGGCGGCTGGTAAGGGGCGGGAAAGCTCGGGGGTAGAAGCTGGACGGGGGCCCATCCTCCCGCGTGGGGAGGATGGGGGGGCTAGGGAAACACCGCGCGCAGGGAGCCCCTCTTTCGAGGGGGTAGAGGGCGCCTGGCTACTGGGAGACGGTATACCGGGCCGCGCAGGGCATCCCTTTTCCCCGGAAGCCGCCGGCGGGCTGGAAGGGGAGGAGAAAGGGTTCCTCGGCACCATCGAGTTTTTCCCCCAGGAGGGTAAGTACCACTTTGATGGACACCGAAAGTGCGGTGTGGCGCTGAACCCCGTGGAAACCGCGCGGATAGGAGGGCTTTGTCCTGTCTGCGGTAAACCCCTTACCGTGGGGGTGATGAACCGGGTGATTGCCTTAGCGGATCGAACGAACCTGGAGGAACGACCTCGACGAACATATTTTGTTTCTCTCGTCCCTTTAAGGGAGATTTTATCGGAGCTTTTAGGAATGGGCCCCGCAAGCCGAGCGGTGGAAGGGAAGTATGGGGAATTAATTAGTTCGCTTGGGCCCGAATTATGGATCCTTGCCGATGCGCCTCTCGAACAGGTTGCCCGAAAGGGCGGAGCTTCCCTGGCCGAGGGAATCCGTCGGATGCGGGAACGGAGGGTCTACGTGGAGGAGGGCTACGATGGAGAGTACGGCCGGGTGAGGGTGTTTTCCGCGTCTAGCTCAGAAGGGAAAGGGGCGTCTATTCGATCCGAGCGTGAAAAGACTCTTTTCCCCCTCATGGAAGAAATCGAGAGTAAGGAAGAGGCTCCCCGACCGCGGGACCTACTGGACTTCGATATCCGGGAACTATCCGCTCTGAAAGCAGCAACGGGAGGGGCCAAGACGAGTCTCCAAAAACTCCGAACGGGCGAACCACAACAGTCGGAACCTGGAAGCGCCGGGCCTCTAGACTCCTTTTCCCGGTTGAACCCAGAACAACGGAGGGCGGTGGAACATGGAGAAGGGCCCTTACTGATTTTAGCCGGGCCTGGAACCGGAAAAACGAACACGCTGACCCATCGGATCGCCCACCTGATCGAGAAAGGAATACCGCCCGAACGAATCCTGGCCCTTACCTTTACCAACAAAGCGGCGGAAGAAATGAGAGATCGTCTCCAAAGGATTCTTAGGGGAGGGGAGGGTCCTATCCGTTCCACGAATAGTAGCGATCCAAACAGGTCCGTATGGATTGGCACCTTTCACTCTTTTGGCCTCACGATTCTACGGGAGTTCTGCCATCGCTTCGGCCGAACAGAGGATTTCCTCCTTCTCTGGGAGGAAGACCGTGAGCGGATCCTGCGAACCTTTCTGGATGAACAGGAGAAAAAAAAGCCCAATGCCAACTCTCTCTACAAGGAAACCCTTAGAAGGCTCAATGCTTTCGACTTAGAAGATCTACTAGAGCTCCCCGTGACCCTCCTTGAGGAGGAAAGAGGGGTGCGGGAGACCCTGCGGCAGCGGTACGCGCATATCTTCGTGGACGAGTACCAGGACGTGAACGAGCTCCAGTACCGTCTCCTCCGTCTACTTGCTCCGGATGGAAAGGCGAACCTCACCGTGATTGGCGATCCGAACCAGGCCATCTACGGGTTCCGGGGAGCGGACGTGCGGTTCATTCGACAGTTCACGACCGATTATCCCCACGCGACGGTGCTGAGCCTTTCCACTAGTTACCGGTGTCCCGATGCTGTACTTAAAGCGTCTTTTCAAGTGCTAGAAAGCAGTGGAAAGGAAGAAAGAGAGCCTCTGCGTTCAGGGATTCCTAGTGATGTAAAAATACGAGTTTCCGAGCATCCGAGCGATGCCTCGGAAGCGGAGTTCGTGGCCCGTACTATCGAAGCCCTTACCGGTGGAATTAGGTTCTTTTCCATTGATTCAGGGATGGCGGACGATTTTTCCGAAGGATGCGATTTAGGTGAAATAGCTGTCCTCTGCAGGACCTCCCATCAGATGGAAATCCTACAGAAAGCCTTCCATGATCACGCGATCCCCTACGTGCGGGTTGGGGAACAGAGCTCGTTCCGGGAAGAGCCAGGCGCTTTTTTTCTAGACCTTGCCAGGTATCTTTGTTATCCGACAAACCCATACTTGAGGGAGCTATCGGTCGAGCGATTACAGGCTCTTTACCGTCAGAAGGAGAGTTCCTTCCCGGGAACTCCGGAAGAACTCCTGAACCAACTGGTCCAGGGCCGAATAACACCTTCTAGGGATGAAATAGCCCTTTCACAGACCATTCCTCCTTTCCGGGAATTGAGCGCGAGAGATCTACTGTTGAACTTAATCGAAGTGCTTGGGTTCACCGCATCGATTCCGGAGTGGCCGCACGAACCCCTCGCTGAGTTTCTCTGTCGTGTCGCGCTTCGATCCGCTCAGGACGATCTTCCCTACAGAACCACCCGGGTTACCCTATCCACCATCCATGGGGTAAAGGGGTTGGAGTTCGACTGTGTGTTTTTAACAGGATGCGAGGATGGGCTTCTACCGTACACGCTTTTCAACCGATCGGACCTCCAAGTGAATCCTTTCCAGAAAGGAAAAGAAGTAAGCTCTGGGAACACGGGAACGAAGGTGAGAGAAGATGATCTGGAGGAAGAGCGCCGGCTTTTCTACGTGGGCATGACCCGGGCGAAAAAGTACTTGTTCCTCACGCGGGCCAAGCGACGGTTCCTTTTCGGACGGGAGTATCGCTTGGAACCCAGTCCCTATCTACAGGCCATCGAGGAAGAACTTCTTCACCGGTTGGAAGAGCAGGGAAAGAAACGACCCAAGGATCCGCAACTGTCATTATTCTAAAGAATCCGCGGTTCTCGAGTCTATAGATCCGATGGAAGCTCTATCTGCGCCTTGATCGAAGTAGGAGGCATGTGAAGAGCCCATTTCATGGCTTCGATGCTCTTCTCAAAGGGAAAGATATCCGTAATGAGAGGCTTCAACGGGATCTTACCACTTGCAAGGAGGGCAAGAGCTTTCGGATACATGTGGGCGTAGCGAAAGATGTGTTCCACGCGGGCTTCTTTGATTTGAGCGGCCACGACATCGTAGGGGATCGCTTTCCCTGGCATTCCTATAAAGACGACTCGCCCGCCGGGACATACCAAGTCGAACACAGAGCTTGCGGCTTCTTCGTTGCCACTCGCTTCGAAGATGATATCCGCGCCCCATCCTCCCGTCCAGTCCTGTACTACTTCCTTCAGCGAATGGGTATGAATGTTCACGGGAACAATGGAACCTAGTCGAGCCGCAAGATCTAGTTTCTGCTGCACGGGATCTGCCAGAATGATCTGACTGCAGCCGCCCGCAAGGGCGGAAAGAGCGGTGAGTATTCCAATCGTTCCCGCACCGAGGACAACCGCTGTATCCCCTGGACGGATTTGGGCCTTGGTGGCGGCGTATAACCCAACGGCAAGGGGTTCTACCATGGCTCCTTCGGCAAAGGAAACATTGTCCGGTAGCCGAAAGGTAAAGTCAGCGGGATGTACCACGGTTGGGCGAAGGACCCCATGCACGGGAGGGGTCGCCCAAAACCGGACCTCAGGATCCAGGTTGTACATTCCCAACCGGGTAGGTCGACTATTGGGATTGGGGATCCCTGGCTCCATGCACACCCGGTCCCCGGGTTTCAAATGGGTTACCTCTTTACCCGTCTCGAGAACTACACCGGAAGCTTCATGTCCTAGGACCATCGGCTCCTTAACAACGAAGGGACCAATCTGACCATGTCGATAGTAATGGATATCGCTTCCACAGATCCCAACATTGCGTATAGCGATTCGAACATCCCTCGGCCCTAATGTTTCTTGGATCTCTATATCCCGTAAACTGAGGGTTCGATTCGGTTCCAACACAAGCGCTTTCATACCCTTACCTCACTGTTTCATCTTCCTTCCATCCCAGTTTTTCATAGTGGGCTTTACGGTTCTTCTTGTCCTGGGCATGCTCCCGTTGGGCGTACTGAGCGACTTCTGGCGCGATCATGAACGGCACGACGATCACTCCATCCCCGTCGGCTACGATCACATCCCCTGGATGCACGACAACCCCACCGACCGACACGGGAACATCCATCGCGTCGAATTGTAAACGTCCGATCACGTTCGTCTGGCTGCAGTACTTGGACCAGAAAGGAACTTTTTGGAGAATGATTTCATCCGTGTCGCGAACGCCGCCGTTGGACACGAATCCCCTCGCGCCTTTCGCGATGCACGCAAGAGTATTTTCCGAACCCATGAGGCCTACGTTCCTTTCTGATTGATCGATCACTATAAAGTCACCCTCACGGATTGTATCGATCCAAGGGTACGGACAAATAGTGCGATAATAGTTCGGAATCCATTCTTTATAGTAGGTTTCCGCGTCCATTCGATAGGGTAGTTCCCCCTGGTAAGGTACATATCTAACGGTTCGGGCGATCCCACAAACCCGCGTTCGAAAGAGGGGGCGGATGGAAGGATCCATCGATCCATAGTGATGACGGAATAGAACATCCATTCCATCCCGAACGTCCGCTACTCGCAGATCTTCGTAATAAGAAAGAACCTTATAATGCTCATCACGCACCATTCTGTCCTCCTATTCTATATTTCGTTACCATTATTGAAGATGCGGTGAGAAGAGTGATGGATATGGTTTCGCATGGCTTTTTCTGCGACGTCTGGATCTCCTGTAAGAATGGCCTGTACGATTTTTTGGTGATGATCGGGAGGTAGGGTGCTACCGGATAAAAGCAAACCCTCTTTCGAGCGGTGGAAGAACCGAAACAGGTTGATCTTCTGGATTTCTTTGTAGAGGGATTTGCTTCCCGCGAACCGTGCAAGGGTAAGATGGAATTCGTACTCCTTCTTCCAATAGGTATTTTTTATGGGCGACACAGCTCCGGCTTTGTCAATTTCGCGGGCAAGGTTCAGTAATTCGTTCTTTTGTGGCTCAGTGATCTTCTTCGCAAGGATCCGAACGACCTGACATTCGATCGCTTCCCGCAGATAGTATTTATCTCGAATCGTTTCTTCATCTAGGTTTATCACTCGGGATCCCCAGCCCGGAACAGTCTCGATCAGTCCTTCGTTGTCCAATCTTTGTAAAGCATGGAGAACAGGAATGATACTGACCCCCGTCAGCTCGGCCAATTTCCTGCTCGTCAACCGGGTTCCAGGGGCAAGCTTGTGGGACAAGATATGATTCTTGATGATCTGATAAGCGTGTTCGGTGGAAGAAATCTTTCTGCTAGTTTTATTCATGTATTCAAAGATACCATGAAGAGTAGAATCTGTCTATATTTCATTGACAAATCGCTATAGCAGTGTTATAACGATATTCTAACAGATACAAAATCTGAGATAGGAGGTAGGTATGAAAAGAACCGTTTCCTTTATCTGTCTTCTTGCTGTTTTGTTATCAAGTGCCTTTGCAGGTGGAAGCAAGGAGACAGTGAAACCACACGAATTGCGGTTTTTAGTTCCTAGTACGGCAGGAAGCGCCCAGTACGAACTGATGCAGGAGAAAGCGAAGGAGTTCAGTAAGACGCATCCTGGAGTTACGGTATTCATTGACGCCCAGCCTACGGCTCAGATTCGTACGAAGCTTACCGTAGAATTCGCTGCTGGAAATCCACCTAGCACTTCCTGGTGTGTATTGAATTATATGAGGGAGTTCATGAAGGACAACAAGATCGTGGATTGGCGACCTATCTATGACAACCCCAAACACCCCGAGTTCCGTCGCTGGTACAGCGAAACGATTCTGGAAGGTTCCAGATATAAGGATGGACGGTTGATGTCCGTCCCCCATGAAGCGAGCATGGACGGCTTGTTTTATAACAAAGAGATCTTTGATAAATATGGGTGGAAGTTACCCAAGACATGGGATGAACTGCTCGCATTGGCCAAGGAGGCTCGTTCCAAAGGGTTGTACCTGCTGGTTACGGGCGGCAAAGACATGCGCTTCGCTTGGATGGCTTCGGCTCTGTTGATCCGAACCACCTCTCTGCAGAAAGCGAATGAACTTGCCATGGGATCTGCCATGAACAAATGGAACGATCCCGCGTATGGATTCCCGAAAGCGATGGCTAAGTTTGCCGAGCTGGTAAAAGCAGAGGCGTTTCCGCCCGGAGTGCTTGGGTTAAGTGCCAATGAAGCAGACCAGATGTTCGCTCGCGGCCAAGTAGCCATGTACTATGAAGGTGCCTGGAAACCGTTGAACTTTCTTTCTGTCGGTGGACCAGAGTTCATCAAGAAAGTACAAAGGGCAGATCTACCTCCTATGACGGATATGCCAGAGGCAACTCCGGGAATAAACGTGGGTGGAACGATCGTGGGATACATCATTGCTTCGAATCAGACGAAAGAGCAAATCGAAAACTGTGCCGATTGGCTTAAGATCATGGTCGATCCAGAGTTCTGGAAGGCGGTCACGAAGAAAGGGGGAGCCATGCCGTTCCTTCCTGCCGGCAGATTGGGAGATTTCGACTGGTCGCCCTTCCCAGCCGTGATGAAGCAGTTGTACGACGCGTTCCAGACTGCCAAGGGATTCGCGCCCTCCATGGATACCTGGGCGCCACCCGCCGTGGACCTAGCCATCAAGAAGACCGCGATGCCGGGAATCATCTCGGGTGAGTTTACCGTGGAGAAAGCTGTGGCAGAGGTACAGAGGGTGGCGGAGGAGTACCTGAAAACAGCTAAGTAAAGGTTTTAGATATTTGGTTGAGTTGGTAGTTTTGATGAGTGAGTGCCTGTAGGTCTAGCGCACCTATAGGCGCTCAAAAATAAACAGGATGGCCTATGGGCGGCACCACTGCGATAACGTCACGTAAAGAGCCTATCATTAGATCCCAATTGAAAATAGGATCTCAAGGGGGCCGGGCATGCGTTTATGGGGTTCTTGTGTTCAATACGTTGGTAATTCTATTGCCTCTTTTCTGGCTGCTCGTCACTTCCCTGAAGAGTCAGGCAGACCTTTCCCAAAATATATGGGGGCTACCGCGAGAGTTCCTCTGGAAAAACTATGTTGTTGCCTGGGTAGGAGGGAAGATAGGTCTTTACTTCTTCAATTCCGTGATAGCTACCGCTTCCTCGATCTTTTTCTCCGTGGTGGCCTCTGTGACGATAGCCTACGCGGTATCTAGATTCCAGTTTAAACTAAAACGATTCTTCTATTATCTCATCATCGCGGGAATGATGATTCCCATCCATGCCGCCGTGATCCCTCTATACATAACGGCCATGAAACTCAACATGATGAACAATCTCGTGTACCTGGGAGTCATTTATGCGGCCTTTCGAATTCCGGTTTCGGTATTTATCTTGGAAAGCTTCATGGTAACTATTCCAAAAGAGTTGGAGGAGTGCGCCATCATCGATGGGGCTACGTACTACACGGTTTTTTCTCGTATCATCCTACCGTTGTCCGCAGATGGAATCGTTACAGTGACCATCCTATCTGCATTGGCCGCTTGGAACGAATTGCTTATCGCCATGTTGATGTTGAGTCGCCCTCTGGTAAAGACTTTACCCATTGGTTTAATGGGGTTCATCACTGAATGGACCACCGAGTATACAATCCTTTGCGCGGGACTCCTCATCGCTTGCATTCCAAACGTCCTTTTCTACGCGATCATGAAGGAAAAGATCGTTCGGGGCATGACAGTAGGGGCGATCAAAGGGTAAGAAATATGATCAACAAGCGTGCGAAAAATCTAGCCATTGCAGTTTTCCTTCTTCCAGGACTTTTATATTACGCGCTCTTTGTGCTGTCGCCTGTAATTCAGGGGCTTGTTCTCAGTATGTACCGTTGGGTCTCTCTGGAACGGCGCGTATTCGTGGGGTTCGACAATTACCTTTCCGTGTTTCGGGATAGGATTTTCTGGCAATCCGTACAAGCTTCCCTCATTTTCATGGTAGTGACGACCTTTTTTCAGGTTGTATTTGGATTCATGATTGGGTATTTCCTCTACCTGCAACCCAAGTTCGAAAGCACTTTCAAGACAATTTTTTTCATTCCGGTAGTTCTCAACACTGTGGCTGTGGGGTTCATCTGGGGGTACATCTATAGTCCGGCTTTTG
>CAKZQO010000132.1 GCA_937140905.1 uncultured Spirochaeta sp.
CTCCAGCGGCGAATAACACGGGTGCTAAGAAAGATAAAACCATCAACCCAACCACTGCAGCCCTAACCGCTTTCAGCCAATGCTTTTTCATGTATGCCTCCTCTTGTACGGATATTAGAAACATTTTCTTATATATGAACAATAGTGTAAAGCATGAAAGGAAATGTCGTCAAGGGAAAAAATTTTACGCCATGTTCAGAGTATAAGGTAAATACGTCCCTAATTGAATTATGGCTCGATCAGGATCTTGATTCCTCTTCCTTCTTTTGCTAGTGCGTACGCTTCTTTGAATTGTTCCAAGGGGAATCGATGGGTCACGAGCTCTTGCAATCGAACGCTCCCTTGGGCAACCAGACTCGCGCTCTTTAGGTAATCTAGCCGTGTGGACGAGCTCGTTCCGTTCACCGTGACTTCGTTGTAGTGAATGACGTTCGCTTCCACGGTACAGGTCCCCGCATCGGGAAAGCCTGCGAACAAGTTCAACGTACCCCCTTTTCGGACTACCTTTAGTAGATCGTTCACGATCCCTGGTACCCCAATGGCCATGATAATCGTGTCCACACCCAACCCACCGGTAGTCTGATTCACTACTTCGATAAGGTTTTCCTTCGTGGGATCCACGCAGAAATCTGCGCCGAACCGTTTCGAAAGCTCCAAACGCATCGTGTTGGGTTCGCTTACGATGATCTTCGATACGCCCACTGCCCGTGCGAGCTGGACGTGCATTAACCCTATAGGGCCGGCTCCCACAATCAAGCAGGTATCTGACACGCGGAGTTTCGCTTTTTGGATTCCGTTGAAGCAGCAGGAGAGGGGCTCCAATAAAGCCCCCTCTTCAAAACTCATCCCATCGGGGAGCTTAAACACGTGCCCATACCTCACCGCATCGGCGGGCACTCGTAGGTATTCCGCAAACCCTCCATCAAACTCGTATCCAATGGCCTTGCGGTTCTGGCAAAGGTTTTCCATCCCTTCGAGGCAGTACCTGCAGGTATGGCAAGACAGTACAGGAATGATCCCCACCCGATCGCCCTCTTTCAAATCCCCTACTGTGCCTCCGGTTTTCACGATCACCCCCGCTATTTCGTGCCCAATCACAGACGGGTACCGTATTCCCCTTGTTTTTTTCCCCTCCAGGATCCGGATATCGGTGCCACAAATGGAACAACCCTTTACTCGAACTAGCACTTCTCCCTGTTCTAATTCCGGTATTGGCAGTTCACGCACTTCAAATGTATTAGGCTTTTCTAATACTAACCCTTTCATACGGTTCATCTATAGTACTCCTTTCCTGATAGTAAAAAACCCACGCCAACGTATACAGATATCGCCTCACAAAGTTCACTGGCCAGATGGATGATGAGACTATTCCATACGCATACGGCGTGTCCTCTCTTTACGCCTCACGCGGAAACGAAGGTTTCACTACCTTTGCTGAAATATTTATTCACGATGTACATCGACACGCCCGTCACAACGAGAAGAATCGTGGACATGGCACTGGCGGTTCCAAAGAAGCCATCCACAACCAATAGGTAGATTTTGATAGGCATGGTCATCGTTTGCCCCACGTACAGAAGGATGGAAGCGGACAACTCGTTCATGGAGGTTACCCAACTCATGATGGCGCCTGAAATGATACCTCCCTGCATCAGGGGGAGGGTGATGGTCCTGAAGGTTCTTCCGGGGGGAGAGCCTAGATTGATACCCGCCTCTTCAAGGGCGGGATCGATCTGCTTCAGGATCGAAGCCGCGGAACGCACCGAGTAGGGAAGCCGTCGAATAAAGTAGGTGAGAATAATGATGATGGCCGTTCCCGTCAGGTAGATGGGGGGGCGGTTGAAGGCCACGATGAACCCAATACCCAAAACCGTGCCCGGTACCATGTAGGGGATCATGAGAAGGGAATCGAGCACCTTGACCACCCCACTCTTCTTCCGAGCTATGATGAATCCGAGAAGGGTCCCCACAATGGCGATCAATAACACGGCGGCCAGGGAGTAGAGGAAACTATTGGTTACTGTTTTAGGGACATCGAAAAAGATCTGCCGGTAACTGTCGAGACTGAATCCAGATTTGAACACGGGCCCCGAGGTCTTACGGAAACTGTAGTACACGATTACCGCTAGGGGTAGGGTAGATAAAAACACGATTCCATAACAGAGGGCATGCGCCACTAGGGATCGAATCCCTTTTAGTCTTTTTACCACAGGACGGTTGACCAGCATACTCGCGTATTTTCGTCGGGAAGCAAGCCACTGCTGGAGGACGATTACGATGGATGCGCAGAGCATCAGGATGATCGAAACAGTAGAGGCCATACCAGGCGTTTCCGAGATTTCGCTGGTAAATAGATTGTACGCAAGGGTCGGCAGGACGAGAAAATTCCCCCCAATGATCATGGGTGTTCCGAAATTCGACAGGGACATCATGAACACGATCAACGCCCCGCCGGTCACGGAAGGCAGAACCATCGGTAGGGTGACATCGAAGAAGATTCGTCTCGGACGGGCTCCCAAGTTTTCCGAGGCTTCTTCCAAAGAACGGTCGATGGTCATCAAAGCCCCGGCGGTCATCAAGGAAATGAATGGGTAATACTGTAGGGTATCGGCGAGAATGATCCCCAATGGTCCATAGATTTGGGGAAGAGTAACTCCTATCGATTGGAACATGGTTCGAAGGAAGCCGTTCTTTCCCAGCATCGTTATCCAAGAATAGGCACCGATGAAGGTGGGAGACAATAAAGCGAGCACCGATAGGGTCGTCAGAAAAGTGGAACCCGCGATTCGATACCTCGTAGTGAAGAAGGCTAAGGGGATTCCCAACACCATGGAAAAGAACGTTGTGGCGATAGCGATGAACAGGGAATTGGTGAAAGCCCGAAGGTAGTACTTCTTCGAAAAGAACTGGATCCAGTTTGCGAGAGAAACTTCTCCACTGTCCTTGTCTATGAAACTATAGCGGAAAATATCGAACAGTGGATAAATGAGAAACACGACAACGATCGCGAACCCGGCAAACGTGACAAGGGTCCATACATCGGCTCTTCGAATCTTTCCACTCATGACCGATCCCCCTTACCAAGTCGCTTGCCCGATACCGGATCGAACAACAAAACACTCTCCGGTGGAACTGAAAAAACTACCTGCGAGTGTATGGGCGGGATATCGGTTTCCCGCGGCCGATGGCGGTCGATAGTGAGGATCTGTCCTTCCACATCCACTTCGAACCGGGCTACGGATCCCATGAAGCTGACGGTTCGTAGGGATCCTGTGATGGTATTCCTTCGATCTGTCGATCGGACCTCCACCACATCCTCGGGTCGAAAGGCCACGATGATAGAATCCAACTGTTCCGTACCGTGAGCGGGTACATGCAGCGTTATGTTTCCCAAGCTTGCTTCTCTGTACCCCAATCCTGCACTTGGTCCAAGTTTTAGGGTTAACATATTTATTTTCCCAACGAAGTTGGCGACGAAGGTGTTCAGGGGATCCCGATAGATCTCCCAGGGTTTACCTATTTGTTGAATCCGCCCCTGGTTCATCACGGCAATCCGGTCGGAGATCACCAGCGCTTCCTCCTGATCGTGAGTGACATAAATCGAAGTAATACCGAGAGACTTTTGTACCGCTTTGATCTCCTCACGCATTTCTATTCGGAGTTTCGCGTCCAAGTTCGAAAGGGGTTCGTCGAACAGTAACACTCTAGGTTCGATCGCCATCGCTCTGGCAAGACCGACCCGCTGTTGTTGTCCCCCGGAGAGTTTATCGGGTGTACGCTGTTCGAAGCCTTCCAGGTGAACACTCCGTAACGCAGTCTTGACTTTTTGAGCGATTACCTCTTTCGGCAATTTCCGTACCCGTAATCCATACGCAACGTTGTCGAATACGGTCATGTGCGGGAACACCGCGTAGTTCTGGAACACCATCGCGGTATTCCGCTGGTAGGCAGGCACGTCGTTGATCAATTCATTTTCGATGTAGATGTCTCCTTTGTCCTGCCGGCAGAAACCGGCGATGGTTCTGAGCAGGGTAGTTTTCCCGCATCCAGAAGGTCCCAGTAGGGTAAAAAACTCCCCTTTCTCGATCTCAAGGTGAATGTTGGAAAGCGCCTTCACCTCTCCAAAGTTCTTCTCCACACCGATGATTCGAATCGCGTGCATGGTTGTTCCCCCAGAGTAATCCTTATTTAGCCCCCTTCAGGAGATAGGCCCAATCAGGCATCCAATACCCCCCGCATGGTGCTTCATAAATTGAAAACCGCCTTCAGTTTCCCAAAGGCGGTTTCCTGTTTGGTCTCAATAGTCTGGTCTCATTGTCTTGACTATTAACTCTACAGACCGAGATCCATCGCGATATCGACAAATCGCTTCACAAACGCATTCTTGTTCGATGCCGCCCATCGGAAGTCGTAAGGAATGGTCTTAATCTTCGAAAGAGGAGGAAGGCCCTTCGGATCCTTGCAATCAATCCGTACAGGGCGACGGGCCATGGCATCTACCAGATATTCCTGTGTTTTCTTGGAAAGACACCAATCGATGAACTTCTTCCCGTTTTCCTGGTTGGGAGCTCCTTTCAGAAGGGCAATTCCATCGGGAGCCGCAACGGTTCCGTCTTCCGGGTACACGATCGCCACAGGGCCTCCACCCGCAAAGTACCGGAAGGCGTTGTCTTCCAGGGTAATTCCCACTGCCTGCTCCCCATCGTTCACAAACTTCGGTACCGCTCCCGAAGAGGCGGAAATCACCATGTTCTTCATGATGTTCTTGTAGATGTCCCAGCCTTTATCCCCATAGATAGCAATGACATTGCACAACTGCATGTATGATGATCCCGATTTATCTGCCCGCGCAGAGGAAATGAGTTTTTTAAACCGTGAATCCTGAAGGTCCAGCCAGGTCTTGGGATACTTGTCGGGGGTGAGCATCTTCGTATTGACGATGAACACGTTCATGATTCCCGTGTACGGGAGCCAGTTCGTGCCCACCTTGTACACTTGGGCGATCTTGTCCCAGTCCTTCGGCGTATAGGGAGCGAGAATTGAGTTTTCAGCCTCCAGTTGTTCACCCCCTATACTCCAAATGACATCCGCCTGCGGCCTAGCCGCCTCGGCCTTTGCCCTTTTGATCACATCCCCAGAGCCGAGCTTCACGTAGTCGACCTTGATCCCCGTCTCTTTCTCGAACATGGGCACCAGCGCGTTGATGATGGATTCCTCATGCGCCGTGTACACCACCACCTTCCCCTGTCCCCATACAATACCCGCAAGAATAAGACAGATCACGATCCCAATGATCTTTTTCATAATACCCTCCTCCTATGGACTGTCTCCAAACCAGAGCTACTAGAACCATTATAGATTATTAGGGACGGTCTGTAAAACGTATTGATTCCAGTCAGCCTTCAAAACGCCGCATTGAAGGATTCTCGATTCGACTGTGTGCGGGCCAGGTACCCGAAATTAATGAAAGGGGGAATACGACACTTCTCTCTCCTACGATAGTGCCTGGATTCAGTACGGAGTTGCACCCGATCTCGCATTCATCGCCAATCAACGCGCCCAGCTTCGCCAGGCCAGAGTCGATCCGCTCGATGGATCCGAGGCCGCGAACCGGTACGGCCTTTCCATCGAGCCTGAAGTTCGAGAGGATCACCCCCGCGCCGATATGGGCATGCCATCCCAGAACCGAATCACCCACATAATTGAAATGAGGCGCCTGCGCCATCCCTACTAGGACACAGTGCTTGAACTCGCTGGCATGGCCAAGAACGACTCCTTCTCCTGCTAGCACTCCCCCCCGGATATAGCAACCATTCCGGATTTCGCATCCTTTCCCAATCCATGCGGGCCCCCGGATGAAGACGCCCGCTTCAATTTTGCAATCTTCGTCGATAAAGACAGGTCCCTCCAGGTGAAGGCCTTCCGGGACAGGTGAACGCACTTTCGGTCCCTTCGTTTCTTGGAGTTTCTGCTCGATATAGGCATCTAAGTGGGAAAGTACTTCCCATGGAAGGGAAGCTTTTTCGAAGAGATCGCGAAACTCGTTTTTCTCGGGATCCCACAGGAGAGGGAACCTATCTCCCCAGTGGAGGGAACTTTTCATGTAGTATCGCCTTACCTTCTACCCTATTGCAAGAATGGCGCAACTCAGACGGAGCGTCAAGGAGGCTTATGCGAGGAACATTAGATCGATTTCTCTCACTCTCCAATCTCGATAACACCAGACAGTGCCAGACCCTGTATGGTTATAAAACTGACCCGAAAATCCCATCATCCTAAATAGCTCAAGTGTATTCACACCAACCTACTTATTCGATTTGTAAGGATTCAAAGAAATCGTGCGAAATGCTAGAATCTCGACACCTGCAGGAACTACCGAACTTTTTTACTTCATTCACCAAGTGGCATTTTTTTACTTTCCCGCAAGGAGGAGCTGATCAAGGAATATCACGCTTCTTTTTCCCTAATACTCTGAACAAAGCCAGGACATACTATGCCCTCTCGATCCTCCTTCTCCAAACCACCGGGGGAAAACAGGATAATGCTTCTTTCCTACCTACTATTAGTTACTCACTTCTATCCCACAGCCATGAAGCCTTAGAAAAAATTTATGATAAGAACTCTACTCAAACTTCCTAACGGTTACTTTCCCGCCATTCGCTCCATCTTTAAATGCTATGTAGGGGATATCGTTCGCATCATCAATATCCCAAATATTCAATACTTGCAAACATACATAATCAGCCTCCCCACTGCTTGCTGATTCCCCCCCAATAGTCTCCCATATCGGATTACTCAATCCCAAGCACCTTTTTACAGTGACTTTGTTTCCATTCTCACTATCCCTGTAGGCAACATATATGGTTCCTTTCAATGTAACGATCATTGATGCATAGCCATTGTACCTATTGTTTGGGTCCATTCCTGGTAACTTGCATTTCCCAACAACGCCAAGATCTATCCATCCAGAAGTCCCGCCTCCAGAAGGATAATACCGGTAAACTTGAACATGTATTTCACCTTCAGAATAATAGTCATAAGTATCATGGTAAACAATATATAGATCTCGATAAGATCCATGGTCCAGTAGTCCCATCCCAAAACAATCCACGCCATAAACTTGGTTACCGAATGTGCCACTTAAATTATTCCACGAAGAACCATCGAATAATACGATCTTCCCAGGTTGATCATGTCTGTACACTACATACGGCGTTCCATTGAAAACCAGCATAGCCATACTAAATGCC
>CAKZQO010000133.1 GCA_937140905.1 uncultured Spirochaeta sp.
CCTTCACCAGGGTGATCCCATCCATCCGCGGCATGTTTACGTCCAGTACATACAGGGCGATGTTCCCCAGGTTCGCCTTTGCCTTTTCCAGTGCATCCTGTCCGTCGAAGGCCTTCAGGATGTTCTCGTACTTGTGGAGCCGTAGAGTCTGCTCCACGATGCTCCGTATCACATCGGAATCGTCCGCGATCAGGATATACTTCATGCAGATGCTCCTCCTATGCTTCTTGGTTCAATCTTTTAAGGATTCCAGGAATCCCTGCATGTCCACCACAAAGCCGATACTCCCATCGCCGAAGATCGTTCCGCCGGAAAAGTAGGGACATTGCTGGAGTAATGTATCACTCAAATTTTTTATGACGATCTCCTGTTTCCCGATCAATTCATCTACCACCACACAGTACTTGGCTTGATCCAACGAGAAAAGGAGGGACAGGATCCGTTCCCCGTTTTCCTTCACCTCTTCCTTGAATACGTGATGAGCCTTTAGTACGGGAATGTGGGCACCTCGATGGTAGATCAACGCTTCCGAGCCGTTTTCCGAAGCCATGATTTCGGAAGGGTCGATCACTTTTATTTCCTCAATCGCACTGAAGGGAAACACGTACTTGTTTTCCCCTACCCGAGTGACAAACCCTTCAATGATCGCCAAGGTAAGGGGTAACCGGATGATGAATCGGGTGAACTTCCCCGGTTCGGAAACCACTTCCACCCGGCCATGGATGGAATCTAGGTTCTTTTTAACCACGTCCAACCCAACTCCTCGACCCGAAACAGTAGTGACGGAGGAAGAGGTAGAAAAACCTGGTAGGAACAGGAAGGAGTAGATATCCTTGAGGGAGAGGGATTCCGCCTCTTCTTTTTTCACGAGGCCCAATTCTACTGCTTTCCTCTTCACCTTTTCCGCATCGATGCCACGTCCATCGTCCTCGATCACGATCTCTATCCCGCTTCCCTTGTGTTCCGCTGCGAGGAGGATCTTCCCCACCTTGTCTTTTCCCTTCTCCTGCCGTTCTTCTGCTGGTTCAATCCCATGGTCGATGGAGTTCCGGATAATGTGGATCAGGGGATCGTAGATGGTCTCGATCACGTTTCTATCCAACTCCGTATCCTCGCCCCGCATCTCTACATAGACCGACTTCCCCAACTCCTCTGCAGTGTTGCGCGCCACCACCCGGAGTTTGGTAAAGATCTCGGAAATGGGGGTCATTCCCATGGAGAGGACAAGGTTCTTGATGGTGGTGGTGATGCTCTCTAGCTGACTGATGTTCCGTTCCGCCCTATCACCCGTCGAACCTCCCATGAGTTCCTGTTTTAACATGGATTGATTGATCACTAGTTCTCCCACGATATCGATCAGGGTATTGAGCTTCTCGTTGGAAACCTTCACGTATCCCAAACGCTTCACCTTGGCGACTTGGGTCTTTTGCTTCTTCAGGGCTTCCAGAACGTCTTCCGTGGTAGCGATCCTCTCCTCAACAACCAGTTCACCGATCTTCTTCTCTGATTCCGTTTGCTTTCGCAAGAGGTTCTGTAGATCCTGCAATGTGATCTTCCCTTCTTCTGCAAGGATCTCTCCGATCTTCCGGTACTTGTACTGTTCCAGTACCCGTCGCATCAGGCTGATATACGGATGGATATCGATGATACGGAAAGACTTCTTCATTTCTTGGGGTTTGAACTCATTGATGTGCATCCCTTCCAGCAGGTTTCTTAGAAGTTCCATTCCATGGAAGATCAAGTCGATTAGTTCCTTGCTGAGGAAGATCTTCCCTTCCCGCACAAGGGATAGAAGATCCTCAACCGCATGGCTCAGCTCCTCTACGTTTCGGAGCCCCAAGAAGGCGGAGGAGCCTTTGATGGTGTGGAAGTTCCGAAAGATCGTATTGATCAGTTCCTTGTTAGTGGGATCGTACTCCAGTTCAACCAGGATGGATTGGGCTTCTTCCAAATGGTCCTTAGCTTCCGAATAGAACTGGGAAAGAAGTTTTTCGTCCTCCACGATGGAATCGAAGTAACCCTCCTCGTATCCCCCCTGAACCTCTTTGGGCTCCAACCCTTTGGGAGATATTTCCTCTGGGTGGGATATGGCCCCTTCCTTCTTCGATTCCCCTTCTTTCCCCTCTGCCAAGTCGACCGTTTGTCCGAAGAGCAGTTGCCGGAACAGCCCACTCCTTGCTCGCACTCGGGCACCGAATTCCTTTCCCGATAAAGTTCCCGTTAGAAAGGCTTCTAGATCTTTCCCTACGGATCGAAGTAGCCTTACCGCTTGGGGCTCCTTTTCTGGGTCCGACAGCGCTTCCGATATCCGGATCAGGTGCTGAGTAAGTTGAACGAGCTTTTCCATCTTGGGTAGGCCTTTCAGCTCGTTCAACAGGGATGTGAGAGTTTCCTGTATATCAACGGCCTTAACTAGGTCTCCCGGCTCGTACCCCTGGAGGAGGGAGTGCAACGTCGAAACCAATGCTTGAATGGTTTTCTTTTTCTCTACCGTCATACCCCTTCCCCCCTAGATCTAATTCTACACGATTCAGGTTACTCTGCAAGGAGGTTTATTCCTTCACGAGCCCCAAGGAAACGAGTTTCTCCTTTAGTTTCGTTGGATCGATAGGTTTCACTAGATAGCCATCGCAATCCGAAGCAAAGGCCTCTGTCACGTGCTTCAGGTCTCCAAGAGCGGTAACCATCAGGATGCGGCATCTTTCGTGAAACAAGATTCCCGCATTCTTTTCCAAAGACCGAAACTCCTTTAATAGATCCTGTCCCGATTTTCCCGGCAAAAGGATGTCAAGGCATACTAGTTGGTACAGCCGTTTTTGTTCTAAAGAGCGACGAAAGAGGGTTTCCGCCTCTGTACTATTCTCGGCGGTATCACAGGTGCCATACTTCTCCAACACCTTTTTTAAAAAAAGCCTCTGGGTAGCATCGTCCTCCACTACCAAGCTGTTCATCCCTCAACCTCCCTTCTTAATTAGACCTAGGTATCCTATTATAGCCTCAAAATCGATCTGATAAAAGAGATTTTTTAATTTTTCAATAGAAGCATTAGAATAGAGAAAATCCTCCTTTTTCGCTAATGTTTCCAAATGGGATGCTTCATCTCGTATATAAGTAAGCTCCAAAATTGCCGCCGCACCTTTTAGACTGTGAGCTACTCGTTCAAGGGAGTTCCAATCCTTTATGCGGTACGCTTCTTCCAACTGGGAAATTTTTTCGGGTACATCGGACTGAAAGGTTCTTAGTACACTTTTAATGAACTCTGTATCCCCCTCGAACTTTTTACATAAGATGTAAGAATACGTCTCTATTCCTTTAGGGTCCGAAGTAAGTGCATCGCGCATTGGTTCTTGGATGTGTTGGATTGACCTACCCCTACACCATTCTTTCAAAAGGAGTTTTAATTCCCTCACATCAAAGGGTTTTCTCAAGCATCCATTCATCCCAACTTCCTTACATCTGTGAAGCTGCTTAGGTGCATCTTCCCCTGTGAAGGCAATAATAGGCACTTGGGTATGGACTGAGCCCAACTCACCTGAGCGGATCCGCGCGGCAACATCGAACCCACTCAACCCTTCCAGGTTGAGATCCAACAGTACCAGATCGAAGACCTCCTGAGCTAAGATTTTTAAAGATTCCTCTCCATTGGCAGAAGAAGTTACTATAAATCCAGAAGAACGAAGAACCGTCTCGAGGACCGTTCGGGTAATCGGATCATCCTCCACCACCAGCACATGGCAAGGTTTAGGAGTAGCTTCTTCAAGATTCATGGATCTCCCCCAATACGATCCCGACTAATCCAATCACTCTCCCCTCTTCGTCCCGGTAGGGTGATTTATAGAACCGTACCGTATGTAGAGTTCCAGAGCCGTCCTGTAATTGGGCTTCATACATTTGTTCCTTTTCCTGTCTAAAAACTTCCTCGTCCTTCTCCGCATAGAATCGAGCTAACCTGAGAGGGGCAATATCAAAGGCGGTTTTTCCTATCACTTCTTCCTTTGACTTATGAAGGAGTCGACAGAAGGCTTCATTTACTCCCAAGTACCTGCCCAATCGATCTTTGTGGAAAATGGGAAGGGGAATCCCTTCTAAAAGGGATTGTAGGACTCGTTCCTTTCTCACCAATTCTCGTTCTAATCGCATACGATGGACTTCCACTTTTGTTCGTTCCGCTATCACCCGGAGAATATCCTGGTTCCAGGGGTGATGCTGGATCGGTTTCGTGTCCATCACGGCTAGGATACCGATGGGCCGATCGTTCTCTTCTTTTAAAATAATTCCAAGATAACTCTCAATTCCCATATCCGATAGTAGACGATTGTTGGGGAACTTTTCCTTCGCATTGGATTCTATGAAACACCATTGTTCCTCCAGAACCTGTGCGCAGGGAGTTTCTGAAAGGTCGTAGGTGAAATTCTCCCCCAATCCCGATCCTGTCCATACTGCCAGTGTGTGCGCTTTTTCTGGATCTTGTGGATCTATCAGAGAAATGAAGGCATAAGTACTGTTAAACAAATTAGCAAGAATTTGCACCAAACATCGAAACACCTGTTCGCTAGATTCTGCTCCCGTGCTAGCGATAATACGTAAAATTTCTCCAGCATGGACGATTTCCTGGTGCGCCTCCCAAAGCCGGAAGGCCATACGGATGGAAGCCAGAACAACCGTATCTCCTGATGTTTTTACAATGTATCCATAGGAGGTGATCCTCTCGGTTTTGTTCACGATTTCTGGGGCTGTATGACAAGAAAGGAACACAATAGGAATATCTTTCTCTTCCAAAATTCTCTGGGCTGTCTCGGTACCATCTATTCCCTTGCCTAGGTTGATATCCATCAGGATTAAATCGATCGGTTCTCCCCCAGCTATCAATTCAATCGCTCGTTCTCCTGTGGAAGCTACCAGGCATTCGTACCCCGCTTTCTTCAACATTTGGGACTCTGCCAATGCGATGATGGGTTCGTCTTCTACTAAAAGGATGCGTTTGGCAGTAGGAGAGTTATGGACAAATGGTTCGGTCCATTTTTGTAACATTTTCTCCTCAAAATCAAATTAAAATTATCTTACAGATTCTAACAGAGATCAATATGACAATAATTTCATTATGGGAGTTTAAGACACATGGTACCCCCTGGACCTACGCAGCCCACTGGGCTAACTCATCTTTGTACTGAACTAGCA
>CAKZQO010000134.1 GCA_937140905.1 uncultured Spirochaeta sp.
TCCAGTATAGTAAATCCATGCGGATTGCCTACATTCTGTCCATTAGTTTTGGATCCGTCCTTGTGGGGTACATCCTGCAACGGGTATCCTCATTTTCCCTGGAGCGACAGTTCCTTTCCCCTAGAGTCCTTTCCGATCGGCTAAAGCAGATAGCGGTGATGGTTCTCCTTCCTCTGGCCGCCATCAGTTCTCTCTGGAGCTTTGCCCCCGCATCGGGAAAACTGGCCCTATTCTCCCTTTTGGGAGCGATGTCCCTCTTTCTCGGAGGGTTGGCCGCGATATTCTGCATCCGCTGGTTTCGCATAGAACCCTATCGTGCAGGGTCCTTCTTTTCCAGTAGCATGTTCTACAACATCAGCGCTCTCGCTGCCTTCATCGCCTTTGTCCTGTACGGGGAAGAGGGGTTTGCCTATATCCAGATCTATGCCCTGTTCGAGCAGCCCCTCTACTACACCCTTGGGTTTCCCTTGAGTTATGCGATCAGCAAAGCAGACCTCCACTCCTTTCGATTCCATCCCCGGATTTTGCTGGAAAAGAAAGTCGCCTTCTTTCCCCTTGGAGCGGTCCTGATCGGGACCCTCCTTCGGTTATCTGGGATCCCCAAACCGCAATTCATGTACCAACTTTCCCACATCCTGGTTCCAGTTATCACCGTTTTCTTTGGTTTGGCCATAGGGCTAACTCTAAAGATCGGAGCCATCGGTCAATACCGGAAGGAGATCCTCCTAGTGCACCTCATCAAATTCCTCTTCGTGCCCGCATGCCTGATCCCCTTGGGGATCCTCCTAGGATTTGGGTCTATCCGGGGTGGTTTACCCTTAAAAACCCTCGTGATCGTGTCCTTTTCTCCCGTAGCGTTCCTGGCCGCTATCCCTCCTGCCATCTATGGATTCGACGTGGATCTGGCCAACTCTACCTGGCTTACCACAACTATTTCGTACATGGTTCTATTGCCCGGGATCCTGTTCCTGGCGACTCATATCTGAGGGTTGATAGAACTAACCCTGGACACCCAACCAGCCGAACTCTATAATTAGCGTAGAAAGTATGAGTGATAACCTTCTGTTCGATAAATACGGGCACGTCATTCCAGCAGGCACTGTGATCTTCCGGGAAGGGGATGAGGGAAACGAAATGTTCATCATCCAAGAGGGGAAGGTCAAGATTAGTAAGTCCATCGGGAACAAGGATCATGTGCTAGCCATACTGGGAAAAGGGGACTTTTTCGGGGAAATGGCTATCGTAAACCGGATCCGCCGTACCGCCACAGCCCAGACCGTTACAGACACCCACCTATTGGCCTTTGACCGGCAGGGCTTCCGGAGCATGATCGAGAAGAACTCCAAAATCGCGATGAACATCATCGACAAGCTTTGTCGGCGACTTCAGCAAGCGAACATGCAAATCCAGCAGTTGAAACGAAAGAACGCTCCTGCCCTCATCGCTCTACATCTGGTGTATGCCTTTGAAGGGGCATCACAGGACTCTATACCTTTCGACAAGACCCTAGAAGAAATCTCCCTTTCCCTCGAGATGCCTCTACAGGAAGTGGAAGGTATCGTGCAACGGATGGAAACAGAAGGCATACTAAAGAAGGAAGGGAAGTCCCTTCTTTTAGTAAATCCCCAGACCTTGCGGGAAAGAGCAGGTACTGCATCGGAAACTCAGAGTTGACTGCGGTAGAATCTTTACTAGAAAAACGAAGGGCAGTCTTCCTGTATAGGAGGGCTCTAAGAAGCTCTCGAGATTAAACAGAATAGAGGCTAAGGTATGTGCGGAATCATCGGATACTGTGGACCCGGAAATACGGTAGATATCCTTGTGGAAGCTCTGAAACGGATGGAATACCGGGGGTATGACTCGGCTGGGATCGCGGTAGGCGATTATACGGGCACCCTTACCGTGGTGAAGCGAAAAGGAAAGATCGCAGACTTGCAGAAGGTCATCCCTTCCACCCTCAATGGTTCCTATGGGATCGGGCATACTCGGTGGGCGACTCATGGGGAAGTGAACGATATCAACGCCCATCCTCATCTGAACTGCGCGGGAGACATCGCCATCGCTCATAATGGAATCATCGAGAACTACGCGGCATTGAAAGGGAAACTCATATCAGAGGGACACGTGTTTCGATCGGAAACGGACTCCGAGGTGATTGCCCATCTAGTTTCCACCTTCTATGAAGGGGATCTGGAACTGGCGGTAAAGAAAACCATCAAACTTCTGAAGGGTACCTACGGAATCGTCTGTATCCATGCGAAAGAACCTAACAAGATCGTGGGCGCCCGGAACGGTTCTCCCCTCATTCTGGGAATTGGAAACAAGGAAATGTTCCTTGCCTCAGATGTCACCGCCATGATCGCTTACACGAAACAGGTGATCTACCTGGAAGACGGGAATGTGGTAACCATTACCCCTGACGGGTACAAACTGACCGACGGAACGGACAAGATCCTGGATCGCAAAATAGACTACATTTCCTGGGAACTGCAGGAAATCGAGAAAGACGGGTACACCCACTTCATGGAGAAAGAAATCTTCGAACAGCCGGAGTCCATCAAGCGGGCCATGCAGGGTCGTATCGACAAGGAGTACATGACGGCCAAGTTCGGCGGTCTCAACATGACGAACCGGGAACTCCTAGCCGTAGAACGAATCAAGATCATCGCCGCGGGCACTTCCTATCACGCGGGGCTGGTAGCTTCCTACTTGTTGGAATCCGTAGCTCGGATCCCTGCGTCTGCAGAACTGGCCTCTGAGTTGCGGTACCGTAACCCCATCGTAGAGCGAAACACCCTCTATTTCGCCGTTTCCCAGTCGGGCGAAACAGCAGACACCCTCTATGCCATGCGGGAACTGAAACGCAAAGGCGCCCGGGTACTCGGGATCTGCAATGTGGTTGGATCTACCATTCCCCGGGAGTCGGATGGGGGTATCTATATTCACTCGGGGCCAGAGATCGCGGTAGCCTCCACAAAGGCCTTTACCAGTCAGCTGGCCGTGTTCTATCTATTCACCCTCCTCATTGCCCGGATGCGGGACATGTCGTATGAAATGGGAAAAGCTTTCATCCAGCACCTGGAAGAGTTGCCCCAGTTGATCGCTAAAACCCTGCAAACGAACTCCCACGTGAAGAATCTGGCAAAAAAGTACTCCATCTATCCGAACTTTCTCTTCTTGGGAAGGGGGCTAAACTATCCAGTAGCCCTGGAAGGCGCTCTAAAATTGAAGGAAATCTCCTACATCCATGCGGAAGGGTACAGCGCCGCGGAAATCAAGCACGGTCCCATTGCTCTCATCAACGAAAACACCCCCAGCGTGTTCCTGGTTCCCGATGACATGTTGCGGGAGAAAGTCATATCCAACATGAAGGAAGTGAAGGCGCGGAAAGGGAAAGTGATAGCCCTTGCCGTGGAAGGGGACGAAGAGGTAGCCCGGATTGCAGACGACTGCATCTTCATCCCTTCCACCCATGAGTTACTGTACCCCTTCTTGATGGTGGTACCTCTACAACTGTTTGCCTACCATTGCGCCCTGGAGTTGGGTCATAACGTGGATCAACCCCGGAATCTCGCGAAAAGCGTAACGGTGGAATGAAATTCCCTCTTCGCACCCCCGCGCTTTTTCTAAGTTTTCTTCTCGTCTGGTCAACCAGCAGTCCCATCAAGTTGGACTCCCAAGCGACAAAAACGCCCCCTCAATCGGAGAACCAAAAATCAGGGCAAAGTCCGGAACTGAAGGGTACCCCAAAAGACGAGAAGAGAGCTGTGTTCGTGGAAGGACCCATCCTGGGTAGAGGACTCCCCTACCTTAGCGTCAACGCCATTCCCTACGAGCTGGGGAAATACCTGTATCGGGGTTCCGTCATAGAGGTGTATTTCATCCGTAGCTTGATACCCGTGTTGGAATCCTGGGTTCCTAACCGGTGCGGAGCCACTACGTTCTTTCTGGTAAAGGCAGACAGTCCAGAGGCTTTGATGGCCCTCTCCCCCCTGGGATTCAGCGTTCTCTTCGTAATATCTGCCGAACCCTGGCGTTGCCAGCTCCTGGAACCTCTATGGAACCGGATTTCCAGCTTCTATCAGAACCTAGGCCCTGGTGAACCTCCGTTCCCCGCATTTGTGGAAACGCAATAGGGTATTCGGAAGCCGCAGCCCCATTTTTCCCCTTTTCAGAACCAAAAGAAAAGCGCCGATGTTAGAAGTATGAAGAAGATCCTGACAGGAGTCCTGTTTGGGGTTTGCTGCCTTCTTGTAGTCGTGACCACGGGGATTACAGAGGAGCCTAAAACTGAAGCTCCCCGTTCAGAGGGCACCTCTGCGGAAGGGGAACCCGAAGACCTCACATTAACGCAGAAAGATCTACGGATAGAACTCAGTCTCGAAGGAGGATACCACCTCTGGATCAAGAAAAAACCTGGCATAGGTTCAGTTCTTCTCACCGAATCCACCGAAGATCCCGCTCGCAAGGTAGCTAGTTATGCTTACCGGGCAAAATCCTATAACCCCTACAATGGGGACGAGATACGAATCCTTAATGGTCAACCCCTCCTTCCCGGTCCTGGTCGGTATTTTCTGGTAGATTCCACTCCAGAACCCGATGAAGTTTTTGGCCTAGCGTTCCATATCTTCGTACCTTACGTGCTGGAATACGGGTATCCGTGGAGTCGGCAGGGAGAGATGGAAGTCGTGGATGGAACCTTCCTCAACATACGAGCCTTTGCGAAACCACATGCGGATTACACGGGACCCTTCAAAGACAACCCCTTCGTGTTTCGAATCCTCCAGCGTTCCATCCCGTTACCAAAAACAGAAAAAATCATGCCCGACGTGAAAGAGGAGTTCTCCAAGATCACGGAGGAAACCAAGGGGGAGACCTTCGAATCCACCGGCGAGAAGGACATGATCGACAAGATTGCCGCCATCATGGACAAGCAAAAGGGAAAAACCCTCGATATGGTGATCGCCTTGGACACAACTCAGAGCATGGAAGATGATATCCCTCATATCCGTAAACTCTTAGTTCCCATGGTAGCGGAACGGATCAAAGGATTCGATAAGATTCGAATCGGACTAACCTTATACCGGGATTATTTCGAAGAATACCTGACCCGTTCTTTACCCTTTACCAGTGATCTAAACCAACTCCAGAGAATGGTGGACTCCGTACGAGTAGCGGGAGGAAGGGATATTCCCGAAGCGGTACATGAAGCCATCTACGCGGCCATACATAATTACAAGTGGGAAGCGGAAAGCCGGGCGATTATCGTGATTGGAGACGCTCCTCCGCATCCCATTCCCCGTGGGGAAATAACCGAAGCCATGGTGAAGCGGGACGCAGAAGCAAAGAATATCCTGGTCTATACGATCATTCTCCCCCACTAAGTAGGACCTTATGGATTGGGAGTTTTCCCTCGAGGAGTAGATTGTTCCTGGATCTTTCTCAAGACTTTTTCCGCCAGGACTTTCGGCCATTGGGGAACGGAAAGGGGATTCTCAAACTTTTTGTAGGTATCCAACAGCTCTTCGAAGAGCTTCTTCGATTCGGCATACTGTTCCTTTTTGTAGAGGATAAAGGCGATTTCGTACCGAGCGGCCAGCACATTGGGCAGGTCATTCGGATACCGTTCGAGGAAGGTTCTATAGTAGATCAATGCGTTGTCCCAGCGGTAGTTGTCCGATTCCTCCTGGGCCCGCTGGAAGAATTGCATGGGAGTCAATCCTTCCGGAATCACCGGGGGAGTAGAACTACAGGAATTGAGAGCCCATAGAAGCATGAACAGGATTCCTAGAAAACGCCACACTCTTCCGGAACATAAAAACCGCATGATTTGGATCCTACCATAATTCCATAGGTCCTAGCAAGGTTGACTTTACCCTATTGTTCCAGGCATAGTACAAGGAACGGAACAGAGCATGCCTAGACTCATTGAAAGCACGAAACAGAGAATTGAAGAAATTTTTTCTCAACTGGAAAAGATCGGAAATCTAGGATCCTCCCGAGAAGAAGGATTTACCCGAGCCGCCTGGTCTAACGAGGAAACCAGAGGCATGGAGGTGATCCAACGGATCGCGGAAAAAGCAGGAATGAAATCCTACTGGGATGGGGTTGGGAACCTGTTTCTCTCTACTCCGGTAGGAGCTTCGGAAACTGTCCAGGTGGGTTCGCACCTGGATACCGTGCCTCATGGGGGAAACTACGATGGAGCAGCCGGCATCGTGGCAGGCTTGGATGCCATTCTCCAGCTGCGTCCCATGTGGGAGAAACTGAAACGTCGGTTGGAACTGGTAATTTGGCGTGGGGAAGAGTCCGCTTGTTACGGCGCCGTGTGCAAGGGAAGCCAAGCCGCCTTCGGGTTGAACGATCCATCCATTCTGGGTAGAACCTACCTCGGGCAAACCCTGGAAGAAGCGATAAAATCCCAGGGATTCGACCCTTCCTATATTCAGGAACGAAAGCCCACCCTTGATCAGAGTCGGATCGATAGCATCGCGGCACACCTGGAACTCCACATTGAACAGGCTAAGCGCCTCGAAACCGACGGGATTCCCATCGGCGTGGTATCCAGCATCCGGGGTACCATCCGCCTCCGGGTAGAAGTCCAAGGCGAAGCGAACCATTCCGGGGGCACCCCCATGGGAATCCGGTACCGAAAAGACGCCAATCTCGCCATGGCCTATATGCAAGTGGCTCTCCATGAAGAGTGCACCTACGCCCTGGAGAAAGGGTTCGATATCGTTCAAACCGTGGGGGTCATCAATGCCGATGAGGATTACAACAAGAAAAATCCCCTAGTATGGGAGAACGCTCTCACAAAGGTTAGTCCTTTTGGGTACTTTACCCTCGATGTGCGAAGCAACGACCCCCGGTTCTTGCCAAACTATCTGAAAACTGCCGAAGAAATTATCCGAAAGAAAGCAGAACGATACAACGTGGAGGTACGGATCGAGCGGCTCCTGTCCCTAGAACCCGTAGAACGACTGGATCCTACTGTGCAGGGGATACTGGAAAGTGCCTGTAGGGATCTCAAGATCCCCTACCTGGTAATGCCCAGCGGAGCCTTGCATGACGCGGCCGTGGTTGCAGGAGTCCGCAAAAGCAATGGGACTTCCATTCCCGTGGGCATGCTCTTCATACCCTGTAAGGACGGGATCAGTCATAACCCCGCTGAGTTCGCCTCTAGCCAGGATATCGCTCGAGGAGCCGTGGTTTTATCCAACGCCTTGTATAGGCTGGCAAGATAGAGAGACTCGTGGTTGGCGATAAAAGGGAATAGAAAACTTGTTAGGAATTGAAAGCGACAAAAAATAAGATCCGTCATGGGAAGCAATCTTGGCAAGTAATATCTTAGATAGAAAACTACCCCTCTAGTGTACATATTTCTATATCCAATGAAAAGGAGGGAAAAATTTAAAGCCTATTTTGATATTTATTAGCTTTTCTCCATTTTGCTTGATATTGCTGAGTAACAAAAAAGACTTTGACGTCGGCTTGGTATTCCTGGTTGACCCAAAATATCTTTGAGGAGGCACGATATTCTTGATCTACATAGAACCAATTTGCATCACCTTGTGCTTGATACTCTTGATTCACAACATAAACAGTAAGATCTGCTTGGTGTTCTTGTGATACTTTAAATACCTTTACTGTTGCACGATAAGGTTGATCTACAACAAATATTTTCGCAATTATTAAAACCTCCTTTCATTATATTAACTTTTCAAGTATATGCTATCGATAAAGCAGGGTACAATAATCTATCACAATATTTTATCTCTTTATTCAGATTTTTTAAGGTATATTTGTAACTCTTTTAGCAATATCTCAGCCTCATCTTTCGAAAGATATGGGACTTTGATAGTACGAGCCCAAAAAAATCTCTTACCCATAATTTCACATACCCTTTGAAAAGGCATAGCTTTTATTTCTTTTCCTTTTTCTGGTATAGCTGTAAGAAATTCAATATCTCTATACCAAGTTTCATTATTATCTTTTTTTATATTACCTTTTTTAACTCTCCCAGCAGCAATAAGGCCTGTCCATTTGTGAGAGAAAAAGACTATATCTCCCGGATAAATATATTCTATAAACCGTGTTGCATCACCAAAAGCAGCAACAACAGAATTTTCCATCATATACCAGATTGCATCTTCGTCATAACTTCTATTAGTGTCAAATAAGATCCCTTTAATTTCGCTCGGATTCCTATGTTTGTCATATGGAAGTGCGAAGAACTCAAAGTACTTTTCACCATTAATGTCATAAATTCTATACGGAAGAAACTCAATTGAAATACCTTGACGTTTCCAATAGTCTACTGCATTAACAAGACTGTCATCAGCAGCACTTCCAATTATTATAATATGTTGTGTTTGGTTAAAATCATTTGCCTCCAATTGATGTTCTAGATTAAATGCCTCTTTATGAGCCAAACGCAAATCGATTTCACTTTTAGTGTATTGTTGGTACTTATTCTGAAGAATAGAAAATGTCCACTTTCCTGCATCTTGTACATATCGCAAAGCTTGATGCACTGCATCTTTCCCAGCTACTCCTCTTTTTAATTCAAAAATTACCAAATTGCCTTTTTCATTTAAAGCATAAATATCAGCTTCAGCTTGATATTTACGCTCACGAAATATCGGCATTAAGCTCGCTTCTTCAAAAAGAACTTCTAAAATATTAGACGCAATCATTTCTTCTAAATCTTTTTCTAGATTTCCAAAACTAGTAAAATCTTTAAATTCTGACAGTTCGAGTGTGTAATACTTATCATCAACTAATTTTATTCTATATAACATTTTTATTCTCCTCTAAATTGCCTGAGAATAAGAATGAATAACCTACATCTATTATTATACGCTTTAATCATAAAAATCTAAATCTTTCTTCAATCTTTTTTCTATATTATCTTTTTCCATGAGATACGGTTTTAGTTTCGTTTATTTCTAAATATATTGTAAATAACATGGATTCTTTGTAGCATTCTTAAGTCAGAAGTTCTAATAATGGATAATCCGCTTGTTCCTTTTTCCTCTCATTTCCGTTTAAAAATAAGCTTTTTAATCTTATTTTAGGCATTGCCTATTTTTATTTTACATGCGCCAACCCGATGATTTCCCGCACTGATGAATAGCCTTCTTCTGCTAAGTAGGTCCGTATCCCCTCGATCGTTCGTTTCATGGTGAAGGGATCGATGAAGTTGTACATCCCCACGGCAACGGCTGAGGCACCGGCCAATAGGAACTCGATGGCTGCGGCAGGGCCATCGATCCCCCCCATTCCGATAATGGGGATCTTTACCACTTCATGGGCAGAGTATACGGCCCAAACTGCCAGAGGGCGAATGGCAGGGCCGGATAACCCCCCAGTGATATTTCCCAAGGCCGGTCGTTTCTTTTTGATATCGATGGCCATTCCCTTGTACGTGTTGATCATAGACAAGGCGGCTGCGCCTGCCCTTTCTGCGGTACGAGCCATATCCGCGATATCGGTAACTACTGGGGATAGCTTGGCTATCACGGGGAGTTTCACCCGGGAGACCACTGCCGATACTACCCGCTCCAAGGTCTTTTCTTCCGTAGACCAGGGAATTCCCTCACTCAGGTTTGGGCAGGATAAGTTCAATTCCAAAAGATCCGCCATTCCCGTAGCTTCGATCCGTTCAGCGAGTTCGATCCATTCCTCCATCGTTTCCCCTGCGATGCTTACCACCACGGGCGGTCCGAGTCGCCTGAGAGCCGGCAACTTGTCGCGAATAAACACTTCTGCCCCATCACTCGGTATTCCAATAGCGTTCAACATCCCGCAGGGAGTTTCCCAAATCCGAGGAGGCGGATTTCCCGGCCGAGGATGGAGGAAGATCGTCTTGTTGATCACCGCTCCCAGCTCCGAAGGGGAAAAGAAATTATCGTGGATTTCATCTACCTCATAGGCACCGGAAGCGGGCATCACGGGGTTTGGGAAGCGAACGCCCGCGATGTCTACCGATAGATCGGGGGATACACTCGTTAGGCGGTCGCGGGAAAAGTCTTGCATTCTCATGGCTCTACTACCACGCTTCGGGAACGGAACACGGGACCATCCATGCACACGAGGAAGTATCCATCCTGTCCATCCTTTTTCACCGCGCACCCATGACAGTCCCCCATTCCGCACCCCATGTTCCCTTCCAGGAACAGGTAGCCCTTTACCTTTCCGGCCAGATCGAGGGCTTTCACATGCCTAGCGAACCGATGGGATCCACAGGTATAGACGGTGTCCACCTTACCCTCGCGGATCAGTTGATCCAGAATATCTGTCCCGTTCCCATGGTACCCTTCCGTTCCATCATCGGTGGCAATGAACACGTCGTTGGAAAACTCTTCCAGTAAAGCCCGACATACTAACCTAGATTTCGTGGAAGCCGAAAGAACCGTGTACACGGGTTTCTTTAGTTTGGATAATGTTTCCGCCAGAAAGACCACCGCCGCGGCACCGGCCCCCCGTACCAGTAGGGCCGTTCCCGCAGAATCAAACTCAGTGATGCTTTTCCCTAGAGGACCCGTTACGTAGAGGGAAGATCCCTTCTTGAGGGTGGAAAGGAGTCGCGTTCCCTTACCCTCTACCTTGATGCAGAGCCGGAACACCCCTTTCAAAGGGTCAGCCAGCACGATGTCGAAGGGGCGGGGAAGGATCGGATCCCCCGTATGCCATCCCCGCACCATCACGAACTGCCCCGGACCAGCGGTTCGGGCAATCTGTTCTTCCCGGATCACTAAATGCACGTACCCTCTAGGGCTTTCCTTCCGGGACACTAAAGTTGCTTTCCGATACACCGGGACAGCCATACAAGAATTGAACCGTTAAATCAATTTCCGTATTCCAATCCTATTGCGGATTCGGATACATCACCTTCGCGCTAGCCGCGGCCTCAGGCCACACGGTTTGGATTTCTCCTTTCTGGATCTGGAAGGTAACCGCTCCACCCGCCATGTTCTGACCCGTAGCGTCCCACTTGGTAGGTCCCCAGAAGGTCACCCCATCGTAAGCCTGGAGGGCTGCCCTCACTTTGTCGGTTTCGATGGAACCCGCTTTCTCGATGGCTAACTGTAGGAGGTATCCACCCTGGGAAGCGGCAGCGGCCTGGTAGGCAATCCCTGCCCCATACTTGGTTGTGTATTCCTTCGTATAGTCCTGAGCGCTTCCAAAGAAAGGATCCGAGTACTTCATCTGGGGCATCCACCAAGCCACGCCATAGATATAATCTGAATCCGCACCCAACGCATCCCGGAAATCCTTCAGTTCCGGACCCGTGGTGAATCCAATGGCTTTCAGGTACACCTTCTGTTCCTTCAACTGGCGAACCGTAAGAATCGCTTCCTCCAGATACCCGGAACCGAGAAGGACTTCCGCTCCCGAGTTTTTAATCTTGAGGATCGTGGAGGAGAGATCCTTTACCCCTTTGGGATATACCTCGTAGTAGGCTACTTCAAACCCCTTGCTCTTCGCGTACTCTTGCGCTCCTTCCGCTACGGAAACGGGGAAGTTATCGTTGGGAGCGATGATGGCCAGCTTCTTGGGAGCTGGTTTCTGGGCCGCTAGCATATCGATGAAGCTGTAGAATATCTTCCGGCCGGGAGGTAGCACAGAAAACACGTTCTTGTACCCTCGACCATAAATATTGGAAGCGTTCGCCAAAGTGGCGATCGTAATGATGTTGTATTTCTCGCCTATGGCCGTAGTGGCAAAGGTAGGACCGCTTCCATAGGGACCTAGGAGGAAGTTTACTTTATCCTCAGTGATGAGTTTTTCCGTCAACTTCGCGGAAGTCTGGTTGTCCGACTGATCATCGTAGTAGATGATCTCTACTTTCATCTTTTTCCCCCCAACGTTGATGCCCCCCGCTGCGTTCACCTTTTCCTTCCACAGTTCATACCCGTTCTTCATCATGTTCCCGAACCGGGCCAGGTTTCCCGTTAACGCTAGGGAAGCTCCAATTTTGATTACCTCTGGGCCTTTGGCAGCTTCCTTACCCCCTGCACCGAACAGGGCCCCGCTTGCTACTAAAAGAAGGGCCAGAACGAACGCAATCCCCATCTTCCATGGTTTCATACCGTTCCTCCTATGTGAAGACTATCAATTCTCCGGAGCCAGGCTCCGGTATAGAGCCTAAAACCAAACCGGAAGCGACCGGTTTTCTGTTTTCCCTATTGAGCATGCCTGAGCTTGCCCAAAGCCGCCCCTTAAATAGAATCGCACCCCGAAAGTTTAAATCCCCAGGTATGCTTTTTGGATATCGGGGTTCGATAGGAGTTCCTTCGCGTCTCCCGACATAGCCACCTTCCCATGGACGAACACGTATCCTTTCTGGGCCAAGCTCAACGCCACCTGTACATCCTGGTCCACTAGGACGATGGTGATGCCCCGGGTGCGATGGATATTTTCCAACACCTTTACGAGCGTGTCCACTACCACGGGAGCCAGTCCCAAGGATAACTCGTCCAACAGGAGAACCTTGGGAGCCGCCATCAGCCCTCGCCCCACGGCGCACATCTGGGCCTCTCCGCCCGAAAGGGTTCCAGCCAACTGTTTACGCCGTTCCTTCAATCGAGGTAGGATCGCGTACACCCAATCCAGATCCTCTTTCACCTTCTTCCCGTCCTTACGAGTGTAGGCTCCCATCAGAAGGTTTTCTTCCACGGTGAGCCCACTGTATAGTTGCCGCCCCTCGGGAACCATCACGATTCCCATCTGCACCCGTTTGGGTTGGGGAACATTTTGGATTTCCTTTCCCTCGTATCGTATGATTCCCTTGAAGGGCTTAAGGGCACCCGCCACAGTGCGCATGAAAGTCGTCTTCCCCACCCCGTTGGAACCGATCAAAGCGGTGATGCTTCCTTGTTCGATTTCCACATTCACGTCCCAGAGGATCTGTACATCCCCATATCCCGCGTGTAATCCTTCAACCTTCAACATGCGCTCTCCCTTTCATCTTGGCATACCGTTCCCCTAGGTAGGCAGAAATTACCCGTTCATCCTTACTGATTTCTTCTGGCGAGCCTTCGGCGATCTTCTCCCCATGGTGTAGCACCATGACCCGGTGCGAAACTCCCATAATGGCCTTCATCACATGTTCTATGATCAGGATCGTACGGCCCTCCCGATTCAACTGCCGAATCAGCTCCATGATGGATTCTACCTCTGCCGTATTCAAGCCTGCCATCACTTCATCCAGCAAGATTAGCTCTGGATCCATCGCTAGAGCCCTAGCGAGTTCCAACCTCTTGCGCTCTGAAATATTGAGGTGTTCCACCCGTAGATCTGCTTTCCCTTCCAGTCCTACCCGGGAAAGGATATGCCTTGTTTTTTCCCTAGCCTCCCGAGCATCCTTCATCTTGTCCTTTCCGAACAGTGCGCCGATGGACACATTTTCCAGTACCGTCATCCCGGGAAAGGGCTTGACGATTTGGAAGGTTCGGGAGATCCCCCGCTCGGCGATCTGGAAAGGCTTCAAACCTGAAATTCGTTCACCCTTGAAAAAGATTTCCCCATCGGTCAAGGGTAGAGTTCCATTGATGAGGGAAAGGAGGGTAGTCTTTCCCGCTCCGTTTGGCCCAATGATTCCAAGGATTTCCCCTCGTTTCACATCGAAATCCACCTGCCAGACTGCCCGCAACGCTCCAAAGCACTTAGTGACCTTCGTTCCTTTCAGGATACTTTCACGCATGAGGGTCCTCCTTGCCTTTGGAAGGACTAACATCGGGCTTATCGTTCGAAGAAACCCCTTTGGAAGAGTAGGATCCACCACCTAAGCGTACGGGAACAGGGGATAGCCAGGAGAAGAGGAGTTTCCAGTTCAAGTGCAAGACTCCTTTAGGCATGAAAAGTACCGCTAAAATTATAATGGTCCCGAGGATCCCTAAATGAAGGTTTATGAACTTGGACCACACCAACTCGGAGACGGTTTCCAAAATCACCGCCCCTACCACGGGGCCGAACACCGTTCCCATACCGCCGATCAGGATAATGACGAACATGTTCACCACCCACATCACGTTAAACACGGTCGGCGGATCAATGTAACTGAACCAGTACGCGTACACCGAACCCACAAGGCCCGTGAATAGGGCGCTCAAGGACCATGAAATGATCTTGTATCGGGTAGTATCGATTCCCATTACGTTGGCCGCTTCCTCATCGGCCCGGATAGCCTTGAAGGCGTACCCGAGGCGATTCTTGTCCAGTTTCGCGACGAACGCAACCACCAGGATCACCATGAAAAGCATGGCGAAGTAGAAAAAGGTATTCACCACGAAAGGTTTGCCGGGAAAGGCAGGAACCGTGATTCCCTGACTTCCTCCGGTCAGGTCCGTCCACAAGTCTACAATTTGCCGAAAGGCTTCCATAGCCCCTAAGCTACCCAAGGCAAAGTAATGACCCCGTAACCGTAGGAGGAGCAATCCCAACACGATGGCGAGGAGCACTGCCATTACCCCGGAGGCGGGAAAGGCAACCACGAAAGGTAGGTGAGTCTTCGTCATTAGGACCGCCGTGGTATACGCTCCTAAACCGAAGAAGATCATGTTCCCAAAGGCGGCGTATCCCGTGAATCCGGAAATGATATTTAGCGCTGATGCGAGGGCCGCGAACATGAAAATCTGGGTCAACAATCGCACCCAGAATCCTGTCACCAGAAAGGGAAAACTTAAAAGGAGCAAGGCTCCGATGCTTACCCACACATATTTATTCTTCATGACGCGCCCCTAATAGAATCGTTTCCCCAGCAATCCCTGGGGCCTTAAGACCAGTACCAGCACCAGGACGGCGAACCCTAAAAAATCCTGCACCGCCGATGGGAAAATGGCGGTACCGATGGTTTCCACTAACCCGAGGGTTAATCCCCCAACGAGGGCTCCTACTGTACTCCCCAGCCCTCCTAGGATGGAGATCACGAAGGCTTTTCCCACCAATGCCCCTCCCGTGAAGGGATTGATGCTCATGATGGGAGAGATCAGTGCTCCAGCCGCCGCGGCTAGGGCGGCGCTCACCGCATAGGTAATGGCATAGATCTTGTCCACATCCACTCCCACTGTCTTGGCCCCCTCGAAGTTCAGCGCCGTCGCATTGATGGCGATCCCAACCTTGGTTTTTCGCATGAACAGGTAGAAAAGGAAGGTAACCAGCACCGCCACTCCAAAAATTCCGAACCGTACGAGAGGAATCACAAGACCGCCTAGCTCGAATCCCGCTGATGAGTAAGGTAGTTTGACGCTCTTATAGTCGGCAGTCCAGATGAGAAGACAGATGTTGGCGATAAGGATCTGCAAACCAAAGGTGAAGGTGAGGGTGACAAACGAAGGCCCTCGAACCACCCGGTTGATGAGAAAGTACTGGATCCCATACGCGATGAGAAAAAGAGCGACCATCACGAGGGGGATCGAAAGGAAAGGATCGATCCGGTAGGCTGCGTAGAGGGTGAAAGAAAGGTAGGCTCCGATCATGATGAAGGATCCGTGGGCTAGGTTCACGATGTTCATCACCCCCCATACTAGGGAGAATCCGATCCCGATCATGGCATACACCGAGCCAAAGAGTATGCCGTTTACGATGGCTTGTAGAATCATGTTCTCCAAATTAGCATGGTTCTATTCAAATAGGCAAGAAAGACTGAAAACTCTTCTTGAAAACTCTTCTCCCAACAGGTGCCCGGGAGGGGACACTGTGTAAAACCATTTCACGCAGAAAATTTCGATAAAAAAAGATATAATTGAAAGATATAAGGAGGTGACTATGAAACGCAGACTTCTTTTAACGTTGGTTTTATCGATTCTCTTCTCTTCCCTGGGAACAGCCCAAAAAGTGGAAGGGATCCGGTACGTCACTGAGTTTGGAATCCCGGTTAAGATCGAAAAAAGCTGGCATTTTTCCAAGGTAACCCAAAATTTTGATATCAAAGAGACGCCAGAAGGAACGAAACGACAGTTCGATTTCAACATTGGGTGGTACCCCATCATAAAACTAACGGATTTCGAGATAAAGGTGATGAACGCGAAAGGAGAAGTGGTGGATAAGCCCAAACCGGGCACCCCCCCCGCATCCCTTCCACCCGGAAAGTATTCGGCGGAAATCACGGGAACCTATGCGGAAGGGTTCGGAAAAGTTTCCTTCCTAATAACGGGTCTGGAACTGAAGGATCCTCCTACCGTTCCCCCTGCTCAAGGGAAGAAGGCTGTTCCCAAAAGCTCCATCACTTCGGTTCGGCTGGACTTCAACTTGCCTCAGGTTCGGATTCGTAAAAGCCCCGCGGACCTTAAGGGAAAGACCCGGTGGGATCTAGAGACCTTCTGGGCCCCTGGAAAGAAAGAGGCAGGATATGTGGGTCGACCGAAGTTATTCGAAGCGGGTAAATTGGTGCAGGGAATCGAAGGCGCGGACTGGTGGGGAACCTATAAACCCGGGAAGTACGATCTACTGCTCAGCGCCGACATCAGCCGGGCCGGTAAATCCTTCGACGTGCGCATTCCCGGGATCAACATGGAAGCCAATACCCGATACCAAATCGATTTCGTTCTGAACGGGGGAGCGGTGATCGTTAAAAGTCAGAACATGCCCCATCTGATTCATTTCTACCTTCCCGGTACCGCGGACAAAGCGGGAGACATCAAAAGCTGGACCCAGTACCCACCGAATGAACTTTGGCGCATCGAAGGACCTGGATATCCCGTGTGTTGCCCTCCCGGAACCTACGACATCCTCTTCAACTTCGGTCATGGCGCCAAGTACGAATGGAGAAAGAACATAAGGATCGACGTGGGGAGTCTGGTGGAGTTGAAATAACCCTACGTCTCCACCACCGTTACCCATTCCGTCTCCCCTTCCACGATCCGAACGCCGGGAAACTGTCGACGGAACGTAAATAGTTCCTTATGCCGCTCGGTTTGAGGCGGGGGAACGGGAAAGGAAAATTGTTTGCTCTTTCCTTCCGGAGAGCGGGACGCTGGATCGTCCAGAGGCATTCTGGAAAACACTTGGATCATCTCTTCCCAGGAAGGAACATCGGCGATTTCTCCCGTGTCCACGTCGTAACTCACCATTTCCATCAGGAGGCCTATACGTCGCGCATCGAACCGGATGAACTCAAGAGACTGTTCCTGGGCGAATACCCGCTGGTACCAGCAGTGGTGGGAAGGGTACGTTTTGCAGGTCCAGGGTTGTTGTGGGGTTCCATGCACCGTGCAGAGGCCGGTTTTCAGGTCGAGGTTCCGGCAAGGCCGTTGGTAGAATAGCATCCAGGTTCCATCGTCCTTCAGCCCTACTTCGAACCAGCGGTGCCGGAGGTATTCCCTCAAGTCTTCCAGATCCGCACGGGCCCTTACCGTTACCTTCTCTAATGGAAGCCGTTTGCAACAGGGGGTGTTCTGGCAGGATAGGCAGGGGTTAGATGAAGGGCTCGAGCCTCCCCGAGGGCACGCTTCTCTCTTATGAATGGAGGATGCCGAATGGTTTCGCACCCTGTTGGCAACTTCCATAAGTCGATTCGTAGAATCCACAGGGGTTTTACCTCCGGTCTAAGACTCTTTTTTTCTCCTAACCCAGTACCCGCCGTTCTCGAAGATCACATCGATATAGTCCCGTTTAGCCGCAGACAGAATGAAGTCTTTCAACCGTTTGTATCCCAGAGCTGTCCAGTCCACGTTCCGGTCGGATAACCGGGTGCTGATGGAAGCTAAAGAATGGGTGTCCTTCCCCTTTTCTCGGGTGAGGGAATCCAACACGTCCAAGAGAGTTTCGAAGGCCAGGGTAAGGGGAGTTTTTTGCTCGAGAAGGGCCTTAGGTTTCGTTTTTAGGTAGATGGCCTGATCCTCTTCCTTCAAGTCGATCACTCCTCGATCCCGGGCAGCGTACACGAAATCGTTCCATGACTTGAAGCCGAAGGCCTTTTCATCGAAGGAGGGGTTCAGCATCTTGAGCCGCACCTTAACAGCTCCCATACCAGGTTTCTTCTTTTGTTTTTCCATCGTTTCTACCGCTTCTGCTAGGAGCCGGAAGGCGAGGTCTACCGGAGGCCTCCGATCCTCTATTATGGTTCGTTTACCGGTTCCTTGCGTTTTCACCTGGCTGGATCCTTGCAGAAGCCCTGGTGTTTCTTCTCCTTCTCCCTCAGCTCTTCCGTCGGATCCAACCCTTCGCTCCGTGTCGCGAGTCTTTCGCTTCGTTCGCCGCACCCGACGTTCTTCCGCCGCATCGGCAGCCTCTTCTGCCGCCTCTCCCGGGATGATTTCCCGGTAGTCCTTGAAGGAATCGGCCAACGAGAGGAGTTCTTCACTGGCGTTACTGGAGTTACAAATGATGTGCACGCTCTTCCCATTCCGGCGAAGGGTGTAGAGGAGGGGCCTAAAATCAGCGTCTCCCGTGATCAGCACAATCTTCGTGATATGGGGATACTGGTAGATCAGTTCCACCGCGTTGGTAATGAGGGAAATATCGGCACTGTTCTTTCTTGCCACGGGGATATGGATCAGTTCGAACCCGTTTTCCGAGAGTTGCCGGGACAACCTCCCTAGATACCCCTTGGTCCAGTCTCCATAGACCCGGCAAACCGTAAGTTTTCCCAGGTGCTCCGTATACTCCTTTAACCCTTCCAGGAACTGAGAGTTCGCGCTGGGGGTTACGTTTTCTATGTCCCAGAGAATCGCTACTTTATCTTCCATGTCCATTACTGGTATAGCATGACTCGGGAAGGTTTGGAAACGGGGCGGGGTAAAACCCTATTGATACCGGTATCCATACGGACCAAATATCCCTTCCAATCCTTCGGGTCTTTTGTAGAGGATCCGATCTGCCCGGTCCCCATATATGCCGGTTTCCAGGTTCGGTCCCTTTAAGGATCGGAAACCTTCCGGGAGCCCTTCTCGAACTCTTTTAGGGGCAGAGCTACTTTCCCTATTAAGGGCTATCGGAGTTTTGTCACTTTCTGCCGCAGTTTCGCCCCCGGTTATCTTCCATGTTTCTTCAGAGTTTTCCCGGTCAGAGGCCCCAGCATCTACCTGCGCACCCTTTGTTTCGATTACCGCCTGTTGGAAAAGCTCTTCCACATGGGCGGCGTAGGTGAAAAATCGTTCCACCGTTTCCTTCACCAAATCCTCGATCAGCACCCTTCCCTCCACTCCTGTAACCGGGTGGAGGTACTCCAACGAGTTGGTAAACGCCTCACTATACCGATAGAATCTTCGTTGATAACAGGAAGCTTCTAAAAAGGCCAAATCTCGATTTATAGCTTTTAAAACCTGTGTGACCTTGCAGGCAAGAGGAGCCCAGAACCAATTCTGAAGAATTTCGTACCGCCGAAGACAGGTTTGTAATCCTTCCTCCGAATATGCGCTCCCAAGAAAGCTCACCTTTCCTAGCAGCTGCAAGAACTCCTTACGAGATAGTTCACCCGTCCTTTCCATTCCTTGAGTCAACTGCCGAAGGGTTTTCGGAATCCCGGGCTCCTTCCCCCAATGCTCCCACACATAGAGATCCAATGCGGATTCGAACACATGGTGTTCGTACTGGGATCGTCCAGGCCCTTTCCCTACAGTGTAGAGTACGAGAGGATGGAATACCGCATCCCCAACCACATGGACGAGGTACCCCAAAAGAAACGCGCCTACTGCCAGCCCAAAAGTTCCCCCATACGCTTCAGCCACGGAAGAAAAGGGCCTTAAAGTGTTTCCCCCATCCCGTCCATGGAGAACCATGGCCGCTGCTTGAAAGGCCTCTCGTTCCGGTCCATACAGATAATAAAATAGAAAATCCGGTCCTACCGCGCCGAGGTGAAACGCATGAGGGCAGGCTTGGATACACCGAGCAAGGACAGGGAATTGGGCGCCCCCTGGTTGGGAACTAAAAGCCGCCTGCTCGTATCCGGATGTTCCCACTTGAACCGTGACCCCTACGGATTCCGCTACCTTTCTTGCCAGATACCAGTGGGTAAGTTCTTTCGGCATACAAGTTAGGGTACGAACGCGAGGAAGATTCCTCCGATAAGGAACAGAATATTCACGCTGAGAATTCCATACGCCGTATTCTGTGCCAACGTGGATACGAAACCTACTAAAGCGGGGCCCATGATAGCGGCGAACTTCCCAAACACGTTGTAGAAGCCAAAGAACTCGGCCGATTTTTCTTTGGGCACCAGTTTCCCATAGTAGGACCGGCTTAAAGCCTGGATTCCCCCCTGCGAAGTGGCCACGAGGAAGGCTAGAATCCAGAATACCCCTGTCTTTAACCCTACTGAGGGAAGCCCCGGAAGGAAAAAGGCGATCAGGGTGATGCAAACATAGATCCCAATTCCAATGAAGAGCATCACCTTGGCCGACCAAAGTCGTGCGAGTTTTCCATACAGAATCGCGAAGGGGAAGGCCACGATCTGGATCATCAACAGGACAAGGAGGAGAGAGTTCTCTGAAATCCCCACATCCAAGGCGATGGGAGTGGCCATCTTTATGATGGTGTCCACTCCATCGATATAGAAGAAGTAGGAGAGGAGGAACAGGGCAAGCACTCGGTACTTTCGAAGGTCGCGTACCGTCTCCCAGATCCGCGTAAAGGTACTTCGCACCGGGTGAGCCACCGGTTCCAGGAAGTACCGTTGGTGCACGTACTTCAGCATGGGAATGGAGAATCCCAGCCACCAGAGGGCGGTGATGAGAAAGGAAAGTCGGACTGCCGGCACACTAGAGTCAAATCCCAAAAGACGGTAATTCACGATGAGAAGGATGCTCAAGACAAAGGGGATCACACTCCCGATATACCCCCATCCGAACCCACTGGTGGAAATCCAATCCATTCGATCCTCGGTAGTCACATCGGTCAGGAAAGAGTCGTAAAAGATGTTGGCACCGGCAAAGCCTAGGGCAGACAGCACGTATAAAGCCAGAGCCTGCCACACCTGCCCTTCTCCGGTCAGGGTAAGGGTAGCGGTTGTACCCGCGCCTAAAAGGAGGAAAACGAGGAAGAGCCGTTTCTTCATGGCCCTGAAATCGGCCAAGGTTCCCAATAAAGGGGCCAGTACCGCTAGCAGGAGGGTATAGAAGCTATTCGCGTATCCCCAGTAAGCGGTAGAAAGGAAAGGATCCATCCCCTTCGCGGCCACATGTTTGAAGTAGATAGGGAAAATGGCCGTGGTTATGATGATGGAGTAGGCCGAGTTGGCCCAGTCATACAGTACCCAGCTACGCTCTTCTTTCGTCATGAATATCCCGTACCTGTACTATTGCATCATGGCATATCCGCTAGAGAATGTGCTGGAGGAATCTCTTTGTTCGCTCTTCTCTGGGATTGGAAAAGAGTTCTTCCGGAGTACCCATTTCAATGATTTCACCCTTATCCATGAACACCACTTTGTCCGCCGCTGCCCGGGCAAATCCCATTTCATGGGAAACCACCATCATGGTCATCCCTTCCTTCGCCAGCGCGAGCATTACGTCTAGGACTTCCTTGATCATCTCTGGATCCAGCGCAGAGGTCGGTTCATCGAAGAGCATTACCTTTGGCTCCATGGCCAGGGCACGAGCAATGGCTACCCGCTGCTGCTGGCCTCCAGATAACTGGGACGGATAGGCCGCCTCCTTGTCCTGGAGACCGACCCGAGCCAATAGAGTTCTTGCCTTCCGTTCCGCCTCCTCTTTGGGGATCTTCTTGACGATCTGCGGAGCCAGGGTAATGTTCTCTAAGGCAGTGAGGTGATTGAACAGGTTGAAACTCTGGAAGACCATGCCTGCTTCTTCTCGGATCTTGCGGATGTCCGTTTTAGGGTCGGTAACACAATCGTCGTCTACCCAGATTTCCCCGCTACTGGGACGTTCCAACCGATTCACACACCGTAGGAGGGTGCTTTTCCCGCTTCCCGAAGGACCAATGATGAGCACCACTTCTCCCGGCCATACATCGAGGTTCACGTTCCGTAAAGCTTGCACGGAACCGAAGTTCTTACTAACTCCCCGGATCCGAACTCGGGGCTTTCCCGATACGTTCGTATCGAGAGATTGCGGGGTTTGAAAGGTTCGCTGTTCCATTCCCTCACCTTCCTTTCCTGTGGAGGTGCTCCTCCATGATCCCAACCAGGCGAGAGAGGAACAAAGTCAACACCAGGTACACTAAAGCAACCATCGTGTAGCTTTCGAAGTATCGGAAGGTGGTGGAAGCGTATTCCCTACCCCGACGGAGTAGGTCCGCGATGGCCAGAATGGAGACAAGGGAAGAATCCTTCAATAGGGCGATAAACTCGTTTCCGATGGGAGGGAGAATGATCTTGATCGTCTGGGGAAGAATCACCCGCCAGAGAGCTTGGGTACGGCTCATTCCGAGTGCTAGGGCTGCTTCCATTTGCCCCTTGGGAATCGCCTGGATACCGGCACGGAAGATTTCTCCCATGTAGGCTCCATAGCACACGGCCATGGCGATCACCGCCGCGGGAATCCCTTGGAGACGAAGGATCTTTCCCAGGGCGAAGTAAATGTAGAACAGCTGCACGAGAAGGGGGATCCCGCGGATCACCTCCACGTACACCGTGGCAAGGCGATTCACAAACGTTACGCGAGAGATCTGTCCTAATCCCGTAAGAAGCCCGATCACCAGAGCTAGGGAAATGGAAAAGAGGGTGACCTGGAAGGTCACCAGCACTCCATCGGGTACGAATTTCAAGATTTCCCAATAGGGTTCGGGCATGAGAAGGGGGAGAAGGACGATGAGAAGCAGAGCTCCAAAGAAGGAGATCTTCCAAGCAGAAAAGATAGTACCCTCTCCCCGTTCCGGGATCAGAGTGCTATCCGTTACTTCGATCCTTGGTTTCCCTTCCGCCATTTAGTTATTTACCCCAGATCCACTTGTTCTCCAGTTCCTTGATCTTTCCCGAGTCTTTCACTTTCTTCAAACCCGCATTGATTAGATCCAACACCTTCTTGTTGCCCTTCTTTACCGCGATTCCGTAGTATTCCTGGGTAAAGGGTTCACCTACGATTTTCAGTTTTCCCTTGTAGTTCTTGTTCTGGAGAACGTAATCGGCCGCGATGGGGGTATCCGCTACCACACCCGCGATTCGGCCATTCACCAGATCCTCGATCGCTAAGCCCAACTCGTCATAGGTTTTCAGAGTAACTCCCTGGACCTTCTGGATTTCCATGGCCCCGGTAGTACCAATCTGGGCTCCTAGGGCCTTGCCCTTTAGATCGGAAATCTTAGTCACTCCTTGGGTAGAGGCTTGCACGATCAACACTTGCCCCGCGTTGATATAGGGTTCGGAGAAATCCATCGTGGCCTTTCGCTCGTCGGTAATAGTGACCGAGGAGATCACCGCATCGTAACTATCATTGGCGAGCCCCGCGAAGATCCCATCCCAGGCGGTATTCTTGATCTCTACCTCGAATCCCGCCGCTTCCGCGATCGCCTTCATCAGGTCGATATCGAACCCCACGATCTCTTTATTTTCGTTCACGAACTCCATCGGAGGCCAGGTGCAATCGCTAGCCACCGTGATCTTGACCTTGGGCCCTGCGGAGATCGTTTTTTGCGTATCCCCTTGAGCCTGCGACGCGCCCTTTGGGGCTTCCTGCTTGGAACAACTCAAGATCGATCCTACTGCGAAACTTACCATTAGCACAGTGAGAATCAAAGCTACAGTTCGGATTGCATGTTTCATATTCTCTACTCCTAACTAACGATTGGAAAAGCAGTTCAGTTTAATGGCAGGGGAATACGGATGTCAATGTCCTTAAATATATAAAATTATTCACCGGTAGAAGATCCGGGAGTGTACAAAAAACTCTTCCAACCCTTCATGGACTACTTGGAAAAAGTTACCGGGAAAAAAGTGGTGTACTTTCAGGTTCAATCCAACGCAGCAGAGGTGGAAGCCATGCGCTCTGGTCGTCTTCACATTGCGGGCTTCTCCACAGGGCCTACCATGTATGCGGTGAACCTAGCGGGCGCGGTACCCTTTGCCTGTAGAGGATACAAAGATCATTTTCAATCCTACAATTTGCTGGTCATTACCCATGCCAACTCGAATATCAAAACCGTTGCAGATCTGAAGGGAAAAAAAGTTGCTCACACCAGTCCTAGTTCTAACTCGGGGAACCTAGCCCCTCGGGCTCTCCTACCTGAACTTGGGGTTACTCCGGACAAAGATTATACGGTGGTATTTTCCGGGAAACACGATCAATCCATCCTTGGGGTTCGATCCAAAGATTACGACGCGGCCTGCGTGGCATCCGATGTGTTCCAGAGAATGATCGATCGGGGCACCGTGAAGGAAAGCGAGTTCCGGATCATTTATCGGAGCGCTCCTTTCCCCACCTCTTCCTACGCGTACGCTCACGACCTGCATCCAGAATTGGTGAAAAAGATAAAGGAGGCTTTTTTCTCGTTCCAGTTCCCCAAGAGCATGCAGGATGGGTTGGAAGGAGCCACCAATTTCTACCCCATCAACTATAAAAAAGACTGGGAAGTGGTCCGCAAAGTTGCGGAAAAAGCGGGCGAAGTATTCAATTTCGAAAACTTGAAAAAACTAAAATAAAGAAAAGTCCTTTCTTTACCTCTTTTCGCCCTCGTTACTGTCCTCCCCAGAGGGTTCCACGAGGGCGCTTGTCTTTTTTGGAATATAGATTGGGGGATACGCACTTGAGCGAAGCCATACTTCAAATTCGTAATCTTTCGAAAAGCTATTTTCACAAACAACCCGTGTTACACGATGTGTCGTTAGACGTGAAACCCGAAGAGATCCTTATCATTATTGGCCCCTCTGGCGCGGGGAAAAGCACGTTGATGCGGTGCATCAACCATCTGATCACCCCTAGCTCCGGCCATATCTATTTCAAAGGGTTGGACATACCCTCCCTTCATGGGAATCAGATGCGGGCTTGTCGAAGAAGGATCGGGATGGTCTTTCAAGAGTTCAATTTAGTGGAACGGCTCACCGTGCTGGAGAATCTTCTTATCGGCCGACTAGGGTACATGAAGCCCCTAGATGCCTTTCTCCAACGGTACGCTGCCGAAGACATCGACGCGGCAGAAGCGCTACTGACCCGGTTGGGACTCCGGGAGTTCGCCCTGAAGCGGGCAGACAATCTTTCCGGCGGTCAGCGACAACGGGTAGGAATCGGTCGGGCTTTGATGCAGAACCCCGAACTCCTTTTGGTGGATGAGCCTACTTCCTCCCTCGACCCCAAGACCTCCGTGGAGGTGATGGAAATCATGGCCGAACTGGCCAGGGAACGGCATATACCCGTTCTCGTTAACATGCACGATGTAAACTTAGCCCGGAGGTTTGCCGACCGGATCGTGGGAATGCGAGAGGGTAGAATCGTCTTCGATGGAAAAAAGGAAGAGCTTACCAACGATACGCTGGCAAAGATCTACGGAGGGGACTCATGGATGCATTGACCCGAAGAGTCCTGAAAACCCAGGAGCCGGTCCCCACGGGAGGAATGGAAAAGGTTCGAAGGTTTTTCCGATTCTATGGAGTACAGATCCTACTATTCCTCTTCGTGGTATACGTACTGTTTGCCCTTAGTCGACTAGGAATCAGCCCGAAACGAATTTCCGAGGGATTCACGCAGGGGAAGGTATTCCTCAGCCGCCTCTTTCCCCCTGATTTTATTACCCGGTGGGACGATATCCGCCACGACATGTTGGAAAGTCTCGAAATCGCGGTCGTGGCATCCATCATTGGGATACTCTTGTCCCTGCCCTTGGGGCTGTTGGGCGCTCGCAACTTGATGCCTTCTGTGGTTACCTGGCCTGTGAGATTGTTCATAAGCCTTGCCCGGGCATTCAACCCCATCATCATCGGAATCATTTTCGTGAAAGCGGTGGGATTCGGACCCCTCGCAGGTCTCCTAACTTTGAGTGTTGCGTCGGTGGGCTTCATCGGAAAACTGTTCATAGAAGCGGTAGAAGAGATTTCCATGAAACAGGTAGAAGCGGTTCGAGCCTCGGGAGCCTCTTTTCTCAGCGTCATCCGGTTTGGGGTGTTGCCCCAAGTCTCAGCCAGGTTCATTGGTTTCGGTATGTACCAATTCGACAGCAATCTCCGTAATTCTACCACCTTAGGGATCGTAGGAGCGGGTGGAATCGGAGGAACCTTGTTCGCCGCCTACCAGCGCTTCGATTATCGGATCGTATGCGCCATCGTGCTCCTGATCATCGGACTCATCATTTTGGACGAGTATGTTTCCGAACGGGTGCGGAGAGTGTTCCAATGAGCGAGAACCTAGCCAAAGAATGGAAAAACCATGTGGGGCCCAAACGGGCTTTGAAAACGGTATTCTACGCCATCATTATCGCAGCGTTGGTGGTTTCCCTTCGGAACATCGAAATCATCCCCGAGTTCCTGAAAGATACTCCCGAGCAGCTTATGGACTTGTTCCGAAGGATGTGGCCGATCGATGTGAAGTTCCTATGGGGATTCGTCGCTCCCTCCATCCTGGAAACGATCCATATCGCCACCCTGGGTACCATCGCAACCCTAATCATCACCTTCCCGTTAGCAGTGCTAGGGTCGAAAAACATCGTGCGTAACGAAGGTATCCGGTACGTGATGAAGTTCATCTTCGTGGCTTCTCGTTCCGTGAATTCCCTAATCTGGGCACTGTTCTACGTAGCAGTGTTTGGTCCCGGTCCCGTTGCGGGGGTAATGGCCATTATGAGTCGTTCCATCGGATTCGTAGGGAAACTACTGTCGGAAGCCATCGAAGAGTCCAGCCGCAACCAGATCGAAGCGGTGATTTCCGTGGGAGCCCCTCCGGTGAGCGTGTTCTTGAAAGGCTTCTGGCCCCAGATCCGGCCCAGTTTTCTCTCCATCGCTCTGTTGCGTTGGGATATCAATATTCGCGAGACCGCTGTGCTCGGGATCGTGGGAGCTGGGGGAATTGGCCTCCTGTTGGAATCCGCCATCGACGTCTTCCATTGGCCTGGAGTGGCGGCGATTCTTCTCTCGATCTTCGTGGTGGTACTACTGGCGGAATTCTTGGTAACAAATCTTCGTAAGAAGGTGATCTAAAGCCTACAGTTTCCGTATTCGGTACACCAGGAGGAGCAGTAGGTAATATAGGTACACCACTCCCCGGAACACGCGCCAGGGATGCCGGAAAAGTTCAGTAAGGTGCTCACGTCCCTTCTCCACCGTTTCCCTCGAAGGGCGAATTCGTTTTCCCGAGATAATGTCGAAGGTTTCCGGGCTATAGATCACGATCGAAGCAGGCAACGCCTCCCGTTTTCGCTCTGCCCAGCGTTCCTTTCCCTTGAGCCCAGTCCCCAGGAGAACGCAGTGTGGGGAAGCTTTTCTCATGGCCAATAGGATGTCCCCTTCCACCTGAAGCGGGTAGTATCCAGGGTAACGTCCCACTAGCCGTAACCCTGGAAAGGTCTGTTTCAGGTTCTTTTCCGCCTGTTGCAGGTAGGATAGTTTCCCTCCCAACAGGTACAGGGATAACCCTTTTTCTTCCAGGACCCGAAGGAGACGGATCACCACGTCAAAAGGGTAGTACCGATGGGAAACCTTCTTCTTCAAAAAACGAGCTCCCCGCAGGATCCCCTTGGAGGTAGGAATCACCAGAGATGCTCTTTCGACCCAGGAACGGAACTCCATATTCCTCCGTGCCTTAAGGAGGTCCCAGAGGTTGAGAAACACCACCGGACATACTCCATCCTTCTTGAGGAGGCTAGCGAGGGTTTCATCCAATTCTTCGGGGTTGATGTCGTCTATAGGGATACCAAGAATTCGTTCTTTCTTGATCCTCAAGGTTCCTGTTGCAACTTCCACGCGGCTTTCTCCAAAAGAAGAATCTGCACTGCTGCCAAGGCAAAAACCGGTGCAGTTTCAGTACGTAGCACCGAGGGCCCTAGATACGCAGGAAAGAACCCTCCTTGTTGGAGATAGCTCACCTCCTCCTCGGATAGGCCTCCCTCGGGTCCAATCACCAGTGCTATTTCCTTTCGATAGATGGAAAGATACTGATGGAGGGTGGTTCGTGCAAGGGGGGCCTGGTGAAAGAAAAGCCCCAACCGATCCGGTTCCGCTGGAGGGAAAAGCTCTATAATCGCGTTAAGGGAAAGGGGGGCTAAGATTTCTGGCACCTCGAGGGAACCGCACTGTTGAGCCGCTTCCTTGGCAATCCGCTGTAGCCTTTGGATCTTTTCCTCGGGCGATTCCCATCGGGGTACGGAAAACCTGCTAACTACGGGAACTACTCGGGATACTCCAAGCTCCACGGCTTGCCGAACGATCAGATCCAGCTTCTTCCCTTTTGGAATACATTGAAATAAGGTTATTGCGGGGAATGGTCGTTCCAGCGGCCCCCTCCGTTGCACTCGAAGGGTACAAAAGGAAGGAGTAATTTCTTCCACAGTGGCATAGTAGAGGGTTCCTTCCCCATCGGAGGCATTGAAAGAATCCCCCTCTCGTTTCCGTAACACCCGAACCAGATAATGGTACTCCTTTCCCTCAAGCCGGAGGACCTCTTCTCCATGGAAGGAAGGTGGTAGAATGAACAACCGCATAGTGCTATTCGCGCCTAGCGCCGTTTCCCAGAACCTGCACGAAAACCTGCCGCCTACGGGGTCCATCGAACTCACAGAAATAGATCCCCTGCCAGGTCCCTAGGGCCAACGACCCTCCGGTTATGGGGATGGTAACACTGGATCCTACCAGGGTGGCCTTGATATGAGCAGCCGAGTTCCCCTCGGTGTGCTGGTACCGATCCTGGAAAGGAACGATCTTGTTCAGTTCCATTAAAAGGTCAGCCTTTACGGAAGGGTCCGCGGCCTCGTTGATGGTAATCCCCGCTGTGGTATGGGGCACGTACACCACACAGAGCCCCTCTCGCACACTAGAAGCAGATACCAAAGCTTGCACTTCGCGGGTAATGTCCACTAGTTCCGTGCTAGATCGGGTTTGCAGCTGAAGGATGTGCATCCGCTACCTCCCTTTTGCCCCCTCTCGCAGGAACTTCACCGCTTCTTGCAGTACCAAATCGTACTCCAGATCGTACACCGGAGGGTTGGGAAGATGCCGGTTGATCTCGTTTCGGATCATCCGTTTTAGGATGCGATCCGATAGGTCAGGATTTTCCTTCCGGAGATGGTCTACGAACTGCTGGATTTCCCGCTCCGAAGGGTTGGGATTCCGAGAAACGAAGTTTGGAATCTGGCGGGATGAGATCAGTTTGGAGTAGACTTCTGTTTCCTTTTCCGATAGGGCGGGTTCCTTTACCTCTCGATCGGGAGAAACCCCTACTTTGTCGATGGTAACCCCCGAAGGGGTATAGTAACGGGCAGTAGTCAACCGGAACCCGGTTCTTCCCAGGCTTCGCACCTGCTGGACCGAACCTTTCCCGTAAGTCTTCGTGCCGAACAGGGTTGCCCGCTTACGATCCTTCATCACACCGGCAAAGATCTCTGAAGCAGAGGCCGAGCCCCCATCGATCAGTATGGCAATGGGAATCTCACCGGGAACAATAGAACCTGGTTTAGCCTCATACACGGCATTCTCTTGAGGGATCCGGCTACGGGTGCTTACGATTACCCCTTCGTCGAAGAACAGATCTGCCGTCTCTATTACAGAGTTCAAGAGGCCTCCGGGATTCATCCGCAGATCGATCACGAGGGACTTGTACCCGGAAGCTTGAAAGGATTCGATCGCTTCCTGGATCTTGTCGTCCGTGTAGGGGGTAAATTGAATGATGCGGATATAGCCGATCCCCCCAGGAATCATACTGTACCGTACCGTAGGCACCTGGATCACCGCGCGGGTAAGAGGCACATCGAACTGAAGGCTGGGACCCCTTCGAATCGTAACCGTTACCGTAGTTCCCGGTTGTCCCCGTAACCGTTTCACCACTTCATCGATACTGAGTTTCTCCGTGGATTCCCCATCGATCTTCACGATAAGGTCCCCCGCCTGGATTCCCATTCGATACGCAGGGGTACCTTCAATGGGAGAAACAACCTCCACGAAGGACGCTGTTTCCTTGCTTCCTTCCGGCAGTACCTGTTTGTTGATATACAATCCCACCCCACCGAACTCTCCCGCGGTGGTATCGTTTAAGGTGCGCATATCTGGTTCGGTCAGGTAGGCTGAATGGGGATCTTCTAGACTTTCGAACAGCCCTTTCAAGGCCCCATCTATCAGTTTCTCCGCATCCACAGGGTCCACATAGTTGTTCTGCACGTACAGATAGATGAATTGGAACAAGGAAAGAAGGTTTTGCGTCTTCCCATCTATTGCTTGCGCTACCAGAGTTGGGGCAAGGAGTAGACTTACCAGAATCAAAGCCGTTGCAATGCTTATCCCCCCCCAGGGGATACGCCGTTTGTAAGGCGTTGATGAAGACGTTGAAAGATCCTGTTCAGGATAACGGTCACTCATATCGTTCCTTTCCTCTTTGGCAAGACTCTTGTGTATAGGGTACAGTATTTTTCACGTATTGACCACCACTCAAGCCCTCCGTAGTATTCCAACCAATGTGGAAAAAAGAGAACCTGTTCTATCTGGGTTGCCTGTGGGAAGTATTCCGGTTCATTTTCCTCTTCTCCCTCGTTTCCTTCCTGTCGAGTCCCGGGGGTAGATTCATCTATACTCTCTATTTTCTTTGGGTAAATGCACCCCTGCTGGTGATCCCGCTCCTGTTCTTTCTTTCTGCCTTTCAACCGGAACGGATTCCTTTCTACCGCCCTATCCTCCTTTTTGGGAAAGTATTGGAACTGATTCCTTTAGGAATTCTCCTGATTTTCATTTATTTTCTCCCCTCGGCAGGCATGGACAAATCCCTTCGATGGGGGATGACCGTTCCCATTACTATTGGATGGATCGATTTTCTTTTTCTTCTATTTCTGATATTCTATCCCCATCAACAGGAGCCCTAGATGCACATAATCCCTATCGCAAGCGGGAAGGGAGGGGTAGGAAAGACTCTTCTAGCGGCAAACCTTGCCCTCGCTCTGGGACAGGCGGGAAAGAGGGTGGTACTCTGCGATCTGGACCTAGGGGGGTCGAACCTCCACCTCATGCTAGGAATCCCTCCTGCCGAGGGTGGGGTAGGGGCGTTCATCAACCGTCCGGATCTTCGGCTTTCCGACATCCTTCTCGAGACAGAATATCCCAATGTATGGTTCATTCCTGGAGATGGAGAAATCCCCGGTGCAGCCAACATCACCGCACACCAAAGGCAGAAGATTCGAAGGGCTCTTCTGTCTCTTGAGGCAGACTACCTCATCATCGACCTAGGGGCGGGCTCACACAACTTAGTGCTGGATTTTTTTCTATTTGCGGGGCGGGGAATCGTGATTACCGCGCCTACCCCCATTGCCACAGTGAATGCATATTTGTTCTTGAAGAATACGGTCTTCCGCATCCTAGGGCAGTCGATGAAAAAGAAATCCGAAGCCCATCAGTACTTGGAAAGCTTACGGAAAGAGGGAACCGCCCTGCAAAGTATCTATATCCCCAAGCTTCTGGAACAAATCCGATCCCGGGACCTGGAAACCTACGACACCTTCCAACGGAACATCCAGAATTTTCGCCCCCGTCTGGTCCTCAACATGGTAGAGGACCCTAGGGATGCGGAAAAAGCCCACAAACTTCGCCGTTCCTGCCAGCAGTACCTCAATATCGACCTGGAACATCTGGGAATCATCTATCGGGATGATCTGCAGGATATCGCATTAGGATCCCGGTTACCTATCCTGATCTACAAACCCCAGTCGATCCTTTCCACGGCTATCAAACGAATCGCCGACAAGCTGATTCAGGCCGAAGGGGAAGAGGAGTCCACCATCACTCCGATTGACGATTCCTACCAGGAGGCCACGCTGGAAGCAGAGGTGGATTACGAAGCAAAGATGGAATACCTGGAAGAACTCCTCCACACCGGCGCTCTCACCACGGGAGATCTGATCGAGACTGTGAAGATGCAGCAGATCGAAATAAATCAACTCAAGAAAGAGAACCAGTTCTTGAAAGCGAAGCTGATGAACCTCCTGAAAGGAACCTGAGGGCTTCACGAATGCCATCCAAAAAGTTTGTCTTGAAAGGGACCATCACGATCCTGACCCGGAATAATTTTCTCGAGGGAGTCCTTCAATTCAAACCGGGAACCGAGACCATTCAGATGGACGTTCAAGACCTTATGGGTCTTTTGCTAGAAAACGGAATCAAGGAAGGTGTGTCACCTCAGAACCTGGAAAAGATCTTAAAACAATTGGAAAAAACTTCCACACCTGAGGAGTTCGTCGTAGCCAAGGGCATTCCTCCCCAGAACCCACAACCCGAGAAGCCGGTATGGCAGAATTTACCCATTCCCGAACCTCTCCAGAAGGACGCCCAGACTGCCCTGTCGATGGTCGGAGTACCTATCGTTACCCAGGAAAAAGTGGAACGGGTAAAAGTAGATAAAGTGATCGAAAAGAAGCCCTCCCTGCCCTTCTTACCCCCCAAGAAAGAGACGGTTACTACCTTCGAGAAGAAGGTAGTCCAGGAACGGGTCTATGTGGATCCAAAAGTTTTAGGGATAGGGTACGTGAAGGCAGGAGAAAAGGTGGCTCTCATAGAACCCATGCAGGAGGGAATCCCCGGCAAAGGAGTGAACGGAGCCACTATCCCCTTCGAACCTTTGATCGAACCCTACGTGTACGCGGGAAGGGGTATCGAAAAGAAAAATGGAGAACTGATCGCCCAACAGACAGGCTTTGTCCGATGGGGAAAGAACTGGGCCGAGATTATCCCCTTCCAACCCCACACTTGGGAGGTGTCTTTATCGGACGACAAGGCCACCTGCTACCTGAGCTTCACTCCCGGGAACCGGGAAGCCCGCTTACCCTCGCCAGACGAGATCCTATCTGCTGCCGAAAAACTTCCCTATTCGCGGGAACTCCTCATCCCCTCTGAAGAGATGGATGCCCTTCTAAGGCATATTCTTTCCTTCGGCAAACCTGTACAGAAGGTCCCTATCAGTCAATCGGCCGATGCCAAAGTAGAGATCCGTGTCACCGAGGACAAACTGAAAGCTTTCCTCTACTTGAGAAAAGGAAGGGGAAAGGGAAAACCCCTTTCGTTGAAGGAAGTAGGAACCCTCATCAAGAACAGCAACCTCAAAGGATTGAACTTCGAAAAGATCAAAACGGATATCCTTGCTTTTTATCAGGGACCTTCCTCTGAATTGAAGGACTACCTTCTCTGTGAAGGCAAACCACCTACCCAAGGACCTGATCGGAAGTTCGAATGGTCGGTTCAGTTCTACGATCAAAAAAAGTGGGAAGAGCTAAAGAAGGCCGCTCTCGAGAATCCCCAAGCCCTCAGCGCGATTCCCTCTATTTCCATATTCCCTCTGGAATCTGTCCAGGAAGCAGGGCCTGTAGTGAAGGACCAGCGGGTGTTGGTTCTTAGTCCCATGATTCCTGGTCAGCCCGGGGTAGATGTGTACGGAAACTCTATACCTGGGATTCCGGGAAAGGATCCCAGCCTCATCCTATACGAAAACCTGGAGAAAAAGCAAAATGTCCTCATTGCCACGGTGGATGGGATCCTGGAAAAACGCACCACGGATGAAGGGATCCAACTCCGGGTTCGTCCTCACAAAGACGGGGAGGTAAAGGTTACCCTTTCACCCAATCGGATGGAAGGCTTCCTTACCCTCATGCCTTCCGAAGGAACGGGTAAACCCATCACAGCCGAGTGGGTTCGAGAAGAGATCGAACGGTCCGGAATCGTGAAAGGTCTACGGGAGGACTTGATCCTTGACGCCCTGGAACGGGTACAGAAGGGAAAACCGGTAGTAGAACTCCCCATAGCCTTCGGTCAACTTCCCCAAGAGGGAGGGGCGAATCAGATCAAGTTCCTCATTAAACTGGCTGGTCAGGAAAAGGTTACCATACGAAGTGATGGTTCCGCCGACTACAAAAACCGGGACCTTATCACCACGGTGAAAGCGGGAGACCTCATCGCCGAAGTGCTTCCCCCTGACACCCCTCCACAGGATGGCTGGGACGTCACAGGGAAACCCATTCCTGCCAAAGCACCCACCCCGTTCAATCTGGAGATCGGGCCGGGGATCCGAACAGAGCAACGGGATGGCAAGAATATTCTGATCGCAGAGGTAAACGGCGAGCTCCTCTATGATAAAAAGCGGATCTTCATTCAGGAATCTCATATAATCAAAGGGAACATCGATCTGAGTACGGGAAACGTCAAGTTTCCTGGCTCCGTGGTGATTTCCGGATCCGTTATGTCGGGATTCTACGTGATGGCTCAGGGGGACATAAAAATAGGAGAAGGAGTGGAAGCAGCTCTCCTGTCTGCCGATGGATCCATCTACATCCAACAAGGGGTGAAAGGAGGGGGCAAAGCTGTGCTGCGCACGAAAAAGAACGTATACGCTTCCTTCCTGGAACAAACCACTGTCCTGGCGGTAGGAGACGTGAAGGTAAAAAATGCCTGCCTTCGATGCACCATCAAGAGTAACGGCAAAGTGGAATTGGTATCGGATAAAGGGTTTCTCATTGGAGGGACAATTAAAGCTCGGTATGGAGTTTCTGCCGCAGGGATCGGAACGGACAAAGGGGTGCATACGGAGATCAGCTTTGGGCAAGACTACCTCATAGCGGACCAGATCGAACTGGCAGAGAAAGAGATGAAGAAACTCAACGAAACGAAAACCCGGTTGGATACCCTGATCCACCAATGTGAAAAATCTGGAGATCGAAGCAACCTGGAGCTTTACCGAAAGGAAAAATTGAAGACCCTAAAACTGATCGAATCGTTGTCCTTGAAGCTCTTCAACCTGCGGGAGAAGTTCGAGGAACATTTCCCGTCCCAAATCGTGGTACGAGGCACCGTGTACCCGGGAGTCGTGATCGAGAGCCATGGAAGGTACCATGAGTTCACATCCCCCAAGAAAAACATTAAAATCCAGTTCGATCAGTCTACCGGTCGGATCACTGAATCCCCCCTCGAATAGGAGGTAATCCCCATGGATTTCCTGATTCTCCTTTACATCCCATACCCTTCTTGGCTGAAACCGGAAATCATCCCCGGTTTACCTTTTCGATGGTACGGGCTCATGTACCTGGTAGCCTTCAGTCTCGCTTACCTATTGATAAAGATCCAGGTGCGAGAAGAAAAGCTTTCCATATCCAACGAAGATTTCACCAACCTGTTCTTCTGGGCCATCGTAGGGCTACTCTTAGGGGCACGAATCCTAGCGGCGTTTCTGTACGATCCTTCCGGTCGATATCTACGGAACCCTCTCCTCGTGTTCTGGCCCTTCGATGAAAAGTTCCGCTTCGTGGGTCTGCAGGGGATGAGCTATCATGGCGGATTGATCGGAGCGGTAATCGCTATCGTGATCTACTGCCGAAAAAAGGGTTTGTCTATCCTTGATTGGGGGGATCGGATCGTAGCTGCCGTACCTCTTGGCTATACCTTTGGTCGGCTAGGGAATTTCATCAATGGAGAACTGTATGGTCGGGTCACGGCCTCCCCCATTGGAATGCTCTTTCCCCACGCGGAAAAGGTACCCTTGCGGGATCCCCGAATTCTGGCCATAGCGCAGAAAGCAGGAATCGAGTTCTCTTCTCCTCTCACCCTGGTGAACCTCCCTCGACATCCCTCCCAACTGTACGAAGCCTTTTTCGAAGGGATCTTTCTCTGGGGTATCCTCTGGTTCGTCTTTCGGAAACGGAAGCCCTTCCCTGGTTTCCTCATTGGGGCTTACGTCATCGGATACGGGGTGGTGCGATTCTTCATCGAATACTTTCGGCAGCCCGACGCAGACTTGGGCTTCGTGATCCGTCTCTCCCCTGTAGATAATCCCCCGTACCTTCTCCTTACCCCATGGAACTTTTCCACTGGCCAGGTTCTCTGTTTTCTCATGATCCTCGGCGGAAGCATCCTCCTGATCCTATTCTCCCGTCACCACAAAAAGACTCTACTTAGATCGACACACCCCTCTTCTACCCCAAAAGTAAACCTCCGAAAACTCCGAAAACGACTTAAATAAGGAAACACGATGGAACTCTGGATTGGTCTCGATATAGGTTCAACTACGGTAAAAGCTGTGGTCCTAGAGGCAGAGGGTACCCAACCCCTCTACTCCACCTACCTCAGACACAACGCTCGACAGATCGAAACGGCCGCTTCCGTACTGAGGGAAATCTTCGATCGATTTCCCCAAGCCGAGTTTCGCCTAGCCGTGTGCGGCAGTGGGGGAAGAACCCTAGCAAACCTCGTCCATGGTTTCTATATCCAGGAAGTAGTGGCCAACTCCATCGCTGTGAAGCGGTTCTATCCACAGACCCGCGTGGCAGTGGAATTAGGCGGCCAGGACGCGAAGATCGTATTCTTCTACCATGACGAGAAGACAGGCAACATCACGGCAGGCGACATGCGAATGAATGGAAGCTGCGCGGGCGGAACCGGAGCCTTCATCGATGAGGTGGCCCATCTATTGAAAATCCCGGTAGAAGAGTTCGAGACCTTCGCATCCCGGGGAACCCATGTGTACGATATCTCGGGCCGTTGCGGCGTGTTTGCCAAAACAGATATCCAACCTCTTTTGAACCAGGGAGCCAGTCGGGAAGACATCGCCCTATCAGCCCTCCATGCCATAGCCAAGCAGACCATCGGGGGACTGGCTCAAGGCTTGGAGTTTCGACCTCCCCTACTCTTCGAAGGAGGCCCCCTCACCTTCAACCCTACTCTAATCCGGGTATTCGGAGAACGATTGGGGTTGGCTGCCCACGATCTGATCCGACCCGAGCGTCCCGAGATCTTCGTGGCGCTGGGAACCGCCCTCTCCATCGGAACCCTATTCCGGGGCTACCCTTCCGAGTTCTTACCATCCCAGGCCCTGGAAGTCCTCTCGACCTTCCGGGAAACCTTGCAGGAGGGTCCTCTCTCTGGTTCTAGGAGCTTCTTCTTCTCAAAGGCCGAACGGGAAGCCTTCCAGGATCGGCACCGGCTTCCCCCTCCACCCACCTTGGAAAGGTACCTGGCTGCGAAAGGAAAAGCCCTATCGCTGACTGATAGTAGTTCCATAAAGCATAGCCAACCCATTCCTCTCTCTGCCTACCTGGGAATCGACGCTGGTTCCACCACGACCAAGTTCGTTCTGATGGATGAAGAGGAAAACCTCATAGAAAGCTTTTACGCGAACAACGAAGGAGAGCCCTTGCAGGTCATGCAGAAGGCTCTACTGGATCTTTACGAACGGTACCAACGTTTGGGGGTAGAGCTACGGATACGGGCAGTAGGAACCACGGGATATGGGGAGAACCTCTTTGCCAAAGCCTTTGGCGCGGATTTCCATACCGTAGAAACAGTAGCCCATGCCACGGCAGCCCGTACGTACGTGCCCGATGCCACCTATATTCTTGATATCGGTGGACAGGATATGAAAGCCATTTCCCTATCCGAGGGAATTGTCACCGGCATCATTCTTAACGAAGCTTGCTCTGCCGGGTGCGGATCCTTTCTAGAGAACTTTGCCAAATCCCTTGGCTTCCCCGTGTCCGAAATCGCCGAGGCTGCCTTTAGTTCCAAGAATCCCGCGGAGTTGGGAAGCCGGTGTACCGTGTTCATGAACAGCACCATCATCACCGAGCAGAAGAACGGGAAAAGTCCCCAAGACATCATGGCGGGGCTCTGCCGTTCCATTATCGAGAACGTATTCACCAAAGTGATCCGGATCCCCAACCTCTCCGCCTTGGGAGAAACGTTGGTTGTCCAAGGGGGCACCTTCAAGAACGATGCGGTCCTACGAGCCTTGGAACAGTACACGGGGAAGAAGGTGGTCCGAGCCCCCTATCCCGGAGAAATGGGGGCTATCGGCATCGCCCTCCTCACCCGAGAGTTCGTCCGCGAAATAGAAGAGAAAACTCATTCCCCCTTCCGCTCCACCTTCATCGGATTCGAAGGATTACAGAGTTTCTCATACACTCGGGAATCTCAAGTAACATGCCCCTTCTGCGCCAACAACTGTAACCGTACCGTTATCCGTTTTTCCAACGGAGGTACCTACATTACGGGGAACCGGTGCGAACGGGGGGAGGTGATAGGGGAACCGAACACCGAAGAGGTGAAAGCTCGTCTGAAAGAAGCGAGCAGGAAACTTCAGGAAGTACCCGATCTATTCCGAAAGAGGGAAGAACTCCTTTTCAAGGAGTACCCCGTGACCCTCCTGCAAGAGCCGAAACCTATCACCATTGGGATTCCCCGGGCCCTCGAGTTCTGGAATAGCCTTCCCTTTTGGAGAACCTTCTGGACTGCCCTTGGATTCCGGGTCGTTCTCTCCGAAAAGAGTTCCAGGCGTCTCTTCGAAGAGGGCCTTCCCTTTGTTACCTCTGACACCGTGTGTTTTCCCGCTAAACTCGTCCATGGACATATCCATTCCCTCATCGAAAAGAAGGTGGATCGGATCTTCATGCCCTCCATTATCCGGATGCCCTCGGAAAATACCGCCTCTACCAGCGATCATGTCTGCGCCGTGGTGAAAGGATACCCCCTGGTAGTACGGTACAGCGATGACCCTGCCCGAAGGTGGAAAGTCCCCTACGACGTACCTCTGTTTCACTGGTTCGATCAGACAAGCCGGGATATCCAGATCATCGAGTTCATGCAGAAGACCTTCGGAATCCCCTCCGCCCTCACGAAGCAAGCTATCCAGCAAGGCGACGGGGCAATGCGTAGTTTCCTCGAGACCCTTCAGTCCGAGGGGAGGATCCTTCTGGAACGGTGTCAAAAAGAAGGGACCTTTGCTGTGGTACTAGCGGGTCGGCCCTACCATTCGGACCCTCTGGTGAACCATGATCTTTCCCGATACTTTACCCGCCTTGGGGTTCCCGTGCTTCCCCTGGAAGCGGTACCTGGATTATGGGAAACTGACCTTTCCCGGGTACGGGTCGAAGTCACTAACAATTTTCATGCCCGGATGCTCTCAGGTGCTATTCGGGCCGCTCAAATAGAGGAACTAGAGTACGTTCAGATCGTGAGTTTCGGATGCGGCCACGATGCGATCCTTACCGATGAGATCATCCGATTGATGAACGAGATCTCCCGGAAGGATCCCCTCATTCTAAAGTTGGACGAGGGGGATGCGGTAGGTCCCCTATCCCTCCGGGTAAAATCCTTCATCGAAACCATCCGGACCCGAAGGAAAGCCCATCTATCGATCTCCCCTCGAGAACTGGGAGATCCCTACCCCGTCAAGTTCACCCGTAGCCAATGGAAGACAAAGACGATCCTGGTGCCCAACGTTTCGAAAGCCTTCTGCCGGATCGCCACGGCAGCCATCCGGAAACAAGGGTTCCGGGTAGAACCTCTACCCTTAGGAGGTCGGGAAGCGATAAAACTGGGAAAACAGTTCGTTCATAACGATATTTGCTTCCCTGCCCAGATGAACATAGGGGAGTGCTTGGCGGCCCTCCAGAGTGGGCAGTTTGACCCCGACTCGGTTGTACTAGGCCTTGCCAAGTACCAGTGCGACTGTCGGCTGGCCCACTACGCGGCCTTGGCCCGCAAAGCCCTGGATGAAGCGGGCTACCCACAGGTGCCCATCATCACCACCGACAAGCTGGACACCCGCAACATGTACCCAGGGTTCAAGCTGGGAACAGGTTTCGAACTCCGGATGCTCTGGGGATTGGTTATGATGGACATCCTGGAAGAACTCCGAAGAAAGATCCGTCCTTACGAAAAGAACAAGGGGGAAACCGATCGGGTGTTCACCCAAGTAATCGAGAACATAGCCACAGGGTTGGAACAGAGTATTCGGCGAGCCATCCGGGCCTTCAAGGAAGGGATAGAGTCCTTCTGCCACATTCCCTATGATCGTTCCATTCCCCGACCTCGGGTCTTTATCATTGGGGAATACCTATTGAACTACCACCCAGGTTCCAACTTCTACGTGGAAGAGTACTTGGAAAAGCACGGGATGGAGGTGATCCTACCCCGGATGGCCGACGTGTTCCGTAGAGACTACCTACGAAAGATTAGCGAGATGCGGGACTTCCACGTGCGGTACCCCTTCCTAGAAGGTATTGCCTCCTACGTAACCGAAGGGCTTTTCGATTATGCTCTGGACAAGCTCGAAAGGTACGCGGGAAAGCATCCCCTCTACCAACGTTCTACCCGGCTCCCCGAGATTGCCGCTCATACGGATCCCATCATGCATCGAACCTTCACCTCAGGAGAGGGTTGGCTCATCCCAGGAGAAATCCTCCACTACGCTTCCAAGGGAGTGAAAGCCTTCGTGGTGCTACAACCTTTTGGGTGCTTACCCAACCACATTTGTGGCCGGGGGGTGATGAAACGACTCAAAGAGGAGTATCCGGATATTCAGATTCTACCCCTCGACTACGATCCAGATACCAGTTTTGCCAACATCGAGAACCGCTTACAGATGCTGATCATGAACACTCGTCAGTCGGAATTGCAGGAAAGACATACCCATAAGAAGGAGGATCACCGCCCCGCAGAACAGGGGAAACCAGTCTCCATACCGGGTGTAGAAAGTTTGCGCTCCCACCCGTAATTGTAATTCTCCTTTCAAAGGCACTTCCACCAACAGCGCTCCCTCCTCGTACTGTGGCAGGGAGGAGAGAATCCTCCCACACGGATCCGCATAGAGGGTCCACCCAGAAGCGGTAGCCCGGAGAAGGGGCCTGCGATTCTCCACGGCTCGCAGTAACGCGTGGATGGCATGCTGTTTCCCCTCTACGGGGGTAAGGGACCAGTAATCGTTGGAAATATTTATGATCAGATCCGCTCCTTTTCGCACGAATCCCCGCACAAGGTTGGGGAACACGTCCTCGAAACAGATGGGAGTGGAGAACCGGAACTGAGGATGCTGGAATACGGTCTGTTCTGTCCCGGGTTCCCAGAAATGCACATCGAAGGACTGTAGGGCTTTGTACACCCAGGGGAACTCTTTTTCATAGGGGAAATACTCGGTAAACGGAACAAGCTTGTTCTTGTGGTACACCCCTCGAATCGATCCATCCGAGGAAAAGAACACGGCTGCGTTGTAATTCTTACGAACCTCCTCCGATCCTTCCCTCGACACCACTTCATAATCATCGTTACCCGTGATGAGATAGGTCCCGAGAGTTTTCTGGTAGGCAAGAAAATCCCGAACTAATCGAGCTAGCTCGAACTTTTCCGGATCCTCCCTGCTCCACCGCCGAATGTTGGGAACAAAGGCCGTTTCAGACCACACCACCAGATCCACGGATGGCCCTATGGTTTTCTCGTTAGGGCCTTTCTCTTTATTCCGCAACGCCCCATCGGTCAGTCTCTTCAATACTTCGAAGGTTTTCCTGTACTCGTCTTTCCGGGGATCGGTATTCTGCTGGATCAAAGCGATCCTTAAAGAAGGCTCCTTTACGGGTGAAGATGAAATCCATGGCTCCATATTCTCTCTCACAATCCAAACCCCGTACAATAGAGCTCCAAGGATCAAAAAAGCGCTGAAAAGAACCACATGCGCACGGCCTTCCCATCTCGCCTTCCCCAGTTCTGCGCAAGCGGCATTCCAGAGAAAAATCAGGAACGATACCCCCCAGACCCCGGTAAACTCGGCCACCTGTAGGATCACAGGCCACTGGTACTGTGAAGCCCCCACTAGACCCCATGGATACCCTAGGAAGCCACTGGATCGGGCATACTCAAAGAGGGTGAATAAGGACGCCAGCAGAACGAATCGAAACGGAGGCCCCACCCTTTGTAAGAGGGGAGCGCCTAGGATCATGAAGAGAAAGTAGAACGCCCCCTGAATGAGAATGATCACCTGTAGGGATACAAGACTGAAGGTCCCCAGCCAGAAGTTGATCAGGGTAGACGTGTAGGTTCCGTACACGGTGCCGTAGAACACGGTTGCCTTCCGGTCCGATCGAACAAACACAGAAAAGAGGGGAATTAAGGCTACCCAAGCAAGTGCTCCATACCCATCCAGATGGAAAAAGGAAGGAAAGGAAAGCGTTGTGAGGAGGGAACTGAAAAGGACCATGGGTAACCGCCAGGAATCCGGCATACGATTTGCGGCGTTCCGGATATACACCCAAATCCCGGCGATAAGGAGAGGTCCATACCGGAGGAAAGCCACCAGTCTCTCGGTTCGGCTATCAGGGGCAAGTTTCAAATTACCCCCACTTCTAATGAACCACTGCACGTAATCGAGATTCGCGTTTGCCGCGAAGACGTAGCTGAACAGGAATCCGATTCCTGCGAGAGCAAGGAGCACCTCCTCTCCCCCGATGGGAGGTTCTGCGAGGGGGTGATTTTTTAAGAATGTGTCCATTCGCTTGGATACCCTGTACTCAGGGCCGAGGATGAAATCCCTTAAAGTTTTATAGACGGCATAGACTAAATGCAAACCCCAAACCGACAGGTACATGATCGTATTGGGGTCCCACCGTTCGATCTTTGTTTCCGCCGGTAGAAAAAATAGAGGAAAGACAGCCACACATGCCGATATATACACTAAGGAAGGGTGGGGAATTCGAATGAGAATACATTTTATCCAATATGTCACGCTACGTAAACTTGACATATTCTAGCACACTCTTCTATGATGGGAAACACGATGCCGCAATCCGATCCGGAGAAATTAAAACAAATCATCGAACTAGATTCCGAACTCCACAAGATTCACGACCTGGATATCTTGCTGGAACGGATCCTATACGAAGCTCGCAAAGTTGTAAATGCGGATGCCGGATCCATCTACATCAAGGATGGGGACCACCTGGTCATCCAGTATGCGCAGAACGATACGATCCAGAAGACCCTGCCCCCTGGCCAGAAACTGATCTACAAGGTTTTCAAGGTAAAGATCAATCCCAAGACGATCTCCGGATACGTGGCCAGCACTGGTTCGGCAGTAAACATCCCAGACGTGTACAACATCCCGCCCGATGCTCCCTACAGCTTCGATCCTTCCTACGACCGAATATCGGGTTACCGAACCGTTTCCAACTTGACCGTACCCATCCGTACAAATTTGGGGGAAATACTCGGGGTACTACAGATGATTAACGCGAAGGATACGGATGGCAAAGTAATTCCCTTCACCCAAGAAGACGAAATGCTGGTTCTCCACTTCGCTACCAATGTGTCCACCGCTCTCCAACGGGCTCAGATGACCCGGGCCATCCTCCTTCGGATGATCCGTATGGCAGAGCTTCGGGATCCCAAAGAAACAGGACCCCATGTAAACCGTGTGGCGGGGTACGCGGTGGAGATTTATGAACGATGGGCCCAAAAACGCAACCTTCCCCAGAGGGAAATCGAAAAAACACGGGACAACTTACGGATGGCCGCTATGCTTCACGACGTAGGCAAGGTAGCCATTTCGGATGTGATCCTGAAAAAACCCGCCCGTTTCACCGATGACGAGTACGAGATCATGAAATCCCACACGTACATGGGAGCCCGCCTGTTCATCGACAAGCAATCGGAGTTCGACGAACTGGCACAACTGGTAGCCCTGACCCACCACGAAAACTGGGATGGTAGCGGGTACCCCGGAAAGATCGATATCGATACGGCCGATCCGGATCAGTTACGGAAGGCAAAACCGAGAGGCTTGAAAGGGGAAGAGATACCCCTATTCGGTCGAATCGTTTCCATTGCCGATGTGTACGACGCTCTCGTATCACACCGCATCTACAAGGAGGCTTGGACGGAAGAACAGGTTCTGGCGGAAATGCGGAAACTAGCGGGTACGAAGTTCGATCCCGAACTTGTGGAAATCTTCTTCGAAGTCCTTCCCAATATCAAGGCTATCGCGTCCAAGTATCCGGACTCGGAATCGAATTGAAAGGATCCTCCATGAAAAAGCCGGCAACCCGAACCTTTGGTATCCTTACCTCGGGTGGAGATTGCCCCGGGTTGAATGCTGCCATTCGTGGGGTAGCGAAAGCCGCCCACTTTACCTATAACATGACCATCATTGGCATCTCCGAAGGGTACAGGGGGCTGATCGAGGGAAACGCTCGCTTACTCAGACCAGAAGATTTCAGTGGAATCCTCACCCAAGGGGGGACAATTCTGGGGACTTCCCGGGAAAAACCTTTCAAACTGGACAAAGACGCTCCCAAGGATTCTTCCCTAGGCAGACAGAAACCTGAAGCGATTATCGAGAACTATCATCGGTTGAACTTAGACTGTTTGGTGGTGTTGGGAGGGAATGGCACCCATAAGACAGCAAATCTTTTAAAGCAAGAGGGTCTCAATATCATCGGTCTTCCCAAGACGATCGACAACGATATCTGGGGAACCGACGTGACCTTTGGATTCCACAGCGCAGTTGATATCGCCACCGAAGCGATCGATCGACTCCACTCCACCGCCCAT